>CALLKE010000142.1 GCA_938008555.1 uncultured Pedobacter sp.
TTTCGATCATATTTTATCCAAATATTACCTATCATACATTTAGATACACTACCCTTCATCTTTTAAAGACTGATGATACCTCCATTTTTTTATGGACTTAGTTGATAGAAGGGCTCTTATTTTGCATTATAGCTTTTGCTGAGGGTTGCACTTTTTCTTTTATATGCCCAATCAAAAATGAGTGGAAATACCCAAAGGCTAAAAATCATGGCGCAAAGGATACCTCCAATTACTACTCGTGCCAATGGTCTTGAACTTTCAGAACCGATGCTATGTGATGTGGCGGCAGGTAGCAGCCCAATAGCGGCCATCATGGCAGTCATGAGTACGGGTCTTATTCTGGCATTTACTCCAAGCTTTATTGCAGAATAAAGTGATTGTGTTTGCCCTCGCATTTTGTCAAGGTTCTCTTTGAAAACAGTTATGAGGATAATTCCATCCTGAATACAAATTCCAAATAAGGCTATAAATCCGATACCAGCCGATATACTGAAATTTGTGCCTGTAATTAAGAGTGCTAATATGCCGCCAACTAATGCAAATGGAACATTGAGGAAAACTAATAACGAGTCTTTGAAATTTCCAAATAACGAGAATAATAAAAGAAAGATGAGGAACAAGCTGATGGGGACCACTAATGCTAATCTCTTTTCAGCACGCTGCTGATTTTCAAAATCGCCTTGCCAAGCCATATTGTAGCCTCTTTTTAGTGACACCTTTTCATTTACTTTCGCTTGTGCCTCTGCAATAGTGCTGCCCATGTCCCTCCCACGAACAGAGAATTTGAGTGCAGTATATCGTTCATTGCCATCTCGGAAAATTAAACATGGACCTGTTTTTTGCGTAATAGAAGCTATTTCTCTAATAGGTACTTTGGATCCACTTTGTGTGGGTACTAATAGGTTACCAATATCCTCAGGTGTTTTTCGGAATGCTTCTGGTAAGCGGATTCTAATATCAAATGTTCTTACACCTTCATATAAAGTAGAGGCGGCTTGTCCACCAATAGCCATGCTGATGACTGAATTAGCATCGGCAGTAGCTACTCCGTATTGAGCCATTTTTTGTTGATCAAGATTAATATCCAGTTCAGGTAAGCCAATACTTTCCATCACACCTAAGTCTTCAACACCCCTTATTTTCTTCAATACCTGGTACACTTCTTTTATTTTCTTTTCTGAATAATTCAGCGAATCACCATAAATTTTTATTACAATGGATCCTTTAACACCTGATACAGCTTCCTCTACATTATCCATAATGGGTTGAGAAAAATTGAGATTGGCGCCTGGAATTTTTGATAAACTCGTATTCATTTGGCTAATAAGTTCTTCCTTTGAAATTTTTGGCTTCCAATCTTTTTCAGGATACATTAAAATATCGAACTCATTATTGTAAAATCCAGTTACATCAGTGCCATTATCGGGTCGTCCAGTTTGGGATACAGTATACCGTACTTGTGGAAAAGTCATCACGATACTTCTAGCTTGCTTGGCTACTTCGACAGACTTGTCTAAGGATACACTATAGGGAAGTTGTACTCTTAACCATATGGATCCTTCATTTAGCTCGGGTAAAAACTCGCTACCTAAAAATCTAAAACTGAATATTCCTATAACCATCATAACAAAGGCAATAGGAATTGTAGCTTTTCTGTTTTTATATGTAAAATCAAAGCCCTTTAGCAGAAAAGCAGTAAAGCCATGAACAATTGGGTTGTGCTTTTCTCTTACATTTTTGTCGAGTAAAAAAGAAATTAATACAGGGACTAATGTTAATGTGGTGATTAATGATCCTAATAAGGCAAATGCAAGGGTATAAGCTAATGGAGAAAACATTTTCCCCTCAACCTTCTGAAAAGCAAAAATAGGAAGCAGGGCAGTAATGATAATGAGATTTAAATAAAATGGTCGTTTCCCAATTTGAGAACCGGCTCTTCTAATAATCCCAAGCTTGCTTATTTTATTGAATCTTTCCATACCTAGGTGAACAGCCTTGTGATCTAATATGACAAACATGCCTTCAACCATTACAATCGTCCCATCCAGAATAATTCCAAAATCGACTGCACCTAATGAAAGCAAGTTGGCCGACATACCCATCAGTCGCAAACAAATAAAAGCGAAGAGCATAGACATGGGAATGATAATAGCCACAATGACAGTAGCGCGCCAGTTGAATAGGAAAAGTGAAACGAGTATAATCACTAGCAATATGCCTTCTGCAAGGTTGTGTAAAACAGTATCAGTGGCATATGAAATCAGGTTAGTACGATCATAGTATGGAACTATTTGGGTATCTGCTGGAAGAATATCTCGGTTTATCTTGTTGATCTCTTTCTTTAAGGCGCCTACTACCTCTGAAGGATTTTCTCCTTTTCGCATGACAATGATTGCTTCAACAGCATCTTCGTTATCTATTACTTTTCTTTTTCCTGATTTGTCGATCACTGCGTCGCTTCGACCTACCCAGCCTAATCTAGGTAGATTTGATATCTGCACATCAGCTACATCTTTTACCAATACAGGGATACCATTATTATCGCTGACAATGATATTTCTGATTTCATTAATGTCATTCAATAAGCCTAATCCCCTGACAGCAAAAGCTTGATTGTTTTGAATGATCATATCACCCCCCACATTAATATTAGTCTTCTGCACAGCTGTAAATACATCTAAGGAGGTGATACCTAATGTGGCTAGCTTCCCAGGGTGTACAGTAATTTCATATGTTTTGGTCTTTCCTCCAAAGCTGTTGACATCTCCAATACCAGGTATTGCTCTTAGTCGTCTGTCTATTACCCAATCTTGTATGGTCTTTAATTCTCTGACGTTTCTAATGGAGCTTTTCAAAGTGTATCTAAAGATCTCACCTGTAGGACCTGTTGGTGGTTGTACTGCGGGTGTGATGCCAGGAGGAAGGGTTGCGTTGACCAACATATTCATCACCTGCTGTCTAGCTTCCGAGTCTTTTACATTGTCTTCAAAAATTAGCTTGATGAAGCTTAGTCCAAAAATACTTGTAGAGCGTAAACTCAGCTTTTTTTGGACTGGATTTAAAGCAATTTCTATTGGGATGGTGATTAATTTTTCTACTTCTTCAGCGCTTCGGCCAGGCCATTGTGTGATAACCGTTATTTCTGTATTGGTCACATCAGGGAATGCTTCAATTGGCATGTCCTTAAAGGTGATGATCCCAGCTATAATAAGTATTGAGGCAAGGAACAAAATGAAGTATCTGTTTTTTAATGAAAAACCGATAATCGACAGAAGAAATTTGGCCATTTATTTGTACTAATTATGAATGTGATATCCTAGCTATTTAATGCACCGTAGATGAAGATTACTTGTGACCCTATTAATATTTCACCAGGTGAGACTCCACTCTTGATAAAAGCTGTTTTTCCATTGATGCTAAGGACTTCTACAGGTCTTAGTTCTACGGATTTTTTGCCTTTATAAATGAGTACATAATATTGACTATGGTCAAAAATAAGTGCGGCGCTTGAAATAGCGACTGCTTCTTGTTTCTCCGTATTATTTACCGTAACTGTAGCAAACATCTGAGGTTTTAGCATATAATCCGGATTGTTTAATACCACACGCATTTTCATTACTTTGTTGACCGGGTCTAAAATATTCATCAGCCTGCTAATTTTACCTTTGAATACTTTGTCTGGATAAGCTATTGTTGTTACATCAACCTCATCTCCTTGGTGTACCTTGCGAATATTTTCCTCATATACATTGGCTTGCACCCAAACTTCTTTTAGATCTGATATAATAAATAGCCCGTTGCCATTGTCGGTTCTAATGGCCATGCCATTTGTTACATTTTTTTGAACGAGAAATCCATCGATTGGAGATTTAATTAAATATTCACCGTTTTTGCTGTTGCCATTTATCTGGAGTATTTTCTCAGCGGCTGTTTTAGTGGCTATAGCTTGTTGGTGATTAACTTCAGCATTTGTTACGTCTATTTGTGAGGCTAGTCCACTTTTAAATAAAGAGGTTTGTTGTTCAAGCTGCATTTTAGTTAGGCGCACATTTGTTTCGGCGTTCGTAAGGGCCGCGTCATAGTTGGCTACCTCAGCACTTTTTATCCTTCCAAGAACTTCTCCAGTTTTTATGTAATCTCCGGGCATTACCTTTACATCTTGCACATTTCCACTAATCAGAGGAAAAATAGTAACCATCCTGTCTGTGTTAAAATCAATCATACCATTAAACTTGATTGCATTAGTTAGCTTAGAGATTCTAACAGTATCTGTTTTTAATGTATTGAACAATGAGTCAGGTATTTGATAAGGTATCTTAGCCTCTTCTTTGCTTGATTTACTAGAGCATGCTAGTAGATTAAATAATAATACTATGGCTGCTAAAATGCTTAAACTGTATTTGTTGAATCGGTTCATTGCAGAAAAAAAATTAATAACAACATGGTTAATTATTTGTTAAAGAAAGGCGTCCCGGTTACGAAATTCAGCGTTTCAAGTGATGTTATTCGATCAAGCAAAGCATTGTTAAGTAATAGCGTGTTGCTTTTATAGTCATCATAAAAATTTAAAAAATCTAATAGCCCAATATTACGCTCTGTGTAGTTTCTTAGCACTTCTTGTATTAAATGGTTGTAGTCTTGTTTGAATTTGGGGTCGAAACTATTACAAAGCTGCTCTGATCGTAAAGCACTTGCATAGCTGGTTGCGACATCGCTTTCTACTTGATCTTGTTGTTGCTGATATTGCACTTTACTCTGGTCAATGGTAATTTTAGCTTGCTTGATTCCTCCTTGATTACGATTGAAAAAAGGTAACGCAAATGCGACTCCAATACTGTTAAAATTTTGGACATAACTTCCATATTTATCAAAATTGAAACCTACGGTGATATCAGGCCATGCTAGGGCTTTTTGTACTTTTAAATTCATGTCATTGAATAACATATTGGCTTTGGCTATTTTCAAATCAGTTCGATTTATGTTAGCTGAATCCAGTAGTGTTTGATAGGGAATAGTAGCGAGTATTTTTTTTCCATCGAGATCGTAATTGTAAGCAGTTTCTATAGTGGTCTTTGTATTTGCCTTGATCAGTAGTTTAAACTCTGCTTGGGTTGCATCAATGCTTGATAGGAGGGAATTATACTCTGTTTGTAGTGAGTATAATTGAGACTGTATACGTAATACTTCCTTTTCGGATATATATCCTTTTTCATACTGTTCTTTAAAGGCGGCCAATATTTTTTGAAGTGCGTTAATCTCCTTGATATAAACTTTTTCTGATTGCTGTTGAAAATAGATGGTGAAAAAATCATTTCGTAAAGTAAATTTTAATGTACGAAGCAGATCAAGAAATTGATAGGTTGCTTGCTCTACTCCAATTTTTGCTAATCGTATATTTTTATTACGCTTCCCTGCAGTTAAAAAAAGTTGGGAAAGCCCCAAGGAGTATTCACTGTTTTTTGTAATGTCATCATTTCCCTGGCTGAAGTTCAATATTTTCTTTGTGACCGGATTATAAAAGATGGTATTATAATTAAACTGAGGGTTTTGAAATAAGCGTGCAGTGATTACTTGTGCCTGAGCAATATCAATATTGTAATGCTGGGCAATTACGGCAAGATTTTTCTTTAAAAAGAGATCCTCTGATTCCTGTAGGCTTAATTTAAGGGTGTCGTTAGCTAATTTCTGTGCATGTAGCTCGCAGCGAGATACAACAACAATGAACAGTAAAACAATAATTCTCAACTTCATTTTTACGGAATATATATCAGATGCTAAAAAAGTAAGTGTATAATTTTAAAAACAAATTGCAATTGTCTTATTTTAAATATAAATTGTGCCTTCTGTAATTTGTATCTAATTTTTTATGACTCAAGTTTAATTTGCAGTACGACGAAAGTAATAATTGTTATATTTTTTCTACTATAAAACCTAATTACTGTTTTTTATTTAACATAGTTTAACATTTTTTTCTTTATTGTGAATATGTCACTTTATCTTTGTCGCTATTTTCTAACTTCTGATGCAAATTAAGGTAACTACGATTACTCAGCTTTCTGAGGCAGCGAAAGAACTTTTGGCCTTTTTTGGGGGGGAGAAAACATTTTTGCTTTTTGGCGATATGGGGGCAGGCAAAACAAGTTTAGTTAAAGCGATTTGTCAGGAACTAGGTGTTGTTGAAGCTGTATCTAGTCCGACATATGCTATTGTTAACGAATACGAGACGAATACTAATTATCCGGTTTATCACTTTGATTTTTATCGATTAAAAACTGAAATAGAGGCATTGGACTTGGGTTTGGAAGAATATTTGAATTCTGGGTCTTATTGCTTCATTGAATGGCCTGAGAAAATAAGCTCCTTCTGGCCGAAGCGTTACGTTAAGCTTGTTTTGACGATATTAAATGAAACTGAGCGCGCCATTGTTGCAGACATTATATCTGACTAGAATGTTTTCTGGAGCTTAAGAAAATATTTTGGATTATTATTAGACTCACTACATATTACGCCAATATAAATAATGAATAAGTTCGCCGATATTGCAAGACAGGCTCTTCTAGCACCAAAAGAGTCACTGCTAGAAATTCCTAATAGGGATAGCAGTTTCTCTATTGGTATTCCGAAAGAAACATCTTTTCAGGAAAATCGTATCGTGCTAACACCTTTATCAGTAGCTCTTCTCGTTCAAAATGGCCACGAAGTGATTGTTGAGTCTGGGGCAGGTCTAGGAGCAAATTTTACAGATAATAATTACAGTGAGCAGGGAGGGCATATTGTCTATGACAAGAAGGAAGTTTATAATGCCAGTTTCATTGTTAAAATTGCTCCACCAACAATGGAAGAAATTGGTATGATGAAAACTGGGCAAGTTCTATTCTCAGCTCTTCAGATGTCGACATTAAAGGCTGAATACTTGCATGCTTTAATGAAGAAAAAAATCACTGCCTTATCTTTTGAATATTTGTTGGATGACGGAAATGTACTTAGTGTCGTTCGGGCCATGGGAGAAATTGTTGGGGCTACTTCTATTTTGATTGCTGCCGAGTATTTAAGTACTGTTTTTGGTGGAAAAGGTTTGATGCTTGGTGGTGTTACAGGTGTTCCTTCAACAGAAATTGTCATTTTAGGAGCAGGTGCTGTTGGAGAGTATGCTACTCGAACAGCTATTGCATTAGGGGCCTCTGTTAAAGTTTTTGATAGTTCAATTTGTCGTTTGCGTCGATTGCAGAACAATATTAATTCAAGAATTTATACTTCCGTTATTCAGCCTATTGTACTGCAGAAAGCTATCTGTAACTGTGATGTGGTGATTGGAGCCATTCGCGCTAATAATGGAAGAAGCCCATGTATTGTATCTGAAGAAGCAGTTAGCAGTATGAAACCAAATTCAGTCATTATTGATGTCAGTATTGATCAAGGTGGCTGTTTTGAAACTTCTAGAGTAACTAATCATACTGAGCCTATCTTTCGAAAATATGACGTGATCCACTATTGTGTGCCTAATATTGCATCGCGAGTGTCACGTACTGCAACTTATGCTTTGACCAATATTTTTACCCCCATATTGATTGATATTGGCGATGTGGGTGGTATTGTGAATTTGATCTGGGAGCGGCCAGGAGTTCGTAATGCAATTTATTTGTACCAAGGAGTCTTGACCAATAAAGACCTAGCAGAGCGATTTAATATCCCTCTCAAAGATTTGGAGCTATTAATTATAGCTACCCGTTGATTCAATAATATACGATAGCGTAAACTCCGCCAATACTTACTCTACTAGGTTTTGTCAAACCACTTTTGTGTGTAGATATGATGAGCTAGCGAAACATTGTCATTGGTCTCGCTGTCAAATGAGATTATCTAATAGCGTACTTTCTATAATTGATTGCTCTTTTGATATTTAATTTATCGATTAGTTAATTTTATTTATTTAAATTTTATTTATAGATAAAATAAATACTAATATTGTCGCTATAGTCAAAGTGAAACATAGTTAGCGCTGAGGAAGCATCATGAATTTATATTTTGCAAAAACTGCTCTGGTTCCGATTATAATGATATGTCTCATTATCAGGTATAGTAAATACAATCCGTTTGTTTTTTAGAACAGGCTCTACAAAGGACTGGTATTAATACAGTATAGTATTTCATCCATTATAAAATGGGTTTTGATCAAGGACTATAAAGTGTTCATGCTTGGTGACTAGTTTATCGAGCAAAATGGATATATGGATAAATCAACCAATAATGAATCTGATAGGTGGTCAAACAATATAATATTAAATAGGATGTGGCCTCAATAATAAAAAATGAATAAATCAAACAATAAACAATCATAATTCACTTAAAATCTACCTCATGAAATTTGAAAAAAAAACACTAAAAGATTATTTATCGGAGTCGACAACAGATCTCAACGAGAAGGCAAATGAGTTTTATCAGCACAGGAATTATCTATTTGATAATAAACACATGCATTATAAACGAATTGCCTTGAATGGTTCTCGTCCAGTTAGAGAAGTGTATGATATGTATACGAAACAAGTTCGGCATATGATCTACTTAGCTTCTAATGATTATTTAAACTTAGCGACACATCCCAAAGTAGTTGAAGCTGGCCAGAAAGCACTTTTAAAATATGGTGCGGGTGCGGGTAGCGTTCCTCTTTTAGGAGGCTCGATCGATATTCATGAAAAACTAGAGAAAAGAGTTGCTGAGTTTAAAGGACAGGAAGCAGCGATTATCTTCACATCTGGTTTTGGTGCCAATAATGGAGTACTTTCTTCATTACTAGGAAAAAATGATTTAGCCATTTTAGATATGCTTGCACATGCCAGTATTATTGATGGCTGTAAGGGTACCAATACAAAGTTTTTCCTTCATAATGATTTAGATTCTCTCGAGAAAATTCTTAAAACGACTCAAGGAAGGTATAATAATGTGCTGATCGCTGTTGACGGAGTATATTCCATGGATGGAGATATTGCTCCTTTAGATAAACTACATGAATTGGCCAAAAGATACAAGGCTTACTTATATGTAGACGAAGCGCATGCTTCTGGAGTAATTGGTGCTAATGGACGAGGTACACCCGAATACTTTGGTCTCGAAGGCCAAATAGATTTTGTAGCCGGAACCTTTTCAAAAGCGTTGGGTGGTGTAGGTGGTTTTGTAGCAACAACCAAAGAGCTCGCTTTTATGCTCAATTTCTTTTCCAGGCCCTATATGTTTTCTACAGGTATGACTCCCCAAGTAGCTGCTTCGATGATCGCTTCTATTGATGTTATTGAGCAGGAGCCAGAAAGGAGGGAAAAATTATGGAGCAACATTCATCATTTTAAAAAAGGACTCAATAGTTTAGGATTTACATTAGAAAATTGTGAAACAGCTATCTTTCCCTTAATCATAGGAGATGACTATAAAGTGAAGGAGGCAGTAAGAATGCTTCATGAAATGGATGTGTATGTAAATCCTGTTTCCTATCCAGCCGTGTCATTAAAAAAATCGAGAATCCGGATGAGCCTGATGTCAGAACATACGCATGCGCATTTGGATGAAGTGTTAAACAAGCTGGAATATGTGAGTGATAAGCTGAAAATAAATAGAAATGAATCAGAAACAGTTGCACGTGAAAAATGCTTATAAGCCTTATATGAAGAGAAACTTACTTTAATTCCACCCTAGCCATTAAATAATTTAGAAAGATGCACAACGACAACTCCAATCGTCAGGCCTTATCGTTTACACGAGAGCAATCGACATTTAAACGCAAGGCAGATAAGCTAGTGAAAGAATACATTGCTCCTAATGCTGAAAAAACTGATCGTGAGGGCCAATTTCCAACTGAGAATATTCGGCAATTAGGCAAGGAAGGTCTTTTGGGGCTAGGCATCAGAAAAGAATTTGGAGGCGTTGGTGGCGATCCCTTGGCAACTACTTTGGTTATTGAAAGTATTGCCAAGGGATGTGCATCTACTGCGATGTCTTATTTGATGCATATTTCTACTATTCCTCTTTTCAATGCATTGGTTAATGAGCAGCAAGTAGATGCTTTTTTAAAACCAATTGTTGAAGGTGAATGGCTTGGTGCTCTTGCTATGAGCGAACCTACAACAGGATCTCGCTTGTGGCATATGGAAAGCTATGCAGAACAAGATGGGGATTTCTTTACGATGGATTCGTTTAAATCCTTTGCTACAAGTAGTGGATATGCTAATTTTTACATTTTACCTGTTCGTACAGATAAGCATAGTAAGGCGAATGAATTAAGTGTTTTTTTAGTCGATGGTAAAGACCCCAACATAAACCTGATTGGCAAATGGGATGCGATGGGATTACGAGGGAATTCAAGTACTCCGGTACATTTTAAAAATTGTCGGGTTCCAAGCTTCAATAGGTTGGGTAAACCAAACTGTGGATTTTCCATGCTGATGGCATACACACTTCCTATCTATTTTATTGGCTTATCGGCTGTTTACTTGGGGATTGCACAAAGTGCATATGATGCAGCAGTAGCAAAGGTGAAACAAAGGAGCTATTCGGATACTAGGAATACAGCAAGCGATATAGAAACTATTCAGCGTTATGTAGGTGAGATGAAGACGAAGCTCTCTATCTTGCGCGAGTCCATTTACAAAGGTGCACGATTAACCACTGAGATCAATAATGTGTTTAATGAACTCAGTCGAGCAGACTTGTTGACTCAGCTGCTTGATAAAGCACAGAATGACAAGTTCTTTGTTGAGATTGCTCTTTTAAAAATAGCAGCCTGTGAAGCTTCTCAATTTGTGGTCGACAAAGCTTTACAAATATCAGGTGGACAAGGCTATAAACGTGGTAATATCGTGGAGCGTTGTTACAGGGATGCACGGGCAGGAGCATTAATGGGTCCCTCTAATGATATTCTGAAGGTCATTATTGGAAAAAGAGAACTGGGACTTTCTTATCCTTGGGAGGAAACAAAACAACAGACGTTTAGTGAAGCAAATTTATCCATCACAACATAAATCGATAAATCCTATGAGCGAATTATTACTTAGTCTTCAATCATTTCAGTCGGAAGTAAATAAAAATGATGGTGTCAAAAAATTGACGAAAAACTGGAATCCAAGGATGATTATTCAATCGTCTAACTCGGAGGAGGTTTATACATTAGCCATTCAAGAAAGTGCCATCTCTGAAATTATAGCTGGCGAAGTTGCCTCAGCGCACGAAATTCGCATTGAAGGTGATGCTGAAATACTGAGAGATGTATTTAACGGTAAAACAAATCCCGCAGAAGCCGTACTAAATGGGGAAATAGCAGTATACGGTGAACAAAGCGATCAGATTAAATTAGATGCGATTTCATTAGTTATCTGGGGATTATGATGAGTACTTCGCCAAACAAAGTTGAAGGAAATAAAAGATTGCTTCTATCTTCATGATGTTTGGAATTGCTTAGAACTATTAGAACTAACTATAAGATGAGCTAACAAAATCAAATTATAAATACTTTTTACTTAGCCCAATATGAAAGGAATTAAAGAAGTACTTTTTTACCTGACTGTTTGTGTTGGGGTGGCGATTTCTAGTACCTCATTCACCATTATAGCTGGGCTGAATGAGATGATGAGTGGAGGATGGATTCTGCTATCAATTTTAGTGGGAGGAGCATTGTGCTTTGGAGTAGCTCGCCTGCTTTCAGAACTAGCCAGTATATATCCTTCAGCTCCTGGTATTCGAACGTATCTGCTACGTGGATTTACCAATAAAATCTCTCTATTTTTTGTTTTTGTATACATCATCTTTGTCGTCTTTATTGGTAGCGTTGAGAGTTACATGTTCGCTTTAGTGGTTCAATCCGTTTTCCCATCTATTCCCATTATCGCTACCATGCTCATACTAATTGCAGCAATAGTTTCTGTCAATTGTGTGGGATTAGAGCTGCCTCGAAATATTCAGATTGTGGCCACATTTTTGCTTATCATAGGCATTTTAGCTTTTGGGGCAATGGGTATTATTCATTCTAAAGCACCATTAGCAGTTGTTGAATCATTTAGAAACGCGAATCAAGCTTGGCTTTTTCCGGCGTCCATTGGGTTTTCCATCTTTTTATTTATGGGCTTTGAGTGGGCTACTTCTTTAGGACTTAGCTCAAAAGCATATCTAAAAAAAATACCCCGGTCCATGCAGTCTGCGATTGTGGTTAATACAGTGGTTTATATTATTTTTTGTTGGGGATTAAGTTTGAGCATCTCTCAGAAAGTAATAGCAGATAGTAGGACTCCTCATGTGTTACTAGCTCAATTTCAATTAGGTCATTTGGGCTTGTATGTCGGGCTTTTAGTTTCCTTTGTAGCGATTGTAGGAACGTTTAATGCGGGTGTAATGGGAGGTGCAAGATTTATATATATTGTCGCTCGAGAAGGACATCTGCCACCATTTGCAGCTAAGATTTCTCTAAAATATGGATCACCTATTGGGGCTGTTATTTTGCTGTGTGGTTTGGTGCTAGTGAGTTCCGTGACTGTTTACTGGTATAGACTTGAAATTGTATTTGCACTCATTAGCTCATCTATAATCTGTTTTATTTATGCGGCTTTGGTACTTTCTCTTTTGAGAATTAAGTCTGCAAGCAATAAGCCAAAGATTAATTATGAATCAAAAATGCCAATCTGGACTCATTGGGCGCTTGTTGTTGTTTTATCCATCTTCGGAATATTGACTCTCTTTTCTATCCCAGAGGTCGTTACTCTGGTGTTACTAGGAATAGGGTCAATTTTTATATTTGCACAGGTGGCGGCAGTGTGGTCTTTAAAGTTTAAGGAGAGAAATAAGCTTAAAAAAGAAGAAGGAAAGGTAGAATCAGCTTCACTGCCCATTACTACTTGAAGTAGTTTGTTCTTTTCAAAATCATAACTGAAAACCTATGAAAACAGTATTAATTACAGGAGCCTCTTCAGGTATAGGGAAAGCAACGGCCATCAAACTACATGAAAAAGGATGGAAGGTTTATGGCACATCTCGGTCTATTAAGCAAGACCAGTTTCCTTTCTCAGTGATGGAAATGGATATCACTGATCAGGAAAGCATCAAGCGTGGTGTGGATAAAGTTTTAACAAACGAGGGGAAGATAGATGCTTTAATTAATTGTGCAGGATATGGGATTGCTGGAGCCTTTGAAGAAACGTTGATAGGTGAGGCTAAAGCCATGTTCAATACCAATTTTTTTGGATCGGTGTCAATCACGCAAGAAGTTTTAAAATTAATGCGGGCAAAAAAATCAGGCACCATCGTCAATATAAGTTCGATAGGGGGATTGATGGGCTTGCCTTTTCAAAGCTTTTACAGTGCTACGAAATATGCCATAGAAGGGGTAAGTGAAGCTTTATCGATGGAGCTGGCTCCTTGGAATATCAAGGTGATCGTGATCCAACCTGGAGATGTTTCTTCTGAGTTTACTCAAAATAGGATGCTGACTAAAGGTACTGGAACATCCAGTGAGTATAAAAATCAATTTCAGAAAACGCTCAGAACAATAGAAACGGACGAAAAAACTGGAATTAGCGTCGAAAAAGTAGCTGAAAAAATAGCATATAGTTTAAATACGAGGTCGCCTAGATTTAGATACATCCCAAGCTCAGCAGAGCAACGTTTAGCAGTAACCTTAAAAAAAATGGTTCCCTTTTCTATTTTTAGGAAACTATTGAAAAACCATTACCAAATTGGATAACTCAATATTTACGTATGGATATAAAAAGCAGAATATTAGGTCATTTCTCAAGCAGAGCTGATTTCAATATCAGCGATATTGATGAAAATCAAGATTTGTTGGAAAGCGGACTATTAGATTCCCTGCAACTGGTTGATTTCATCGCATGGTTAGAAAATGAGACTCAGCAACCAGTCGATTTAGACCACCTAGTCAATAATGATAAGATCACGCTAAAATCGGCTGCAGCTTATTTGGCCAAGTACAGACCAATATGATCCTGTTTGTTTAATTCGCTACATTTGGCCCAATTTGTTAAACCCATTTATAGCGTCTAGGTACATGTCTCAGTTATCAAACTCCATCAGTAATTCATCTACAGATACCATCGTGGCTTTGGCTACGCCGAATGGGATGGGTGCAATTGGAGTTATTCGTTTGTCTGGGCCCGAATCAATTACGATTGCTAATGCTGTTTTTGGTGGAAAAGATTTGACTAAACAAGCGTCACATACTATTCATTTTGGCACGATACGCGATGGAAAAATCATACTAGATGAGGTATTGGTCTCCTTGTTTATAGCTCCGCATTCGTACACAAAAGAAGATGTGGTCGAACTATCTACTCATGGCTCTCCTTTTATTATCGAAACCATCATCAAGTTATTGGTAAAAAAAGGTGCACGTGTAGCAAAACCAGGAGAATTTACTTTGCGTGCCTTTTTGAATGGGCAGCTCGATTTATCACAAGCAGAAGCAGTAGCGGATTTGATTGCATCTAATTCGCAAGCCTCGCATCAGGTGGCGATGCAGCAAATGCGAGGCGGTTTTTCTTCTGAGCTACAGAGTCTTCGGGATCAACTCATTCATTTTGCATCAATGATTGAATTGGAGCTCGATTTTTCTGAAGAAGATGTAGAATTTGCCAACCGAGACGATCTAAAGAATCTGATTTATCGAATCAACCACATTATTCATCGTTTGATGCAATCATTTGAACAAGGGAATGTGATGAAAAATGGAGTTCCTGTGGTGATTGCTGGAAAACCCAATGTTGGAAAATCTACACTTTTAAATGCTTTGTTAAATGAAGATAGAGCCATTGTATCCGAAATTGCAGGCACCACACGTGACACAATTGAAGATGAGATGACTATTTCTGGTATCAAATTTCGATTTATTGATACCGCTGGAATTAGAGATACTGAAGATACTGTCGAAGCTCTGGGCGTATTGCGTACGCATGAGAAGATGAAGCAAGCTAAGTTGATTATTTACTTATTCGATCCATCGCAAAGTGCTGAAGATGTAAAGGAACAATTA
Source organism: uncultured Pedobacter sp. (assembly GCA_938008555.1). Taxonomy (GTDB): domain Bacteria; phylum Bacteroidota; class Bacteroidia; order Sphingobacteriales; family Sphingobacteriaceae; genus Daejeonella. The sequence goes on from CALLKE010000142.1 coordinate 15,017, forward strand.
GCTCAAATCAGATTATTGAATATCCCATACATCACCCTATTGAACAAGCAAGATTTAATGAGGCACGATCTAAGCTCTCAGTTTAGCAATGATGATTTTTATTTCATATCGGCTAAAAACAAAGAAGGGATTGATAGTCTCAAGGTTGAAATCCTACACAAGCTGAATTTGCATCAAATTAGTACGGATGATGTAATCGTGAGCAATATTCGCCATTTGGAAGCTCTCCAAAAAACAAAAGAATCACTCGGTCTAGTACTTCAAGGAATTGATAGTTCCATTGTTACCTCTGACTTCTTGGCTGTTGATATCAAACAGGCACTTCACTACTTGGGAGAAATTACAGGAACTGTGACCACTGACGATCTGCTGGAAAATATATTTTCCAAGTTTTGTATCGGAAAGTGATCTTTTCGCTTTTGAAATTAATTCGTTCTCATCAGTATACCCTGTCTGTCCGTAGCGTACGCGAAGCATTACGTTGTGGATTCCTGACGGCCACTTCTCATGCAGCCCCTACTTTTCAATTCGTAAAATTGGACCCGATGTGTATCGGGTTTAAGAGAATTTTAAACTCATAATTTCTTTACAAAGTACTTTTTCGACTGCATCTACGTTTGATCCGTGTTTCCAATTAACGGGGTCAATTTATTAGCGCACAACGAAACGTGATGATTTATTTTTTCAAAAAGAAAAAGAATAAATGCTCCTTGGAGCAATTGAATGTAGTATTCATGCCTTTAACGAAAGAGGAAAAAGTCAAAGTTGATGGTGGGGCCGATAACGAATTTGGCGATGGATCTGGAAATGTTTTTGGAAATAGTAGTGCTGGTAGTTTGACATCTATTCGTAATGACTTGGGTGGCGGTTTTGGAAGTATCGATCTTGGTAGCCCTTTTAGCACTAGTTTAGGATACAATCACAATAATTGGGGTGGAGGTGCAGATTTGAATAAAGCTCATTACGAAAGTAAAAGTTCTCTTTTGGTACATGAGCTACAGTCACCTAACAAATCAATAGAAGCTGCGCCAGTAGATTATGGACTTCATTCTTCATTAAAAGCCGCAATTTCTTCTTTGCTGCGCGCCAAAAGAGAGGTGGTAATGTTACTAGGAAAAGAACCAAAGTGTTCGGTAATCAAGCAGCCTGATTTTGAAAGATATGAACCTAACAGTGATTCCGGTTATTATGATTTTGAACCCAGTTCTAGTGATCAAGATAATATGGAGAATTGGTCTGAAGTTGTGGACGATGAAAACTACGCCCGAGCCCGGGAGGAGCGGAGAGAACTCGAACGTGAAGAGGATAGAAAGCGTGATCTTCTAAGAGATTTTGAAGAAGAGCGAGAGGAAATTGTGAAGGAACTTGGTGAAGTTGTATCAGTGTGTAATAAACTAGATCATGATCGTGAAGAACTTAGACCTGACCTTATGACACTTCGTTTTGAATACGATAAACGCAAAAAATCAAACGAAATTGAACGTGCTATAGAAAAATCTGAGCGTGATCGTAATGTGCTTGAATGGGAGTGTGAGGAGCTGTAAGATAAGGATGAACTTGATCCACTTGAACGTATTGACCTGAAGTTTAAGCAGAAAAAAATTGAAAATCTTGATGGAATGGGAAATGTGCTTAGTGAATTTATGTATGTGAGGGATGAGCTTGAAGCTGATCTTGAAGAGCTTGAAAATAAACTTGATCAACCCAAACGAACGGGGCTTAAATTTGATTATGCAAGATATTGGGAGGCATACCATAATTTCGACTTTGAACGGCTTGAAGAGCTGCTTGCTATTCAATATAACGTAATGAATGCTACACGTGCGGAGCTGAATCTTGAGCTTGAGGAACTAGAAAATGCTAAGGTGAAACTTCAAGATATTCAGGAGTATTTTGATATTGAGGATACGCTCGACTATCATAAAGATGAGCATAATAAGCTTGAGAGAGATGAAATTGACCATGTGCGTGGTGCACTTGATCGTAAGTATTTTAATAAAGCTAAACAGTCTGGAATTGAAAATGAGCTCGATAAGTTTAAGCGTGAACGTGAGGAATTTGAACTTGAGCTGGGGAAATTTGAAAATGAACTGAAGCAATCTAAATCTGGGTCCGGATTTGAACAGTATGAACCCATGAAACTCGAGTATGTGCGTAAACTTGAGGAAACTGAAAGTATGCTCAATTATTTTAAATACAAACGAGAGAAATTGGATAGCGAGCTTGACAGCCTTAAAAATGAATCTAAGAAACGAGCGGAGCAATACTCCCCTCGAATTGGGCACAAGGAATATCAGCGTGAACTTAGACAGCTTCAATGTGATGAACTAAAGTCTAAGCGTGAAAAGATTGAAGAACTTAGGGAAGTTGGTCGTGTGTTTGAGGAGTGTAAGCTTGAACTTAAGCAATTCGAAAATGATCTCAAGGAGTTCAAGGATGAGTGCCAAAAACTAGATAGCAATCTGGCGGATCCTGATAGGTTTATTGTTAATAGATTGACTCAGATAGATTCTTCTGGTCAAACAAGTACGTCTACTGACAAGCCTAATCCCAGTATATCCACCCCGATGATAGCATCTCAATCAAGTACAAGCCTAGATGCTCCTAGTTTGTCTCCTACCAATCAGTCTTCTCACATACTAACTGGATCAATCAATAGTACGATAGACAGCTCTGGAGAGGGTAGCTTGATGCCGGCGGCTAAGAGCCCGGACGAGAAGGTTATTGAAGAATCTACTAGTGAAGCAAAAATAGTCGTAGCATTAGGCGTGATGAAGAACCTAGCCGAGCAGCATATTCTCTACAAACAAGAGACTTCTCCACGAAGTCTGCGGACAGGGGAAACGCCAGAAGCCTTAGCCCAGATGGATTGCAGTGAATTTGTGAGTCGGTATTTGAAGGAGTTGGGGTTGTTTGAGAAGGTGCCGCATTTTACAACGGCAGATATGGTGAATGATGATGTATTTGAAAAAAATGCAATAATAAGCTACAGTTTATGGTGGAGAGCAAAGGAATAGACCCCGATACATATAATTTCATTCCACAACCAGGTGATGTGTTTGTTTGGCGGTATGGGGACGATGGTCACACGGGCATAGTGAAAGAATATATTGCTGAGAAAGACCAGGTGGTTGTGATGGAAGCTTTAGGTAATGGCAATGATCAGGGCTATTGTAGTGCTGAGCAAAATGTTTTAAACAAGGATCGCGGATGTGGTAAAACAGTCATATCTATTTATAGTAGAAAAGGAAATGCATTAATACGACATAAGGGTTGGAAAGGATACTATCGACCCCTAATCGCAGAAAATTAGGAGATTATGAGGAAGAGTGCTGTTTTATTGTTGATAAGTGTGGCATTTAGCTTAATGAGTTTTGCACAGAAGCAAAAGTCGCGATATGCCTTGATCGATTTCACAAAGTATATGTGGAATATGGTAGCTGATACATCAGGGCTGATACGAGGCGAGGTTGATGTTCATTACTTTGACAAAGAACCAGGTAATGCATGGGTATATATGGTCCATAAAAATGGAGGTATTTGGTGGTATCAGCAGGCAAAAAAAAACTTTCCTAATACTCGGCTTCCTTTCTTGAAAGCCGCAAAACAATTGATTAAAGAGGATAGTATTTTTTTAAAAAATTACAATAAGTGGGCCTTTTATATAGATAAGAAGTATCTAAAAGGAGAATCTACTTATGGAGATGATCCTTCTAAGCTGGATGATAACGGGAGTAGTCGAGATCTTAACCCTGCAGAGCTTAAGAAAACAAAAGAGCAGCTAGCTTATTACGAGAAACCCAATATTGTCCTAGAAATAATTCTATACGAGCAAAAAGCAGGGAGTAAGGTGTGGATCGAAATTGATCGACATTCGTTCAAAACGGATCAAGATGGAAGTTTAATTCATGCAATAGATCCTAAAACAGGCAAGAAGGAACGATGGAAGTGGGACTTTCTAGATCGTAAGCTGGCAGAAAGTAATACACAACACCCCCACAAAAAGTAGCCTATATAAACAAATAGCCTCGTAATGGTTCGTAGGGTAGAAAGAGATTCTTTTATGGCACAAGCAAGTAATAAATGAAGCAATTAGTAATCATAGTAGTATACATTCAAATGACCATAAGTGCCACTTCGTGTGGTCAAGAAAATAAACATGCACCTATTGATTTTGTTCGATCCATGTGGACTGTAAGTGCAAATACAAAGGGTATGATACAAGCAGAAACATGGTATAAAGATGTTGGAAATGAGGCTGGCAATGCACGTGTGTACATGATCCATAAAAATGGAGGTGATTGGTGGATTGATCAAGCAAGAAAAAAGTATCCAACAAAAGGATATCCAAGGGATTGGATGCTAGAAGACCTTAAGGGGAACAGAGTGGAATTAAACAAATACAACAAATGGGCATTTTTCGTTGATAAAAAATACCTAAAGGGGCAGCCAAGCTACGGCGATGATTTTTTTCAAACAGATAAAAATGGGAATTCTTATTTGCCAAGTGAGGCGGAAATCAAGAAGATAAAGGAAAGGCTAGTTTATTACGAAAAACCCAATATTGTTTTAGAAATAATTCTATACGAGCAAAAAGCGGGGAGTAAGGTGTGGATCGAAATTGATCGACATTCGTTCAAAACGGATCAAGATGGAAGTTTAATTCATGCAATAGATCCTAAAACAGGCAAGAAGGAACGATGGAAGTGGGACTTTCTAGATCGTAAGCTGGCAGAAAGTAATGCACAACATCCCCACAAAAATTAGGTCAAATTGTTGCACAATCAATAACGAGCAAAAATTTAAAAAAATGGCAAGAAAAGTTTTCATCAATCTTCCTGTGAAGAATCTAGAAAGATCAGTTTCTTTCTTTACCAAACTTGGGTTTAGCTTTGATCCCAATTTACAGACGATAAAGCTACCTGTATGATTATCGAGGAAGGTAGTTTCGTTATGCTTATAACAGAATCCTTCTTTTAAACTTTTATTGAAAAACAAATATGTGATGCCAAAGTAGCTACCGAAGTTATAATTTCTTTGGACACCAATTCGAGAGAAGAAGTACAACAATTGGTAGCAAAAGCAGAGAAATTAGGAGGTACTGTTTACAAAGAACCATAAGACTACGGCTGGATGTATCAACATGGTTTTGGAGATTTAGATGGCCATCAGTGGGAAATTATATATATGGACATCTCAAAGTTTCCGAATCAATCAAAAAAATAAAACCATTGTGAGGCAAGGATTATTTTAGATCGTATTGGGGAGATACGGCTAAGCGAAAAGTATTGTTGTCTCAACTTTTGAGTCAATAAATTCAGATGAATGAGCCGCATCTATATGGCTGACAAATTCCATTTAAAAGGATTCCATAAATTGAAAAATTGGTTAGATTTGACCTCCTAAAAACAGATAATTCAAAATAAAATATGCAAGGTAAAGGACTAGTTAAATTCGCCGCAATCATTTTAGCAATTGCGTGCTTGTACTCACTCTCTTTCACGTGGATTGCCAAACATGTGGAAGAAAATGCTAAAAAGTACGCCAATGGTAACTTGACTAAAGAGAAAATCTATCTAGACTCTGTATCTACCCAGCCAGTTTGGGGTGTGGTGAAATATATTACATACCAGTATGCTAAAGAGCGCGAAATACCTCTAGGGTTAGATTTAAAGGGTGGTATGAATGTGACCATGCAAATTTCATTGACAGAGCTTGTTCGTAATTTGGCTAATAATAGTGCTGATGTGGGCTTTAATGTCGCCTTGCGTAATGCAGAGACTCGTTTGACAACCAGCCAGAAAGATTTTATTACACTCTTTGGTGAGGAGTTTGAAAAAGCGAATGCAAGTAAAAAAATGGCTCCTCTGTTCTCTACAAAAGAAAATATGGCCAATATCAAAATAGATGCAAGCAATGCAGATGTTTTAAATTTTTTGCGAAAAGAATCTAAAAGTGCTATCGAGCGTTCTTTCAATATTCTTCGTACTCGTATTGATAAATTTGGTGTTACTTCTCCCAATATTCAATTACAGGAGGGTACCAATCGTATTCTGATCGAATTACCAGGTGTATCAGATCCAGAGCGAGTGCGAAAACTTTTGCAAGGTTCGGCTAAGCTAGAGTTTTGGGAAACTTACGAGAATGCCGATGTTTTTCACTTGCTTGAAAATCTAAATAAAGCGCTAGGCACTTTGGCAGTAAGCAGTGCTGATAGTGCAAAAAAAGCAGCCCCTGTAGCTAAATCAGATACTGCTTCTACAAGTAAATTAGCTTCTCTGGTCAATAAAAATGATGTATCTAAAAAGGATACAGCCTTATTAAATAAATCAGCAGATCAAGCCAAGAAAAATCCACTTTTTGCACTATTAAGCCCATCGACTTACCAAACTCAGGACGGAAAAACAGCACTCCGACCTGGCCCGACAGTAGGTTGGGTACTTCAAAAAGATACAGCCAAAGTAGGTGCTTATCTCAATTCTGAAATAGGACGCTCCATCATTCCAAAAAATATAAAACTTGCATGGGGGGTTAAACCAGTCTCTGCAGACTCGAAAGTGTTTGAATTATATGCTTTAAAAACAAGTACAATGGAAGGTGGCCCAGTTTTGGGTGGTGATGTAATATCTGATGCACGAGCTGATTATGGTCAGACGGGTAGTCCAGAAGTGATCATGATCATGAATAGTGAGGGTGCACGTGCTTGGCGTAATGTGACAGCTGCAGCCTCCGCTGACCCAAAAAATAAAAAAAGTATCGCCATTGTATTGGATAATGTGGTGTATTCAGCTCCTACAGTTCAAGGTGAAATTCCGAATGGTATTTCCTCTATTAGTGGAAATTTCACAGTTGAAGACACAAAAGATTTAGCGAATGTTTTAAAAGCCGGTAGATTACCTGCCCCAGCCCGAATTGTTGAAGAAGCTATCGTAGGTCCATCTTTGGGTGAAGCAGCTATTCATGCGGGTCTGCTATCAGCAGGTATAGGCTTGATTGTGGTGCTCGTTTTTATGATGTTGTATTACAATCGTGCAGGTACAGTTGCGAACGTAGCTGTGTTTGTTAATCTGTTCTTCTTGATGGGAGTGCTTGCTTCGTTTGGTGCGGTACTAACGCTTCCTGGTATTGCAGGTATTGTGCTTACCATGGGTATCGCGGTGGATGCAAACGTACTTATTTATGAACGTATTCGAGAAGAGTTAGGGCATGGTAAATCAATCCGACTAGCGGTTGCTGATGGTTATAAACATGCTTTATCATCTATTCTAGATTCTAATATCACGACGTTCCTAACAGGTGTTATTCTTTATGCATTTGGGTCTGGTCCGATATTGGGCTTTGCTACTACGCTGATGATTGGTATTGTGACATCACTTTTTTGTTCAATCCTGATCTCAAGATTGATTTTTGAATGGATGTTTGAAAAAGGTTGGGATATTAAAGTTTCCAATCCTTGGAGCTCACATACCTTTAAAAATTCAAACTATGCATTTGTTAAAAATCGATTCAAGTTTTATACATTTTCTGGTTTGTTTATTCTTGCTGGCCTCATCTCGATGCTGACAAGAGGCTTTAGCTTAGGTGTAGACTTTAAAGGTGGTCGTACGTATGTAGTACAGTTTGAAAAGCCGATCGATATTGAAAAAGTACGTGATGGTTTGGATGAAACTTTTAAGATGACCACTGAGGTAAAAACTTTTGGTGCAGATAACAAGTATAAAATAACAACCTCTTATTTAATCGACCGTGGAGATGACCAAGCAGATCATTTGGTTGAAGCTAAATTGCATGAAGGGTTGAACAAAGTCAATGTCAAAAGCGATGTGTTAAGCTCCCAGAAAGTTGGGCCTACTATTGCGAAGGATATCAAGATATCGGCTGTTTACTCCGTATTATTTGCCATTCTTGTTATTTCGATTTACATTTTGTTCCGCTTCCGCAAATGGCAGTTTAGTTTAGGGGCCATGGTTGCCACGGCACATGATGCTTTAATGGTGTTATCTTTCTTTTCTCTGTTCAATGGTATACTGCCATTCTCATTGGATATTGATCAGGCGTTTATCGCAGCTATATTGACCGTTATTGGTTATTCTATCAATGATACGGTGGTTGTATTTGACCGAATCAGAGAATACTTGAATATGAATAAAGGCAAAAATCAAGATTCTAAAGTCATTATTAATACTGCGATTAACAGTACATTGAGCAGAACCATTATTACTGCATTAACAGTGTTTTTCGTACTGGTTGTGTTATTTATTTTTGGAGGTGAAGTGATCAGAGGTTTCTCATTTGCATTGCTTATTGGGGTTGTATTTGGTACGTATTCTTCCATCTGTGTTGCAACTCCGGTGATGATCGATTTTGGGAAGAAAGATTTGGAATAAACTAAAGAATGTTTATAAATAAAAAGGGGCTTGATAGAGCCCCTTTTTGTTTAGAGAAGTACTTTTCCACTCTACCTTATACTTTAATTTACAAGCACTCTTCTTGTTGGCTGATCCCTTTATAACTCGAACAATATTGTAACTCTCTGTACAATTGGTTCGCTGTACTTCTCTTTGTGGCGAAAGTTTAACAGCTCCCTCTAATAGGCTTCTTCAATCACTTTTCTTAACAAATATCGACTGATAAGTCTATTTTATGATAATTGTTGTTTTTTTATTTATTATTTTTTTTCATTTTAATTAAAAAAATAACTTTACGTTGCTTTTTGTAATTTTAATGTATTAGGTTGGTAGGCACTAATAATTTATCTAGTGGATAGTGGCGATACCATTTTTTGAATGATTCTATGGCTGGTTTTAGAGTGTAAGAATTGTTTATTATATGGTTTTGTCTACATGTCTTCTTTGTGCTCTGGATTTGCTGGTCTATAGTGTCTCCTTTTTCTGGAATTTACTAGTTCAATAATAATTGTTGAAACAAGTGGCAGCATATGGTGTGCAAGCCAGATGTCATAAAATACAATAATCTTAGAAATCAGACCCGTACCCAAATCGGACTCGTATGAAGAAAACTTTACTTATTGGATGTATTAAAACTATCTGCGTTAGCTTATTAAGCTTTTTCATCTTTTCCTTTAATGCTCAAGCGCAGTTACTTAACCAAACTTTAACCATTACTTCCCCCAATACGCTCCCTGTACAAGGAACTTTAGTGGCTACAGCAAGTTCTACGGCTGCACTTGGTTTAGGTGGATCGATCGTTTTTTCAATTACCTCAGGCAGTGGTTCGGCAACAGTAAATGCAACGAGTGGTTTGATTACGGGTATTGGATCGGGCACAGTGACTTTGGTTGCATCTACAGCGGGCAACTTGGTTTATGCTCCAGCTACGACAAGTCAGATCCTAAACATCACCTCTACTACCCCAACTTTAAGTATCACTTCTGCTAACACGTTAAATGTGAATGAAACTCTGACAGCTACGGTCAGTACGACTGCTATTAATAGCAGTGGTGGGGGAATTACGTATGCGATTGTCGCGGGCAGTGGCTCAGCTACGGTAAACTCTACTACGGGCTTTGTTACAGCTATTAGCGTAGGTACAGTAACTTTGACAGCTACATCGGCAGGTGATGCGAATTACTATCCAGCAAGTGCCAGTCAGTTAATCACCATCAACAAAACTACGCCAACATTAACGATCATTTCTGCTAATACTGTGAATGTGAATGGCGCTTTGACTGTTACAACAAGCACGAATGCCACTGGTGGCCGTGGTGGATTAATCACTTATGCGATAGCGACAGGTAGTGGTTCAGCAACCATTAATTCAGGTACAGGTTTGCTTATAGGATATAGTGCGGGCACTGTAACTGTAACAGCAACATCCGCGGGTGATACAAACTATTATTCAACAAGTGTGAGCCAATTGATTACCATCAATAAAACTACGCCAACATTAACAATCACTTCTGCTGATACTGTGAATGTTAATGGGTCCTTGACTGCTACAACAAACACGAGTGCCACCGGTGGTCGCGGAGGTGCGTTTGGTTATTCGATTCTTGCAGGCAGTGGGTCAGCGACAGTGAATCCAAGTACCGGTTTGATTAACGGAGTTAGTGCGGGCACGGTAATCTTGATGGTAAGCTCTGCCGGTGATTCGAGCTACAATTCAGCTAGTGCCAGTCAGGTATTGATAATTAATATGATAACGCCTACGTTAACGATTACTTCGTCAAATCAGTTGAATGTAGACGGTAGTTTAAGTGCGACTGTGGTAACTACAGCTACTGATGGTCGAGGAGGGGCATTTAGTTATTCGATTCTTGGTGGCAGTGGTTCAGCGACCGTTGATCCGAGCACAGGTTTGATTAGTGGTGTTGGAGCGGGTACGGCTATTTTGTTGGTGAGTTCCGCAGGAGACGCAAGTTACAACCCGGCTAGTGCAACTCAGCTACTGACAGTTAATGTGATAACGCCTACGTTAACGATCACTTCATCAAATCAGTTGAATGTAGATGGTAGTTTAAGTGCGACTGTAGTGACTACAGCTACTGGTGGTCTAGGAGGCGAATTTAGCTATTCAATTCTTGGTGGCAGTGGTTCAGCGACAGTAGATTCCTCTAGTGGTTTGATTAGTGGTATAGGATCTGGTACGGTTACCTTGCAGGTGAGTTCCGCAGGAGATGCAAGTTACAATCCTGCTAGTACAAGCCAGGTATTGACGATTAATATGATAACACCCACGTTAACGATCAGCTCCGGCAATATGGTGAATGTAGGCGGTAGCTTAAGTGCGACTGTAGTAACTACGGCCACTGATGGTCGTGGTGGTGCAATTACCTTTGTGATCTTTGGTGGTAGTGGCTCTGCTACGGTGGACTCAAATACAGGTTTAATTAATGGAATTAGTGCAGGTACAGTTACATTAACAGCAAGCTCATCGGGTGATACTAGCTATTATCCATCCTCTGCCAGTCAGTTAATTGTGATTAGTAAAAATACACCAACCTTGACAATCAGCCTATTTGGTACACTACAAATAGGGGGTGCTAGTGTAACGGCTATTGCACATACAACAGCCATGGGGGGTATGGGAGGATTAATTACATATTCAATTACAGGTGGTAGTGGATCTGCAACAATTAATTCGACAACAGGTTTAATTAATACTATTAGTGCTGGAACAATTACATTAACAGCCAGCTCAGCTGGCGACACCAATTATAATGCAACTAGTGTGAGCCAAGGATTTACAATTAATAAGAATACACCTGTTTTGGCATTTAATATGGTAAATTCTGTGAATGTAGATGCAACGATTCAATGTGCAATAAGTACAACCGCAAATAATGGAGGTATAATAACCTACAGTGTTATGTATGGAACAGGTATTGCCATTTTAAATTCAGGAACAGGTGGTATACTGACGGGAGTCCAAGTTGGCAGCGTTATCTTGACAGCTACCTCTGCAGCGACTGCTAATTATAGTTCGACTTCAATAAGTCAAACAATCATGATTTACAGGGCTACTCCAACTTTAACTGTTACCTCGGCTAATAGCATGATTGTAGGCCATACCTTAACAGCTAAAGTAAATACGTCAGCTACGTATAATCGTGGTGGAACAGTTACATTCTCAATCATTGCAGGCAGTGGGTCTGCCACAGTAAATCCAAGCACAGGTTTAATTACAGCGATTTCTGCAGGTACAGTAACCTTAGTGGCGATGTCAGCAGGGAATGCAAACTATTATCCAGGCACAGTTACGCAAGTAATTACAATTAGTAGCAGTATGCTTATGGCCGAAATTCCAGCAAAAACACCGATAGAAAATGGTTATAATACCACCAATGAACGTGATGGGGTGGTTGATTTAGGAGTAGTTGCCTCCAAAGCACTTTCGCCCAATGGAGATGGCTATAATGATACATTCATTATTCAGAATATCGAGAAGTACCCAAGTAATGAAGTAGTGATTGCCAATAGAAGTGGCGAAGCAGTGTTTAAAGCTGAGGGATATAATAATGACACAATCCTTTTTGCTGGAAGGTCTCGCACAGGTGTTGAGTTACCAGATGGTATGTATTATTACACTGTTATATTCTACAACCAAGGTAAAATGAATAAATGTGTAGGGTATTTCAAATTGAGGAGGTAATTGTGGGGTGGGTGTTTAACCTAATATGATATTTTTTGAGATTGCTAAAATCTACAAGATGCTATTAGTATCAAAACGAAAAGTGCAAAAAATACCCCTGTAATTTGAAGAAAGTTCTTACAGACCACCGTCAAATTCAGGGGTATTTCAATCCCCAAATCACCATTAATAACTACAATTGTTAATTAGTCTTGACACAGTTTATTTTACACTCCCGTTAAAAATTGCCATTTTATTCGTTTTAAGTCCATTGGGCTGTTTTGGTTTAGATTTTAGGGTGTGGTATTACTTACTTTCTGAAATCTGGATTCGATTTACATAGATTCATTTCTTCATTAAACCAGAATCCTGACTTGAATTTTTTTTCTTCTGGATAATCTGAGTTAATCTTATTCAAGCGTTCTTTGATATACTCAAATTCAGGTTTGCTAATTGAGCTATTTTTGCCCATTAAATAGGCTTTGTAAGCCTTGTAACTGGAAAGGAGCTTATATCCTTTTGAGTCTGCAGTTTGGAAAAAATCTTCAAATATGAGGAGCCGTTCTCTTTCTTCTGGCAGCTCAATTAATGCTAATCCTTCTACTTCAATAGGTCGCTTTTTACCAACTCGAATTTTATCCAAGGCTGCGAATTGATAATTAAATCTAGCTGTATTTTTGTTCCTTTTAATACTATTTAATGACCAATATCTATTTATGGTTGACTGGCCGTGTTCAACCCATAACCCCGCATTATCTAGTATTAATCCATATTTTTTGTTTTTGGAAGTTCGCATAACCCGGCCAGTCATTTGCAAATACAATGCCAGCGATTTGGTTGGTCGTGCAAGCTGCACAACCTCGCACTCTGGAAAATCAAAACCTTCAGTGATAATTCCTACGTTGCTTATGACATTAATTTCTTTTCGTTTGAAAGCGGCAATAATGTTATTTCTTTCTGTTTTAGGGGTTTTTGCATCAATATGTTCTGCAGTAATTCCTATGTTTTTATATTGTTCAACAATTGTTTGGCTATGCTCTATGTCGACAGCAAATACAATTGTTGATTTTTTCCATGCCTTTTCTACGTAGGATTCAATTATGTTACCCATTATTCCATCTTGTATCATTACATTTTTCAGCATTTGTGGAATGTAATCACCTCGTTGTTGTTTTACATCTCTCAAATTTGGATGTGAACACACGAAATGTTTTATTCTTGACAGATAACCTTGCTCTATAAACGTACTTATCATCATTGATGGTATTAATACCTCAAATAAATCATCGAATCCTTCGCCGTTAGATCGAATAGGTGTAGCTGTTACGCCTAGAAATTTGGCATTGGGATATATTGACCACAGTTTGGCATACGAGTTTGCCTTTGCATGATGGCATTCATCAATGATAATCAGATTGGCTTCTGGGTTATCTCTTCTTGATAAAGTTTGTATGGAGGCAATTTGTACAATCTTAGAAGAATCAGATTCTGTGCCAGCCATGATTATTCCCGCCTCGACTCCATAGTGCTTCAGTTTATCTTGAATTTGTTCTACCAATTCCTTTCGATGTGCTATAACAAGAATTTTTTTCTGTTGCTCATACCCTTTTTTTACAATTTCTGAAAATAGAATAGTTTTACCAGTTCCAGTAGGCATCTGAAAAAGAACACTCCGCTTGCCATTTCGCCACTCAGCGAAAATTTTCTTAATACCTTCTGATTGATATGGTCTTAGTTTGTCCAAATTAGTAGAGCTAAATAGGGGACGCCTAGTTTATAAATACATCATACATGAAATCCATTGTGTATATGAGGTTGTTTACTGTTTTTAGTTCAAATTTATTGTGTATTTAATTTTTTGATAAA
>CALLKE010000143.1 GCA_938008555.1 uncultured Pedobacter sp.
AGAAATTCGGCAGTTTAAAGAAGTAATGATCTGAAGATTTCTCTACAGGCGTTGCACCACTCAAAGTCGATTTTGGGTTTAAAAGCTCAGTCGCGTTGTATGTTGTACCGCAGACTTCACACGCATCGCCATATTGATCTTCCGACTTACATTTTGGGCATGTGCCTTTAATGAAACGATCTGAAAGGAACATGCTTTTTTCAGGGTCGAATAATTGTGTTACAGGACGAATGGCAATATTGCCTGCTTCACGGTTCTTAATATAAATCTCGGAAGAGCGTGCTTTGTTTTCATCACTATTGGTCGAATCATAATGATCGAAATGTACACCGAAACCGTCAAAGTCACGAATGTGCTCTTTTTGTACGTTGGCAATTTGATCTTCAGGTGAAATACCATTTGCTTCGGCACGTAGCATGATGGCTGTACCGTGAGCATCATCCGCACATACATAAGTCACATCGTGTCCCATTGCACGCATGGCACGAACCCAAATATCTGCTTGGATATAACCGAGTAAGTGTCCCATATGGATGGGGCCATTGGCGTATGGTAGGGCGTTAGTGACTAAAATATTACGCACGGATATGACTCTCTCATTCGTATTTTATATAAGGTCAACGATTTTACCTTAGATAGCCGCGACTTGCACAAGTGAATCGGTGAAAAGTTTTCAAATGAGGCTAAAGCTTGTATGAATTGATCGCTAGATTGAGCATCAATCATTAATTTGAGCAAGACAGTGAAAAAATAATCGGAAATACATGGTTTAAAACGGCATAAAATAGTTTATTCATCTTTTCATGAAAGATTAGATCTCTTGCGAAAGTAAGAAGTGGTTTATACTGAACAGATGAGATATGAAAATTTAACACGATTTAATGATAAGGAATTCAAACGATTAGTTGGAGTTCCACGTCCTTTATTTGTCCAAATGGTTACTATTCTGCAAGAAGCAGAAAGAGCAAAGAAAAAATCTGGTCGTCCACACACATTAACGATTGAAGACCAATTATTATTAACTTTTAATTACTTACGCTCATATAGCACTCAAATTGAGTTAGCAGCAGCTTATGATATTGCAGAAAGTAATGTAAACCGAACGATTCATAAAGTCGAAACGGCACTCATGCGATCACGTCAATTTTCACTACCTAAAAGAGATCCCAAAATAAAAGAGCTTGATTTCGTGATTGTAGATGTGACTGAATCACAGATAGAGCGTCCTAAAAAAACAAGTAAATTACTATAGCGGTAAAAAGAAAAAACATACGCTTAAAACACAAGTTATTTTTAGTCCAAACCTGAATCAAATCATCAGTATTCAAGTTGCTACTGGACGCAGACATGATTTAACGATAGCAAGAAAATATGCTAAAGAGTTTGCAAATTTTAAATGTATTATGGCTGATTTAGCCTATAAGGGCTTTAAAGAAATAAAGAGTAAGCTGCTAATAGCCATAAAGAAACCTAAAAACAAGGAGTTATCGAAGGAAGCGAAAGACATCAATAAAGAGATTAGTCGTCGTAGAATAACAATTGAGCACATCAATTCAAAACTTAAAGTTTTTCGTATCCTTAGTGACAGGTATCGAAACAGAAGAAAACGATTTGGTTTAAGGATGAATTTAATTGCTAAACTGATTAACGGGATGTTTCAAAATTAACTTTCGCAAGAGTTCTAGTAGATCTTTTTGATTTATATTTGTACCGTAGATTTTCTGATATTCGTGCATAATCTGTGTATGAAATATCTCGACTCAAAAAAGCTTTCTGATTCTCAGTTTAAGCGTTATACAGGCATATCCCGTTCAACATTTTCTCTCATGGTTGAACAAATGCAGATGCAAATTTCACCTAAAGGCAGACCAGCTAAACTATGCATTGAAGATCAAGTTTTACTCTGTCTAAGCTATTGGAGAGAATATCGAACCTTATTTCATATTGCGACAAGCTATGCTGTATCCGAGCCAACAGCTTCCAGAATTGTTCGTCAAGTTGAAAATACTTTAATTCGGTCAGGTTTATTTAATTTACCCAAAGATATTCCCGAAGGTGAAGGAATAGATTGGAATGTTGTCATCGTAGATGCGACTGAAATACCAATTCAAAGACCTAAAAAAACAGAAGAAAAGCTATAGTGGCAAGAAGAAGGCACACACATTTAAGGTACAAGCACTCATTCACAGTAAGACTGAGAAAATACTCAGTTTATGTATGAGCAAAGGAGCAGTACATGACTTTGAATTGTTTAAAAGTCATCTACACTTAATCCCTAAACATTCATTTATTCTTGCAGATCTCTGTACACGACAAATTTCACAGAACCCTTATCCTATCAGGGTTCTGCCTTCTTAAAATTGCCAAAATTTCCTTAAACTCTTCTTTTTTCCCAAAACCAATTAAACGCTGAATCGCCATTTGAACATAGTCTAAACCATAGCGAAATAAACTCATTGAGAGTCGTCCATGCTTCTTTATTTTTGTTACAGCTGCTATGATGAATGAGATCGAAAACTGAAATCCCCCACTAGAATTGTTGACTGGAGTCAAAATGAATAAAAAGCGGCCGGTTAATCTTGATATTCGAACCATTCAGCTTCCTCTCACGGCGCTTACATCGATTCTGCACCGGATTTCAGGAATTATGCTCTTTATTTTTCTGGGACTGATACTGTATATGCTGAGCAAATCGTTGGAGTCAGAAAAGGGTTTTAATGAAGTCAAGGAGATTTTTTCTTCACCTTTCGGCAAAGTTAGTTTCTGGTTGGTATACTCTTCATTTATTTATCATCTCGTAGCCGGAATTCGACACCTAGTTATGGATGTGGGTGTTGGTCATACTTTGAAAGGCAGCAATCGCGCCTCTACTATTGTTTTAGTAGTGTCGGGTGTTTTAATGGTTGCTGGCGCCGTATGGATTTGGTAGCTGTGGAGTCGTAATGCGTATTTACAAGGACTAAAAGCGTCCTTTAAAGCTAACTTACGAAAGTATTTATAATCGACGGTTCACGCTTAAACGGTTGAATCCTTTCGGGCTTCCGAATAGCTGTTAGCTGAAAGCTATCATGAGCTAAGTTTTCTGTGCATCATCAAATGTGTTAATGGGAGCGCCATAGTACTAGGTACAAATATGGCTCTAGGACAATGTTAGATGTTTTGGATTTTGAGGCGGATCGCTCTTATCGAAGATCGTCTAATTCGCTCTGAAGCGCAGGTTTTTTGAAACTATCACCTGGTTGGCACACTGTGCGAATCAACATCAGATATGAGAAAGCCAATCAGGTGAACACTACCCTCGAGGGCTCATCTG
>CALLKE010000144.1 GCA_938008555.1 uncultured Pedobacter sp.
TTCGGTGACTCATCGGAATTTTGGGGTCATGAGACTCATATTTGTAGCAAATGTGCGATGATAGTAAACTATGAAGAATATGCCCCCTCTATTCTTTGCTCAGGATTCTCAGTTCAGATTTTACGCTTTCTTGTTTCACACTACAAAACTCAACTTCTAACGGGATGTTCTTCTAACATATTAAAACTTTAAACCGACTCGATATTAACTTATCATATACCAAAGCGCAATAAAATTTCATGTTGTATATGCTACTGGTGTTTCAATCGTACTCGTGGCCCAAAAAATAAAAATCAAAAAAAACCTTACCTTTGGGCCCCATACGAACTGTTGTTCTTCAACCTAAATTCAGGTTCTAGATCTGTAAAAAAATCCTTCAAAATATCATGACCAAATACATTTTTGTTACAGGGGGCGTTACGTCATCTTTGGGGAAAGGTATTATATCTGCTTCTCTTGCTAAACTTCTTCAAGCAAGAGGCTACCGAGTAACTATTCAAAAGTTTGATCCATACATTAATATCGATCCCGGTACACTTAACCCCTATGAGCATGGCGAATGTTATGTAACTGAGGATGGTGCCGAAACCGATCTTGATCTCGGACATTATGAGCGCTTTTTAAATGTTCCAACATCACAAGCTAACAACATCACAACAGGCCGCATTTACCAAAATGTGATCAATAAAGAGCGACAAGGTGCTTACTTAGGTAAAACAGTACAAGTGATCCCACACATTACTGACGAGATTAAACGCAACATGCTGATTCTTGGTCAAGATGGATTATTTGATATCATCATCACTGAGCTGGGTGGAACAGTAGGTGATATTGAATCCTTGCCTTATATCGAAGCTGTTAGACAATTACGTTGGGAGTTAGGAGCTAGCTCATTGGTTATTCACTTGACACTCGTCCCTTTTTTGTCGGCAGCCGGTGAGTTAAAAACAAAACCAACTCAGCATTCTGTAAAAATGCTTTTGGAATATGGTATTCAGCCTGATATTTTGGTTTGCCGTACAGAGCATCATCTATCGCAAGAAATCCGAAAAAAGATTGCCCTCTTCTGTAATGTCAATATCAATGCAGTTGTTGAGTCGATTGATGCATCTACCATTTATGATGTTCCATTACTCATGCTGAAAGAGCAACTCGACAAAACCGTTCTCACAAAGCTGAAATTACCCCATAAGCTAGAACCTCACATGGAAAGCTGGAAGGACTTCTTAGGTCGACTTAAAAATCCAACTTCCGAAGTCACAATTGGTTTAGTGGGCAAATATGTCGAATTGCCCGATGCGTATAAATCGATCATCGAATCATTCATTCATGCAGGTGCAAAAAATGAATGTAAGGTAACAGTGAAGTGTGTTCACTCTGAAAGTATTACTTCATTCAATGTAGCTGAGAAGTTTAAAAATTTACACGGTGTTCTGGTAGCTCCTGGATTCGGTAATCGAGGTATCGATGGCAAGATCGAAGCAATTCGGTATGTGCGCGAACATCATATTCCATTCTTTGGGATTTGCCTAGGCATGCAATGTGCAGTGATTGAGTACGGCCGAAATGTATTGGGTTTAACCAATGCACATAGTACCGAAATGGAAGAGAACACGGAAAACCCGGTTATCTCGATGATGGAGGAGCAAAAAAGCATTGTGAATAAGGGTGGCACCATGCGTTTAGGCTCTTATCCATGTGACCTTCGAAAAGGCTCGAAAGCTGCTGCTATTTATGGCAAAACTCATATCACGGAACGCCACCGTCACCGCTATGAGTTCAACAATGACTATCTGACTTTATACGAAAACTCCGGAATGATTCCTTCGGGCATTAATCCAGAAAATAACTTAGTCGAAGTGATGGAGCTCAAGAATCATCCGTTTTTTGTGGGTGTACAGTTTCATCCCGAACTAAAATCAACGGTTGATAATCCCCATCCACTTTTTGTTAACTTTGTCGCCGCCTGTTTGAACTATGAAAAACAAGAAGTAAAAACAGCAAATCTGAAATTAAAATAATGGATAGAAATACCTTTACCGGCCTCTTGTTGATATTGATCATACTTGTAGGCTCTACATTTTTACTAAAACCTTCCGAAGCTGAATTAAAGAGAGAAAAAATTGTCCAAGACTCTATCGTTCGATCTAAAACAAATTCACTTACAAAATCTCTAGCATCATCCAGTGGTACTCAAACCCTGCCAACAACGCTGGCTGACACCACCATTCTTCACGGACCATTTGGTAATGCGTACACAGGAACAAATCAACCTGTTATTTTAGAAAATGAGGTCATCAAACTAAATATTAGCCCCAAGGGTGGTAGGATTGAATCGGTCGAGCTCAAAAACTTCAAAACATTTGATCAAAAGCCACTCATCATGTTTGAAGGCAATGCCAATAAATTTGGTTTAGACTTCAATGTGCAAGGAAAGATCATCCATACGAACGACCTCTACTTTAGCTCATCTTCATCCCAGATGATGGTTAACAAAGCAGATTCTAGCTCAGTCACGATGCGTCTCAGCTATTCCAAGGATCAATACATCGACTATATCTACTCGTTAAAGGGCGAAAGTTATAAGGTAGGTTTCACCATCCTAACCAAAGGAATGCAACAGGTCATTAGTCCTACTAATTACCTAACCCTCAATTGGGAAACCGTTCTCAAACAAAAGGAAAAAGACATCCATAGCGAACAACGTTATTCATCAGCCTATTACAAACATGGTGACAAAGAGGTTGATTATCTAAGTGTCAGCAAAGACGATAAAAAAGATTTGGAAGAAAGAGTTCAATGGATATCTTTCAAACAACATTTTTTCTCGAATGTGCTGATCGCAAAAAATGGTTTCACAAAAGGTACAGTAACTGTTAATACCTCACCAGATCCACAAGTAGTCAAGTCTTTTTCTGCGAACATGCAAATTCCATTTTCAAAGGACGAGATTAACGCGTATCCGATGGAATTCTATTTTGGTCCGAATAAGTTTAAAACTTTAAAAGATCAGGGCTACGGAATCGAAAAGCAAGTTGATATGGGTTACTGGCCATTGAAATACATTAATCGATACGCTGTACTTCCCATCTTTAACTTCCTCGAAGGATTTAATTGGAATTATGGTTTAATCATTTTAGCTCTAACAATTATACTAAAGGTGGTCTTGTTTCCACTTACCTACAAGTCCTACCTTTCGATGGCTAAGATGCGTGTATTGAAGCCAGAAATGGATGAGATAAAGACCAAAGTAGGTGAAGATAATCCAACACTGCTGCAACAAGAATATTTGAAGTTGTACAAAAAAGCAGGAGTGAATCCATTAGGAGGTTGTTTGCCAATGCTATTGCAGCTGCCAATTATCATGGCATTTTTCTTTTTCTTCCCCAATTTATTTGAACTACGCCAAGAGAGTTTCCTATGGATGAAGGATTTATCCACCTATGATGCTTTCTTTAATTTTGGATTTACACTTCCTTTTCTGGGGACTCATATCAGTTTAATGTGTATTCTGATGACCATTTCTACATTGATCTATACTTACTTTAATAACCAAGTATCAGGTGCAACCGGGCAGATGAAATACATCGGGTATATTTCTCCTATTATCTTCTTTGGAGTTTTAAATAGCTACCCTTCTGGTTTAAACTATTATTACTTTTTGGCAAACATGATTACATTTTTGCAGCAGTATATCATCCGTTTGTTTGTAGATGACGCTAAAATACACGCACAAATACAAGAAAATAAAAAGAAGCCCATTGTAGAAAAGAAGAAATCCGGTTTTCAAAAACGCATGGACGATTATATGCGCCAACAACAGCATGCTAAGAAAAAATAGCTCATCCAACCCTCTCCTTTGGAGAGGGCTTTTTTTTGTCCATTCACTTAAAAAATTACGATCACAACAACATCATGTTATTCAGCGAACACAATTTTAAACGCAGAAAAGAACTAACCGGCAGTATTGAAGTCGTTTGTGGATCCATGTTTTCGGGTAAAACAGAAGAGTTGATACGACGTTTAAGGAGAGCTCAGATAGCAAAACTAAACGTGGAAATCTTTAAACCGAAGCTAGACGTTCGTTATGATGAAAATGCCATCGTTTCACATAATCAGAACTCAATCCAATCTACTCCAGTAGATCATTCTACGTCCATATTATTACTTGGAGCCAGCACAGAAGTAGTTGGGATTGATGAAGCCCAATTTTTTGATAGTGAATTACCTCACGTATGCGATCAGCTAGCTAATAAAGGAATCAGGGTGATCGTGGCGGGCTTAGATATGGATTTTCAAGGAAAACCCTTTGGCCCAATGCCTGCAATCATGGCCATTGCAGAACTTGTCACTAAAGTACATGCTGTTTGTGTTCAATGTGGTGGGCCTGCCACTTACTCGTATCGTAAGATATCTAACGAATCAACCATACTTCTAGGGGAAAAGGAAAGTTATGAGCCTCGTTGTCGGACATGTTTTCACACAGATGAAGAAACTATCTATTAATCTCTAGTGTTAAGACCTGGCCCGTATTCTGATAGTTTACTCTACAGAAATAAATCCCATTTGCTAACCCACTTACATCCATCACAATTTGTTGCCAACCCATTTGTAAGTTTTCATTTAAAACTTTAACAGTATCACCTCGTGTAGAGTAAAAAACGACAGATACAGGACCTTGTGTTGGTAAATTCATATCTAAGCTTACATTATCAGCAGATGGATTAGGATAAAGTGGTTTAAGCTCAAAAGTTGAGACGATTGTAGGAGTTACAGGATTAGGCATCTGTGTTAAAGCACGATACACATTCAACCTGCCGGCACCTAATGCTCCCACATAAGTCGGATTTAAGGAACTAATATTATCAGCGGTTGCTTTCAATTGTGCTCCTACCTGTGCCATCGTTAATGAAGGAAACTTGGCTTTAACTAGCGCTGCAGCACTACACACTAATGGAGCTGCCATCGATGTGCCAGCCTCATATTCATATGTACTAGGGTAATATGTATTTAACAATTCTTCAACTGCAACACTACCATTCAAAGAATCTGCATCTCCCCCCGGTGCTGCAATTGATACCTGTGGCCCATAATTAGAGAAATAGCTTTTCTGGTCTTCAAAATTAACACTTGCTACAGTAAAGACCCCTAGATAAGCCGCCGGGTAAAGTGGATATGGGGCTGCATTTGGATCCTGAGGATCATTATTAATGTCATGATTATTACCAGCCGCAGCTACCACCAGACAATCTTTTGAGATAGCATAATTAATAGCATCTTGCAAAGTCATGTCAGCATCCCCCCCCCAAGAACAATTAATAATTTTAGCACCATGATCAGCGGCATATATGATCCCTTCTGAGCAGGCAACAAGTTCTCCATCATCCCCTGCTGCTTTTACAATGAGTAATTGAGCATAATTATTGACAATACTAGCAATCCCAATACCATTATTAGTAACTCCCGATGCCAAACCGCTCACATGTACACCATGTGCATTGTCGGCACTGGTAACATTTGGATTATTATCTGGTACTGGATTATTTGAATCAGCCCCCACAAGATCATAACCGCCCATAATATTAGCAGCCAAATCAGGATGATCCAATTGTGACCCCGTGTCTACAACGGCAATAATAATGGGGCTTACAGAACCAATAGCAATATTCCACGCCTCAGGTGCTTTTACTTGCTCAAGATAAGACTGCATGGTGACCTCATAAGGGTCGTTAGGTGTATAATTAAAGTCACTGATATATGGGTGATATATGATGTTACTCATGCGATTAACATAAGAGCGCTTTGATACCATGTTGGTATGATAGATGTGACGCGGCTCTGCATAAACTACATTTGGATTTTCTAGAAGTTCATTAATTACTTGCTCGATTCCTACGGTCGAAGTGTATTTAATTTCTATGATGTGTTCTAAACCAATGGTGTCTTCTACAGATGCTGAAGAAGAGGGTTTAATCTTATTAAGTCTAGAGGCTGGGAATAATTGCTTCGCTTTATTGACAGAGGCCGATTTTAGGTGAAGCGATTGACCCAATATAGACATTGTCGAGGTTGACGATGTTAAAGCTGATACCTGTAGATTAATATTTTTAAATTTTACAATAATTGTATTAGGCACATAACTCTTACCAGGTACACTATTGAGGGGGAGTTTAAAATGCGATCTGCCTCTAGTTAGACTCTCTTGTCCAAAAAGATTTAATGAGATTATTGATACTATAAAAAGTAAATAATATTTCATATTAATTAAATTTAATAAAAAATAAGAAATAAAAGCATCAATAATGCTAACAAAATTATTGCATTAAGGCGGGCGCATCTATCTAACAACTAATAATTTTAAAGCACGTTCTGTATTTCCATAGCGCATCACATATATATATAACCCAGCTGATAGATCACTTAAATATACAGGAACGTGATGTGGCCCCTTTGTCAAATAGGTATTTACCAGCTCTTTGATCGGTTGCCCCAGAATAGAATAAAGAATTAAAGAAGTTTGGCCATCACGAGGGATGCTAAAATCGATATATGTATTATCACTAGAGGGGTTTGGATAATTCTGCGTAAGCTCAACATCATCCGATATTTGTACAATATTGGTCAATGCACGATATATATTTAATCTACCACTCCCCATCAGGCCAGCATAACCAGGATTTAGTCCATCAATATTATCTGTAGTAGCCTTCAGTTGTTCTCCAACCTGATACATTGTTAATGAAGGAAAACGCATTTTCACCAGCGCTGCTGCACTAGAAACAATAGAAGTAGCCATTGAAGTACCAGAGTAATAACCATACATATTATTATATATAGTGCTATATATATTCTCTCCTGGTGCCGAAATAGACACTGCTGTTCCATAATTAGAAAAGCGACTTTTTATATCAGAATTAGAAACACTTGCAACAGACAAAACTCCAGGATAGGCTGCTGGATAATCTACGGAAGCATAGCCTAAACCTGTATCAAGGTTACCATTACCAGCAGCAGCAACGACCAGACAATCGTTTCTCATAGCATAATTAACTATATTCTGACCATAAGGACCAGGATTAGCGCCACCCCAAGAGCAGTTAATTATTTTAGCACCATGATCAACAGCATAAACGATTCCTTCATAACCCCTTACAACATCTTGAGGAAAATCATCTCCCGATACCTTTACGATAAGCAGTTTTGCATTGTTATACGCAATACTGGCAACTCCTGTGCCATTATTTGTCACGGCTGATGCCAAGCCACTCACATGTACACCATGTGTCGCATTCGTACTATACACATTGGGATCATTGTCTGGCGTGGGATTGTCTTTACAACAACCTACCAAATCATAACCTCCTGGATAAATATTGGCCGCTAAATCTTCATGATTTAATTGCGATCCCGAATCCACAATAGCGATCACAATAGGGCTTATAGATCCACTCAAAATATTCCAGGCTTGTGGTGCATACACCTGTGATAAGTATGATAGGGAACCATTAGTGTAGTAAGGGTCATTAGGTGTATTATATGTATGAAAAATATGGCGCCGATCCACATATTCCACATTGGGATTTCTCAATATCTCTCTCTCTATTTCTTTGAAATCAACTCCCGCATTTGGACAATACTTGATTTCTACAATATTATTTAAGCCAAATGTATCGGCGTCAGATGTAGATGAAAACGATATTTTCTCAGAACAACGTGGTAACACACGCTCAATATGTCCCGGGAATAACTGTTTTACTTGATTTATTGAGGCTGATTTAAGCTTAAGAGATGATATCTCCGCTGAGCTTGTCGATATTGTTGATGCCTGATGCGTTTTCTTAAACTTTACAATGAGTGTATTGGAGACACAATCTGATTGATTTTGCCCAAAGGTACTCAATGAAAAAAATATTAAAAGTAGAAATAAGGATTGTTTCATTTGTAAGTATATCATCAAGAAGCAAGAAATAAACCGAATAATTGGATTAACGCTTGAATACTTGTTCAATCCGATTTTCAACTAATCAAGCATGGACGAAAGTACTCATTTTGCAAGCGGTCAAAAAATCTTACAATACCACTTCTCTATCTACACTTTCAACAGTCATTTCATATTGCCATAGAAAGATTTTGTAAGCATAAACTCCAGCCTTCTCGCCAAAGTATCATTTATCACTAGATGAATCACAGATTTTTCAAAATGGGGCCAAAAACAAAAAGCTCAGACAAACAAAGCCCAAAAAGAAAAAGCCTCAATTTTATATTGAAGCCTTTTCTGTGTTGGGGAGTAAATTTCGTTTTATTATTTTTTCTCGTAACGAGAGCGAAATTTGTCAATTCGTCCTGCAGTATCTACTAGTTTCATTTTACCTGTGTAAAACGGATGTGAAGTATGTGATATCTCCAATTTTACCAGTGGATACTCATTACCATCGGTCCATTTAATAGATTCCTTCGTATCAATGCAAGATTTTGTCAGGAATGAATATTCATTAGACATGTCTTTAAACACAACTAATCTGTAATTTTTGGGATGTATTTCTGTTTTCATTGTCTTTCAACGCACTTTTAGAGAGGTGCAAATATAAAATAAATTATAAATACTTGAAAGTTATTTATTCAAAATATCTTGACACAATTCAATCAAGGTGCCTTTAGTATCTTTTGGATGCACAAAACATACCCACTTATTATCTGCACCACGCTTAGGTTGTTCATTAATGAGGGTAAACCCTTCTGACTTTAAACGTTCCATTTCTTTTTCAATATCATCGACATGAAATGCAATATGATGGACACCTTCGCCTCGTTTAGCTATAAATTTTGCAATCGGACTATCATCGGAGCTGGCCTCCAACAATTCTATTTTGCTTTCTCCTGTCTTAAAGAACCGAGTCTTTACATGCTCCACTTCAACCAACTCTGTTTTATATGCATTTACGCCCAATAACTGCTCATATAGCGCAGTTGCATCTATCAAAGATTTTACGGCTATGCCGATGTGTTCTATTCTGTTTACCCCCATTATCAATGCTACTTTAAATCTCTAAGATGTCAAAAAATCAATATTCCGTTTTAGTCCTACAAATTTAGCTCGCTTAACAGCTGATTTTTTAAAAATCTTTTGGAACACATCTTCCGTTATGTCTTGCCAGTCGGAGCGAGTCATCTGAAGTAATTCCGCATTTGGCTCAAAAGCAGGTTCTTGATTTAACACTGAGAATCGATTCCAGGGGCAAACATCCTGACAAATATCACATCCAAACATCCAATCATCCATCTTATCTTTAAATACTGCAGGTATTTCATTTTTCAACTCAATTGTCAGATACGAAATACAACGACTTCCATCAACTATATAAGGCTTAACAATTGCATTCGTTGGACAAGCATCAATACATCGCGTACATGTCCCACAATGATCTTTACTGGGCTCGATGTCATACGCTAGCTCTACATCTACAATAAGTTCTGCAAGAAAAAAGAAAGAACCTACTTGCTTATTTAATAGATTCGTATTTTTTCCTATCCAACCAAAACCTGCTTTTTGCGCCCAGGCTCTATCAAGCACAGGTGCCGAATCGACAAAAGCTCTCCCATTCACATCACCAATAACTGCTCGAATCTTTTCTAGTAATTGCTTTAGCTTATTTTTAATGACTTCATGATAATCCATTCCATAAGCGTACTTACTAATTTTGGGCGCATCTGAAGAGATTTGTTTCTGATCAGTATAATAGTTCAGTGCCAGAGAAATCACAGATTTTGCACCCTCTACCAACAACCTTGGGTCAAGACGTTTATCAAAATAATTTTCCATGTACGTCATTTCACCATGAAATCCGTTTGCCAGCCAATTTTCTAATCGTGGGGCTTGCTCTTCTAGAAATTCAGCTTTGGAAATACCACAAAATAGAAAACCTAAACTATTCGCTTCATTTTTAATCAGTTGGCTATATTTAGATAAGTGAGATTGTATCATCAAAAACAAAGATAGATAATGTGAGGCCTTTCCACAGTTTGTTTATTGGTGCTATTTTTATACTTTTGCGCAACTAAGCCCTCATAGCTCAGCTGGATAGAGCAACGGTTTTCTAAACCGTGGGTCTCAGGTTCGAATCCTGATGAGGGTACCAAATTCAACTAAAACCGCCTTAATAATAGCATTAAGGCGGTTTTTTGTTCCACCATTGTTCCCCTTTATAGCTATAAAACAGCTATTTTCACCTTTTTAATATGATTTGTTCCCCCTGCCCCCCCAGTATTAAATAAACAAACTAAACATGAGAGATAAATCAACTCAGACTAAGAGCCTTTTTAAAAATGAGCGGGGAAAAATGTTATAGGTCTGAAAAACCAATTGGAGTGAGTTTTTTTATTGTGACCAAACATCAAAAAAATGTATCCAACCGATTTAACAGAAGCTCAGTGGCAATTTATCAAAAAGGAGTTACAGCTAGATGAAAGGAAGCGAAAATATAGCCTTCGGTCGATCT
>CALLKE010000145.1 GCA_938008555.1 uncultured Pedobacter sp.
TATTTTACCATTTTTTAGCTCTAAAAAAGGTCATCATACATTTTGATACACTACCGATTATTTATCTGCAGATAAATAAAATTCTGCCAATAGTAGATCTTCAGGAAATGTTATTTTGATATTTTTGCGCTCACCTTTTATAAGTTTAATTGGAGTTCCACTTTTTTCGACAACAGAAGCATCGTCTGTAAATTCTATTCGATAAGGGCATTGATATGCTTTTCTTAGGATATCACTCTTGAAAGCCTGTGGAGTTTGAATGAGATAAATATCATCTCGATTTAGAGCAATGGAGGTATCATTAAAAGCTTGCCGAACCGAATCTGTGCTGCGAATTGCGGTAACGGCACTTTTATTGAGTTCAGCCTGTAAAAAAGATGCAGTAATAATTTCATTGCTAACTAAGGGACGCACCGCATCATGGATAGCTATTACTGTAGGTACTTTGATTGCTTTTAATCCATTTTTTACAGAGTAAAATCGTTCGTTCCCACCTTTTACTAATTGGTGTGGAATGTCAAAGTGGTATTTTTTGCAAGCTTCTTCCCAATAGACATGGAAGTCTATATGAAGCACAACAATAATTTGGGGTTTTAATTCTGAGCGATAGAAAGCCTCAATGGTATGCATGAGCACGGGCCTTTCTTTTAGTAGCATGAACTGTTTTGGGATATCAGATTCCATACGACTACCATGCCCTCCGCCAACAATAATAACTGCGTATTTTTTTGAATATTCTGTATGACGCATGGTATATTGAGGCATAGGCCAGAAATGATGCTCAGTACTTAGAACTAGAAAAATAAAAACCTCTCCTTCGAGGGATTGAGCTTGTCGGAGGAGAGGGGATGTGAAATTTTTTATATGATTAACATGGCATCTCCATAGCTGTAGAAACGATATTTTTCTTTTACAGCTACTTCATAGGCATTCATGACATGCTCGTATCCACCAAAGGCGGAAACCATCATCAATAATGTCGACTCAGGTGTGTGAAAATTAGTAATCATGCTATTCGCAATACTAAAATCATAGGGGGGGAAAATGAATTTGCTTGTCCAATCGTTGGCTTGTTTTAATGTTCTGTTTGCAGAAACGGCTGATTCAATGGCACGCATGGAGGTGGTTCCCACAGCACAAACACGGTGCTTGCCCTCAATAGCTTTATTGACGATATCGACATCTTTTTGTTCAATAATGAATTGTTCAGAATCCATTTTGTGTTTTGTGAGATCTTCAACCTCTACGGATCTAAAAGTTCCTAAACCAACATGTAGAGTCACTTCTGCAAATTCAACTCCTTTTAATTCAAGGCGTTTCATTAATTCACGGCTAAAGTGTAGGCCTGCTGTTGGGGCAGCTACGGCACCTTCTTTTTTAGCAAAAATAGTTTGGTAGCGTTCTTTATCCTCTGGAGTTGCTTTCCGTTTGATATACTTCGGAAGAGGTGTCTCGCCTAGTATTTCAATATTTCTGCGAAATTCTTCATCCGTTCCGTCGAATAAAAAGCGGATGGTCCGGCCACGTGAAGTAGTATTGTCAACTACTTCTGCAACTAACAGGTCATTATCTCCAAAATATAATTTATTCCCGACGCGTATTTTACGTGCAGGGTCAACCAACACATCCCACAGTCGCAGCTCTTTATTTAATTCACGAAGAAGAAATACTTCAATTGTAGCACCTGTTTTCTCTTTATTGCCATACATTCTAGCTGGGAAAACTTTGGTGTTATTCAGAATCATGACATCCTTGTCATTAAAATATCCCAAGATATCTTTGAATATTTTGTGCTCAATAGCTCCTGTTTTTTTATCTAAAACGAGCAGGCGAGCCTCATCGCGAGCTTCTGCCGGAGTGTAGGCTATTAAAGATTCAGGTAAATTAAATTTAAATTGAGATAGTTTCATAAAACGCAGGAAGGTATTAATTTCAAGGGTGTGAAGTTAGCGTTTTTTTCGATAGGATAGATACGTTTTTTGTTCGTGATTATTGTGGGTTATGCTAAAAAATAATTAGATCATTTTGTGAATAACGGTTAGTATAAGTTTTGGGCTTCGGCAAGTAGTTGAGTTTTCTCAATAGGTACTACCCCAACATGTTCGCATACTAATCCGCCTGCTAAATTGGCTACTGCTACTGTTTTAAATGTATCAAGACCGGCAGCTAAACATAAAGTGGCAGTAGCCACAACAGTATCTCCAGCCCCCGAAACATCAGCAATGTCGCGTATATGAGCTGGTATTATTTTTCTGCCTTGTTCTGAACTGATATATACACCTTGTTCTGAGAGGGTGACCATGATCATCTGAGTATGTAGTTGTTTTTGTAGCAGATCAACCGCATTTTCTAGTTCATGGGTGATTTTTGGATCTATATCAAGTTTGAGCCCCTCTCTTAATTCTTTCAAATTTGGCTTAAAAAGTGTAGTGCCTTTATAATGTAAAAAGTTTCTCTTTTTAGGATCTACTACTGTGATGATTTGCTTTTGTGTAGCGAGCTCAATGGTACGCTGTATGAGCTCTTGTGTGATGAGGCCCTTGTCATAGTCTTCGAAAATGATCGCGTCAATCGTTCTGTTTTCGATGAGATGTTTAATTTTTTCGAAAACTAAAGAGGTCTCTTTAGGGGATATATTTTTATCTGTTTCGGCGTCAATACGTACAATTTGCTGATGATGGCCAATCACGCGGGTTTTAACAGTTGTTGGACGATTTTGGATGCGGAGTATTCCCTCGTCGCTTAGATTTTGATGCGCCAATAGTTTTTGAAATTCGGTGCCTTCTAAATCATCTCCAATAATGGAACAGATTAAAGGAGTCGCTCCTAATGATTGTACATTGAGTGCTACGTTTGCAGCGCCACCTAGTCGACTTTCTTTTTTTGTAATGGAGACAATTGGCACAGGGGCTTCGGGCGAAATGCGATCTACACTGCCCCATATATAGGTGTCAATCATCACATCTCCAATAATTAGAATTGTTAATGAGTTGAATTGGTCGAATAGTTGGTGCATGTATTGACTATTGGACTTATTAGGAGGTATGTGATCTTTTTGCATTAAGCGTTAATGTGTTATTCGTGATGAATGATTTTTTTGCGTGAGGGATAGAAGTGAAAAGCCCACAGTGGAGTGTAGCGTAGCGAAACAAAACGAGGACTTGAAACGGATAGCCCGACCCAAAGGGGCACGCCCCTGAGTATGATATTGGTCATGATTTTAATTTTTCCAATGCTTCTCGAATACGTTTTATCGCTTCTATGAGATTCTCCTCCGAAGCAGCATATGAAATTCGGACAGATTTAGGATCTCCAAAGGCCTCACCTGTAACAATAGCTACATGCGCATTCGTCAATATGAAATTGCATAGGTCGGAGGCATTGTGGATGATTTCACCCTCGTATGATTTGCCGAAATAGTGGGTCACATCTGGGAAAAAATAAAAAGCCCCCTGCGGCAAATTTGTTTTTAATCCGGGGATTTTTTTTAGTAGGTCAAATACAAGATTTCGGCGTTTTAAGAATTCTTTTTGCATGGCCAAAACAGTTTTTAGCCCCCCCTCGTATGCAGCTATACCTGCTCGTTGGGTAATCGAACAAGTGGCAGAGGTAATCTGTCCTTGCATTTTTTCACATGCATTGGCAATTTCTTTAC
Source organism: uncultured Pedobacter sp. (assembly GCA_938008555.1). Taxonomy (GTDB): domain Bacteria; phylum Bacteroidota; class Bacteroidia; order Sphingobacteriales; family Sphingobacteriaceae; genus Daejeonella. Next base: position 3,656 of record CALLKE010000145.1, read on the forward strand.
TGGCAGCTAAGTACCCAAGTCTCCAACCCGTCATTGCGAAGGCTTTTGAGAAGCCATTAATTAGGATTACGCGTTCTTTTATACTTGCGAATTGGGCAATAGATTCATGTTTTTCAATAAAACTGATGTGTTCATAAATTTCGTCAGAAAGAATATAGATATCGGGGTGTTTTTCAAACACTTTTACTAAATCGGCCAGTTCATTTTTTGTGTAGACGCTCCCCGTTGGATTACAAGGAGAGGAAAACATGAAAAGCTTGGTTTGGGGTGTAATGGCGGCTTCCAGTTGTTGGGGAGTGATTTTAAACTCGTGCTCAACAGTAGTATCTATAAACACGGGAATTCCTTCGGCAAGTTTGATTACTTCGGAATAGGATACCCAATAAGGGGTAGGCACAATTACTTCATCCCCGGGATTGATGACGCATAGTACAGCATTTGCAATCGCTTGTTTGGCGCCCGTTCCTACTACGATTTGGTCAAAAGTATAATCTAGATTGTTTTCATTTTTCAGTTTAGCAACAATTGCTTTCCGCAATTCAGGATAGCCTGGCACAGGGGTGTAATAGGTGTAATTTTCATCGATAGCACGTTTTGCGGCTTCTTTGATGTGGTCTGGTGTGTGAAAATCGGGTTCACCAAAACTGAGGTTGATGACATCAATGCCTTTTGCTGCAAGCTCTCGACCCATCTTAGCCATTTTGATGGTTTGCGATTCTGAGAGCTGATTGATTCTATCTGATAAAATGTTCATGTACAAAAAATGAACCCAAATATATTAAATCTGAGGTTGGCCACAACGTAGAAATGGTGCGCATTGGTATTTGTGGCTACGGAAGTGTTCAGTGTTGAGTCGTAAAATATCTAAATTGCGTCATTTAAATTTTAAGCGTTCATATATCTGCAAAATCATCATACAAATGGCACTAAACTATATTTGGATCACATTTTTTATTATCGCTTTTATTATTGGTTTAGTTAAACTCATTTTTTTTGGAGATACAGAGATTTTTAAATTGATGGTTGATGGATTATTTGATTCTACGAAATCATCTATCATGGACATTGCTCTTCCACTGATTGGTACAATGGCATTTTGGTTGGGGATTATGAATATTGGTGAGAAAGCAGGAGCAATTCGATTTTTATCACGAATTGTAGGACCATTTTTTAGTCGTTTATTTCCTGAAATTCCTAAAAATCATCCTGCCACAGGGCAAATGATGATGAATTTTTCGGCAAATCTTTTGGGCTTGGATAATGCCGCCACTCCATTAGGATTAAAAGCTATGGGTAGCCTTCAAGAGCTTAACCCTCAAAAAGAGACTGCTTCGAATGCACAAATTATGTTTTTAGTATTGCATACTTCGGGCTTGACTCTTTTGCCTATCAGTATCATTGCTCAGCGTGCTATTTTGGGTGCAAAGGATCCGTCTGATATTTTTATTCCGTGTATTATAGCTACGTATGTAGCTACTTTGGCAGGCATGCTTATTTGTGCTTTTTGGCAAAAAATCAATCTCTGGGATTGGGTAGTGATTGCGTGGTTGTTGGGTGTTTCTGCCTTTATTGGTTTTATTGTGTGGTACTTTACGATCTATTTAAATAAAGAGCAGATCAGTGAGGTATCCAAAGTCGTGAGTAATATACTGCTTCTGTTTATTCCTGTTTTGTTTATATCGGGGGCTTTACGCAAGAAGGTAAATGTTTTTGAGGCTTTTATAGAAGGTGCAAAGGGTGGTTTCGAAACTTCGGTGAAAATTATTCCCTATCTCGTAGCCATGCTTGCTGGAATAAGTGTATTTAGACATTCGGGAGCTTTGGGCTTTTTGGTGGATGGATTTAAATGGGTTTTTATGCATTTGAGCATAGATACTCGCTTTACAGATGCATTACCAGTCGCTTTTTTGAAACCACTTACTGGGTCTGGAGCGCGTGCAATGATGTTAGAGTCGATGAGAACATTTGGACCTGATTCATTTGTAGGGCGACTAGCTTGTATATTCAATGGGTCGGCTGATACTACTTTCTACATCGTGGCATTATATTTTGGTTCGGTTGGAATTAAAAAATCCAGGTATGCAATTACGGCGGGGCTTCTAGCGGATTTAATTGGTGTTGTTGCAGCTGTATTTGTTGGATATTTATTTTTTGGCTGAGCTTAGAATATTTCCCCTAGATTAACAAATATGCCATGCGACCCATCAATACCAATGCCATAATCAATAGCTACATTGGTGTTTGTTCTTTTATTTACTTTAATTCGAAGGCCAGATCCTCCAGCGGGGATGAACGTTTTTAATTTGCCAATTACATCCCGGGGATAGCTTTGTAAATTGGCAAAAACTACACCTCCTAGTAAGCCATCTCTTGTAATACCAAAGCGATATTCGCTTTCTAGATAGAACATGTTTTTTCCTCTGAATCGACCTATGGGATAGCCACGACCAGTGTTGTTGTAGGTGTCATTACCAATACTAGGCAAATCAAGATACGGCTGTTTGCCTGCGAGGGTTAACCACGTATAGCTCCAAATACCGAGAATATTTTTTGAATGATTTGATAGCTTAAAATACTTGCGTAAATCAATCTGTATACTACTCCATTTGGAATCACCGCCTAAAGCTGTCAGGTTACCTCTATAAAAAATATTAGCATATGTTCCTTTTAAAGGGTTGATGGGATTGTAACGTGTGTCAAATACAATATTTAGGTTATAGCCCGAGGAGCGCGAGTTACTTGTTTCACCATATTTGTCAAAAGAAGAAACGGTATTGTTTGCAGTTCCACTTTCAACGATATTATAATGATAATCCAAACAATAACCTCCCCCAGCGTATAAATTGGGGCCTATTTTTTTTAGTATAGTTTGATAAATCCTGATATAGTTGTAATTAATACTGTCAGCAGTTGCGGTTGTGGTGTTATCTCCCAAGCCATAGGTAATATCTGGGTATTTGTTAGTTCTGAGATCAGTTACAAACTTAAATTGATCTTTATTCGTAAATATATTGGATTGGGTCGCAAAAATTTGTTGATGATGAGAGGTATAGAAAGCTTGAAAATTTATGATCGATTCATGTTCATTGTGATTCTTCGTTGTAAAGAAAGCTGCAATACCACCTACACCCGCTGTAAAACCTGTTGATAGGGTATAACCAGCAACTGGAAGAACAGAAATGTTTGTTCTTTTCTTCACCTTTTGGGTGTCAGCTAAAGCTTTTCTATTAAAAAGGCTGTGCAAAATATCAATTGCGTCTTTTTGAGGTACTGAATCTATTTTAGTTGTATCATTACAAGGTAATCGACTTATTATGGGTGTAGCAAAAGTAAGATGGTAGCCTAAAATGATTAGTGTGGTGAATAGAAAATTAGTTTTGGCCATAGTGTTGAGAGCGAGCGCTTCTCAATATAAAAAATGTTGTTTGATTTTTTATGGTATATCGAAGTATCTAGATTCAACCGTTATGGTATGAACAGAGTAAGAGGTAATTTTTGATCATCACGATATAATCAGATAGTGATTATTATAGTCATGATAGTTAATTTCTAGGTGGAAATTTTGTTAGAATAATGTTTTGTAATGAATTTGGGCTGAATTTCGGTTCTAAGTCATAGACTTCTTCTGGGCTTTTATAGGTTTCTTGGATCTTTTTGCTATTTTTTTTAAAAAAATCAGTCACCAATTTGTATACCTCAGTTGGAATAGTATATGGGTTTTGTGATTCATATGTGTCATTTTGGGCACTATATGGTGTGTAATAACAATCTCTCCAATTAGCATAATTCGGATTGCTAAGCTTTCGATAGATACCAGGAAAATCTACAAATGAGGTCGGAAATACCTTAATGTCATCAGCTTTATAGTTAATAAGAAATCTATATATTATACCGCTATGTTTATTGTCTAATTCAATAGCTGCCGCTATAAAGTCAACTCCAGTATAAGCCTCTACGTCTCCAGGTTTAGGTACTATATATAGTGTGTTTCCAAATTTAAATTTGAATACGATGTTTCCGCCAAATCTCTTGGCTCTTTGTGCTTGATAATCTGACTTGTATGTGAGTATATTCAAGCCTGTAAATCTGTTTAAGATTCTTTTGAGGGTTTCTGCGAAAAAATGATCTGCTTCATGTGTCTTTTTAGAATACATTATCTGTAGATCAAATGGATTTTTTGCACGATTGGGCGCTATGGTGTACGAAAAACCTAAGTGATGAGCAGCCAGTTTTTTCAATAAAGATTCGCCCCTAGTTTTTAGGTCACTTACTTCAGCTGACTCACTATAAATTGCTCCTTTATTTAGATCATATAGCTCACGCTCTAGCTTAACTGGTTTTTTGAATTTAATGAAATCATCAGTACCAGTAATTGCTTCATGATTTATCTCGAGACCGGCATCCATAAACAGGCCACCAAAATGCAGTAATATTAGCATTTTAAGTATATCAGCAGCGAGAGCCATTTTGCTAAGAGAGCCAAATGATTCTTTGATGAAAAGATTTCTTAAGGAATTTGTCTCTTCGAGAGACAAATATGGTGAGGAATTTAGATTAAATAATTCGTTGATATCTTTAGTCTTTACATTTAAATTCCACCCCCTCACTAAAGACTCCTGAGAATCCAACCCTCTATGAAGTGTCCCTTGTAGGTTATTTGTCGTCCATAAATAAAAAGCAATGTTTTTCTCACTTGCAAACATCATTTTTAGATACCTCATTTTACGGGCAACTTTCGCGATTAAATCAGCATGCGGGGTAGAACCAAACCAAATGAAATGTATTGTCATTTTTTATTAATATTTAATATAAATTTAATTAAAAATTATTTAAATAGCAAAAAATAGTTATTTAAATAGGTCTAATGTTAATGATGTATTAGTGGTTGCAAACCTGAATTCATTAATAAAAATTGTATTGGATAGGTGAATGTATGGGAGCAGACTGTGAGGCGGTCTAAAGTTTTCAGGTTATTTTAATACGTTTATTAATTTTCTTTATAA
>CALLKE010000146.1 GCA_938008555.1 uncultured Pedobacter sp.
AACAGCTTAATAACAACAACATTTTATCCTTTGACACAGTTTATTTTACACTCCCTTTTTATACGTACGAAATAGGCTGTTTAGCTTGATTAAAATCACTCCAAGGAAAGCTTCTCGGAATATACTCGTACTCATTTTTGACTTTCCTTCTGTACGATCGGTAAAGATGATTGGTATCTCAGTTACTTTGAATCCATGTTTAATGGCAGTGAATTTCATCTCTATTTGAAAAGCATAGCCTACAAACTTAATTCTATCTAACTGGATTGTTTCTAGAATAATGCGGCGATAGCATTTAAACCCAGCTGTGGTATCTTGAATGTTGATACCTGTGATAAATCGTACATAAACAGATGCAAAATAAGACATCATTACTCTTTTCATAGGCCAATTAACCACATTAACTCCCTTGATATAACGAGATCCAATGGCAAGATCTGCTCCATTATGGCAAGCTGTTTTTAATTGAATTAGGTCTTTGGGGTTGTGAGAGAAATCAGCATCCATCTCAAAAATGAATTGATAATCACGTTTAAGTACCCATTTGAACCCATGGATATAGGCAGTCCCTAAGCCTTGTTTACCTGTACGTTCTTCAATGTATAGCTTTCCTGCAAACTCGCCTTGTAGATGCTTAACAATCTCTGCCGTGCCGTCTGGTGAACCGTCATCAATGACTAGTATATGAAAAATCTCATGAAGAGAAAATACCTTGCGAATAATCTTTTCGATATTTTCTTTTTCATTATAAGTAGGAATAATGACAATACTATCAGATAAAAACACGTGTGTACGATTTAAAAAGCCGCTAATATACTGCTTTATCCAGGGCTTTCCTATGAAAAAAGGTCACTGAACAATAGGAGTATTTTTGAGATGCAAATCCAGAAAAATATTGACTATTATGTCAATGCACTTGAGCGGTGAAATTACATCTTTTTAGATGCCTTACGGAATGGAAAAAGACACGAACTATTGTTCGTGTTATTAGGTTATATTATGGCTCTATTACGTAAAAGAGCAGAAACGCTTTCGAGTGCACATAGAAGTATCTGTAACACCAATGTGATGCTTTGCCAGTTTCTAGGTATCGAGTTAAGATCCGTCGTGTCTCGTTCAGAACTGCCTCTAATCTTACAGAAAGTTGATTTAAAATGGTTTGAACAGATCTTATTTAACCATTTTGGGATTAAACTGCCCACTACTTGTACGAAGTGGTTTGCCTGTGATGGGAAGGAGCTAAGAGGTAGCGTTGCTCATGGAGACAGTATGAAAACCTTTAATCCTAACTTGAGTAGAATTACATCTACTGCTAGAACTTTAGTAATCAATGTCCTAGCAAAAATGAATATCAAAAAAATCAAAGCCCACCTTGAAAAATTTACTGATGACTTTCACTTTTTATTAAACCAACTTAGGAATATCTATTTTTTATAGGAAAGCCGTGCTGCTTTTTATAAAGCGAAGCACATATTTGCAATATTTACTAACTGTGCATCATCCGTTGCAGATATTTGGTCATTGCAAATAAAACAATAGACGCTATCCCGGCCATAAATACAAAAAGCATAAAGAATTCGTAAAGCCCAGTAATTTCTAACCCGAATAAATAGGGTGCTGGTTTACCTGGGTCGGGATATAAGGCACTAAGTACGCCCGCCATCTTATTGGCAGCAGCATTGGCTAAGAACCAAACTGCCATTAGCAATGAGCCAAAGCGTAAAGGGGAGAGCTTATTCACGAGGGATAGACCGATAGGTGAGAGACATAGTTCGCCATATGTGTGTAGTGCGTACATACTGATAAGCCACATCATGCTCACTTTTGCGCTAGGTTGTATTCCTTTTACACCGTAGGCAATTACTAAATACCCAACTGCTAATAGAAATAAACCTATAGCCATTTTAGTAGGAGAAGAGGGTTCTAGTCCACGATTACCTAATTTGACCCAAAGGAGTGCAAAGACTGGAGCAAAAACTATAATAAATAAAGAATTTAACGATTGAAAAAAGCTAGCCGGAACTGTGTACCAACCTAAATTTCGTTGTGTTTGTTCTTCCGCAAAAAATGTTAATGAGGCTCCAGCTTGCTCGAAGGCACTCCAGAAAAATATCACAAAAAATGCGGTGATAAAAATTACGCCAATGCGTTGCTTATCTATGTGATTTAAAGAACGATCAGAAAATATCATAAATCCAATACCTAATACAGAAGCTACTAATAGATAGGAGAGAATACCAAACTTGGTTGCGTCAATGTATAGTAAACCAATGATTGCGATCGATAAAGCTAATAAACCTGCGCACACTAGAATTTGTGAAGTTTTAACTTGTACGGTTCCGTCTGCTTTTGTTGGAGTTAGGCCTAGTGTTTTTCCCTCGGGGGAAATAATGAATTTATCTTTTAGCTTTTTAAAAATTAGAATACCTAGTAACATTCCAATACCTGCAGCCATAAACCCCCATCTGAAATCAGCTGGATTGCCAGTATCTCCTAAAGCCCCACAGACAAGAGGCCCTAATCCACCACCAACATTAATGCCCATGTAAAAAACAGTATATGCTGCGTCAATTCGACGATCGCCTTTGACATAAAGTTGTCCTACCATTGACGAAATATTGGGCTTGAAAAATCCATTTCCTGCAATGAGTAATCCTAAGCCTGCAAAAAATAAAAATATAGAAAGATGAGGGGAGGTATGATAGGTAGTTCCGCAGAAGAAGAGTAGAAATTGACCCAGAGCCATCAGTAAGCCACCTATGATAATAGAGCGCTGGTTTCCCCAAAATCGATCTGCAATATAGCCTCCAATAAGTGGAGTAAGATAAACTAAGCCTGTATAACTGCCATATAAATTGGAAGCAAAAGCTTTGTCGTACATCAGTGCTTTGGTCATAAATAGTACGAGTATTGCCCGCATACCATAATAACTAAAGCGCTCCCACATTTCTGTGGCAAATAATACGTAAAGTCCTCTAGGATGTCCTTTTTTCAGAGCTTGGTTCATGATTTGACTTGATTCTGTATTCGAAACAGAGTCAATTATTTGAGTTGAGTTTATGGTGTCTACTTCCAGTTCTATTTGTGTCTGATTCATGTTGCAGTAAATATTTCTTGCAAATTATATTTTTTACTTATTGTTTAATGTTAAATGGTGTAAATATTTTACATTAATGAGCCGCTGAGCACAGTCAAGAAGGGATGGTATATGAGAGAAGGCGTAGGTAGGGAAAGATTCAAAAAGAATCGAGAAGCTTTATACTGTAGTAAAGATGAGAGACTCTTATTATACTTGATTACTAAAGCTATAAGCCGATATTCTTTTTTATAGCGATCGATTCATTACTGATATTGAAATCAGTAATGAATCGATCGCTAGGCCGATCTTACTTAGATGAGACAGTAATATGTGATAGGCCGCGTTTTCGGTTTTGTATTTGCTTATATGCACCATCCCAAAGCTCAATACGCTTTTGCAAAGATTTGACGGTAGCTTGTTCTGCTTCGTTCCATAATTGCTCATTCGTTCCACAAAGATTGGATGTCATTTGTAGTGCGAGATGGCTATGATGATCGCCGTCTACTTCTATATGTCTTTCGAGGTAGTATTTAAAGATGGATAAGTCTTCTCCAATAAAGCTAGTATGCATATCATTCACCATTGAAATAAACATTTTGGGGATTAAGTCTTCTCTTCCAAAAGTGAAAACAACTGATTGCAAATAGGCCTTATTACTTCTAATAATTTTAAATGTAAAATCAACAAAATTTTGGACCTCCTGGGGTGGCTGAGAAGCTAAATATGCTGCACTGAAATCGTCTGTTTTCTTTAGTGTTGATATAAACTTTTCGATCTGATGGGTATTTGATCCACATTGACGCATCGCATCAAGATAGAGCTCAAAGTGACTTTTTCTATTGCCAGATTGATCTATATCTGATTCCTCACCAACAACTATCTCATTGATAAGATAGGTGGTATTTGCATAGCCTTTTGGAAACCAAGGAACAGAAATGCATGTTAAATTATTTTGTAGCGCTTTTAATAAAGACATAAAGTCCCAAACTGCAAAAACGTGGTACTGCATAAAGATTTTAACATCTTCAATATCATCTATTACTGAATAAAGAGGGTGATTAATAATTTGCTGTCTTAGTGGCTCTATCGTTTTTTTAATTTTTTCTATATACATATTTATCTCTTTTTATTTTTTAATTATACATCCAAATCCATTCAAATGAGTTATCACAAAGTCAAAAAGCCTATTATACTATATATTGAGCATATTTTCAGAATATCTACAAAAATAGACATTGATTTATTGATTAAAAATTCGTAAGTTGGTATTAGATTTATTTAAATTAAATTTTAATTTAAATGCTTGTGAAAAAGTTATTGTATATAGCTATTTTATTTGCCTTGCCAATGATAGCAAGCGGGCAAGCACATGTGAGGGTAGGTGTAGGGATAGGGTATTATCACCCGAGATATGGGTATCATCGGCCGGGGTATGGGTACTATTACCCCGCACCATTTGTTGCAGCCCCTGCCCCGGTTATCGTGGCTCCTTCACCTGCTCCAGTTATTGTAGCACCTCCCCCAGTTTATTACGGTAGGCCTTACTATGGTAGATTTTATTATCGGAGGAGATGGTGAAAGTGGCTAATTTAAAATAGACCCATTTGTCCTTTTTCATCTATTTTAATGTCATCAGGATTGGTGATTTCAAGATCGATTGATTTTTGGGAGCTGTCATTTTTCTGAGTCTCACTAGATTGAGGGAGGTCTGGTTGTGTAGTTGAAGCATGATTTAATTCTTCTTCCGCTTCGTCGGACTCAATTAGTGTGATACTTTTGATTGCATGTAAACTCAAACGATTTCCCAAGGCTTTCATTCCTTTGACATCAATTAGATCAACCAAATTAATGATGTTTCTTTCCTCAATTTGGCTTTTACCCTTTAGAATCTCAAGTTCAATTTTGGGCTCTCGTAAGCCTGAAAGTATAATGAGTTTAGAGTCGTTGTCTTCGCTGATAAAACTAACTTTCTTGTTCGTTGTGATATTTTCAAAAGTAAAGCGTTTGAGATAGTAATTTTTGGATTTACCATCCATATAGATTACTGAAAATATTTTAGCTGGATTGTATTTTTCTATCAGTTGAAAATCGCCCTCGAAATGATTACTTAATTCGAAGCCACTCAATTCATAAGTACCGTCTTTATCAACTGTTAAAATCTTATCATCTCCATCAAATTCACCTAAATAATGACCTCTACCATCCACATTTAAGCGTCTCAATATATCATCAAACCATATTTTACGCCCCGCAAGTGTAGAAACCCCTTTGGCTTTTAATGAAAGCTTTTTGATAGGATATTTACTAACAGTGTTTCCTAGTGAACTACGGCCTTTGACAGCAATTTCTGAGAAATCTAAATCAAACTGGAGCTTTCGTAATTTGGAATGTGGCTTTAGTTGTACATTAATTACTTCAGCCTCACCATTCTGATTTGCTGTAAAGTATAGTATCGCAGAACCTTTTCCTCCTTTAGTAAGATCATACTCTTTGTCACGAGTAATACCTAAAACAGAAAATCTCTTTACATAGGAAGTTCCTGTTGTACCATCTTTGTAAACCAGATTGTATACAGTTCGTTCATCATTTTTCTTGAATACTTGGGCATGAATAATTCCTTTACCTACAAAGGTTTTTTCGGCCACTTTAGAGACAGAGAATTTACCATCTTTACGAAAAACAATAACCTCGTCTAAGTCCGAACAATCTCCTATAAATTCATCTTTTCGTAAACTAGTACCAATAAAACCCTCTTCACGATTCATGTATAGCTTTACATTCGCTAGCGCAACTTTGGAGGCTTCTACTCGATCAAATAAGCGTATTTCTGTTTTACGCCCTTTTTCGGCTCCATATTTTTGCTTCAGTTTTTCGAACCAAGCAATCGCATAATCCGTGAGATGCTTCAGATTTTTGTTTACTTCTTTGATCTCTTCCTCCAAAGCCCTCATTTGCTCGTCTGATTTTTTAACATCGAAACGAGTGATACTACTCATGGGTTTCTCAATCAGCTTTTTATAATCTTCAGGAAGAATTTCACGATAGAATTGAGTGAAAAAGGGGCTGAATAATTTATTCAGGGTATTTATAACCAGATCAAAGCTAACAGCTGATTCATATTCAGGATGTTTATACATTCCTTCCTGAATAAATAGTTTAAGTAGCGAATTGAAAAATATTTTCTCTTTTAATTCAGCTAGCTTGATCTCTAATTCTTGTTTTAATAAGTCTTTGGTGTGATGCGTGTTTTCAATCAGAATGTCATTTACACTCATAAAAAGGGGCTTATTCCCTTTTATGACACAAGTATTGGGTGAGATAGACACTTCACAATCGGTAAAGGCGTATAGTGCATCGATTGTTAAATCGGGTGAGATCCCGGGGGCTAAGTGAATGATTATTTCTACATCTTTTGCCGTGTTATCTTCAATTTTTTTGATTTTTATTTTCCCTTTATCATTAGCTGCAATCACGCTATCAATTAAGCTACCTGTAGTAGTGGTATAGGGTACTTCAGTAATGGCTAGGGTTTTCTTATCTCTTTCAATGATCTTCGCTCGAACTCTGATTTTGCCTCCGCGTTGGCCTTCGTTGTAATTGGAAAAATCGGCCATGCCACTTGTTTGAAAGTCGGGGAGGAGATTGGGTCGATTCCCTTTTAATGCTTCAATAGATGCATCAATCAGTTCGATGAAATTATGTGGCATCACTTTAGTGGCCAAGCCTACAGCAATTCCATCGGCTCCTTGGGCTAATAAAAGAGGAAACTTGACTGGAAATGTAACAGGCTCACGATTGCGCCCATCGTAACTAGATTGCCACTCGGTTGTATCAGGGTTAAAAATAATCTCATTAGCAAACTTGGAAAGGCGCGCTTCAATATAACGAGGAGCTGCTGCAGCGTCGCCCGTAATAGGATCACCCCAGTTTCCTTGAGTATCGATCAATAAATTCTTTTGACCGATTTGTACCATTGCATCGCCAATAGAGGCATCCCCATGGGGATGGTACTTCATTGTATTACCAATCACATTGGCAGCTTTATTGAATCTACCATCATCCATCTCCTTTAAAGAGTGCAGGATTCTGCGTTGCACGGGTTTTAACCCATCATGAATATGAGGCACAGCACGATCAAGAATGACGTATGATGCATAGTCTAAAAACCAGTTTTCGTATAAACCTGGAAGAGAGGTAATGTTTGTTATACTTTCAGGATGTTCGTTGTCTTCGTTGGTGTTATTTAATTCGTGACTCATTATATTTTGTTAACCTGGTGTAGGTTTAAATCAATTAATGCTGTTATTAATGCGCTATTTTCGGCTGGCGTCCCTATTGTAATTCGTAAACAATCTTCACAAAGATCCACTTTTGAGCGATTATGAACGATAATTCCTTTTTCTGATAAATAGGTATAAATGAATTGAGAATCATTTGTTCTCACCAAGATAAAATTGGCATCGGAAGGAAATATATGCTCTACAAAAAATAATTTTTGCAATTGGGCACAAAGCATCTCACGCTCTAGGACAGTCTCTTTAATCCAGTGATTGACTTGATCAAGTTGTTGTAAAGCGTCTAAAACAAGTTGCTGTGAGGCCTCATTAATATTATAAGGCGGTTTTATCTTATTCAATACTTCGATGATTTCTTCACTGGCAAGAGCCATCCCCACACGTAATCCGGCTAGTCCCCATGCCTTAGAAAGTGTTTGTATCACGACCAAATTGGCATATTCTGTTAGCTCTTGTATGAATGTTTTTTGTTTTGAATAATTAATGTAGGCCTCATCAATCACCACTAATCCATTAAAGTTTGCTAAAATGGTTTCGATATCTTGACGGTTAATGGAGTTTCCTGTGGGATTGTTAGGGGAACAGATGAAAATTAGTTTGGTATTCTGGTTTATGGCCTCTGCAATGCTTTCTAGGTCTAGTTGGTAATCAGGAGTTAGGTTTACCTTTTTAACTTCAATATCGTTGACATTTGCTAGTACCTCGTATCGACCGTAAGTTGGGGGCACGATCATTACGTGATCAACTCCAGGCCTACAAAAAGCACGAAATAAAATGTCGATTATTTCATCGCTCCCATTTCCTAGAAATATATTTTTAACAGGAACTCCTTTGATTGCTGATATCCGCTTTTTTATTTGTGTTTGTTGGGGATCAGGGTAACGATTGTATGTTTTATTTAATGGTGATCCGTAGCTATTCTCGTTGGCATCTAAAAAGATAGAGGCTTGATCTGTAAACTCACATCGGGCAGATGAATAGGGAACAAGTTTTTGAATATTTTCTCGTACAAGGTCGTTAAGATTGAACATAGTGTGGAAGCTACCAAGATTTAGATTTAGGGATTATTAAAATTTAATAATCCCTAAATGCTGATATTCTTATTTTACTGATACATAGGTTTCAACTTCTGCATTGTTAGGGCTCTGGCTTTTCGCTCCGTACAAATCAAAGTCTGCTACATATTTTCTATCGATATCTGATTTCCAGATTTTATTCCAGGTATCGCCTACACAGTCAGGAAGTTTTCCTGTGGATTTGTAAACCTGATATTTTGTTTTTGGGATCGTTTTACCTACAAACCCATTAGCCAAATTGTCTTTGGATGATACCTTACATCCAAGTATAACGGTATAGGGGGCATTAAAGTCACCTTCGTAATCGGTATAAACACAATAGACATCAGATGTTTTTTTGTTGGGTATTTTATCGACCAGATTTAGCCTCGTAAATGTGGTAAAAAGACCATCAATATCATTTTTCGATTGTCCATTTTGATTCGTTGTTCGTGTTGAAATTCCTACTATTTGAAATTCATCAAGTTCGATAGTTTTGTGTTTCATCGTTTGTGAGGAAGCTGTAAGTGTCATTAATACAGCACCTACTAATGTGAGGTGTTTAATTGTTTTGATCATTTTACTTTGAGTTTTCATAGAGTTTAAGTGGATTTTGATTTACTATTTTATTGCTACGGATTTATTTTTTCGATAGTTCAGTAGTAATACATCAAATGCATGATGTGAGTTTGAGAAAAACAGTAAAGATGAGCTACCAAAGTAAAATTCATTCACCGCGACTGTTTAGGAGCAAAAGTCGTAAAAAATGATCTATAAAAAGAATGGAGTTTAAACTCATTCGTGGCTGGATTTGGCATATACGTTAGATGTCTTATTAAGCTTGCCATCTATATACTTTGAGTCATTGATTTTTTCCTCAATCAAATACGACAAGACCGGATTTACCCAAAACTTGGATAGGTCTTGGCCATGCTTAATCGTTAGCTCTTTCAGATTTTTGGGAAAGATATCGATACAGCTCCTTGCACTATTGTAAAACGATAGCATATCCATATGATTGGACGTCCCAATACTGTGATGGCCATCAGCATAGAAAATAGTGCCTACATTTAACCATCGCCAATATCCGTGATGAACAATGCCTTTTTATTTTTCTTTATGAAGCCATTTACGCTGCGATTTTCGTAAATAAATATTCTCGAAATATTCTTTTTTATTCGTGAATCGTTTTCCATAGACTACGGTATCCTGATATCTTTCAAAATCGCCCCATCCAACGTCTTCAAATTGAGATGTAAAAAACACATCGTTGATTTCCCATTGTTGGGACTTATTTTTTTTGAGATAACCACTAAAAATATTATCTAAAGCTATTTCATTAAACTGTTCTATGTTTAAAGGAATACGAGTATTGGATTGATAATAATCTCGAGGAAGGACAAAATGCCCCCCCAAAAAAAAGAAATACCATTTTCCTTTAATTTTAGCCCCGTGAAAATAATCCATCCCATCACTCGGTGACTCCGGATCATCTTGGTAGCTCAAGGCCATTATACATCGATCTCTCTCTTTATTAAAACATAGTAAACTATCTAAATACCATTTCTGATCTCCATAAACAGTATATGCTTGGAGACGTTTGTTAGCCCAAAGCCGAATACTATCCTTAGCAGCATTCCATATGCAATTATAATCTTGAGGACTGATTTGGCTTTCAGAGTATTTTTTATATAGCATTCTTTTTTGCTTCGCCTCTTCATGTTTGTTATTATTACATGCAAACATGAAGAATGACAGAAGCAGTACCATTCTAACTTTAATCTCTATTCTTAACATAACCAGTACGTCCTTTTTGAATTTTCGTAAAAATCCATTTATAATTCCCAATCGAATGACTTTCTAAAAAGCCCTTAGGCTCATCTTTGGGGATAAAAGCTCGCCCACCCTTAGCCTCATCAATGTCCCTCAATCCCTTCACTGGTGTCTGGGGCGCCACACCATCCTGCTGATGCAATGGATCTGCATTCGGTTCGCCGAGATTGCTGCCGTACTGCCACACTTCTTCGAAATCATTCAAATCAATTTCCCCAGCCTCCGCATTTTCTGGAGCTATAATGTAAAACCTTCCTAATGGCACCTTACCTTTTAAAATATCAACCATACCCAGCGCATAGGCATAACCCATACTATGAGCTACGATATCGAGCTTGTCGATAGTTTGGTGTTGGCTAGCATGGATTTTTTTGATTGCGGATAATAGTTTTTGAGCTGCTCTTTGTCCGTTTCTGCGTCTTAAGTTAAAGCCATATACGTTAGAGGTCCTATTAAGTTTGCCATCTATATAGTTTGGGTCATTAATTTCTCTCTCGATCAAGTACGACAAGACCGAACTTATCCAAAACTTGGATAGATCTTGACCATGCTTAATGGCTAGCTCTTTCAGATTCTTAGGAAAAGTGTCGATACAGCTCCGTGCACTATTGTAAAACGATAGCATATCCCTGTGATTGGACGTCCCAATACTATGATGGCCATCAGCATAGAAAATAGTACCTGAGTTCAACCGGCGATAAAATTGGGTATCAATATTCTATAGTGTGTCTCGATAAAGCCACTTCTCCTTCACACCCCTCAGGTAGATACTCTCGAGATACTCCTTCTTGTTAGCGAAACGTTTTTCATCAGCTACAGTATCTTGATATCTTTCAAAATCTCCCCAGCCGACATCTTCAAGTTGGGACGTAAAAAATGCATCACTGATTTCCCAAATTTGACTTCTATTTTTTTTTAGATAACCTGTAAAAATATTATCTAATGCTATATCATCAAGATGCTTAAAACTTAATGGATACCTTAAAGAGTCCGTGCCAACATAAAATTCACGTGATAAATGAAATTGCCCCCCCCCTAAAAAAATACCATTTTCCCTTGATTTTAGCCCCGTAGAGGCATTCCATCCCGTCGTGATTGCTTGAGCTACATAACTGATAGCTTAATGCCATTATACATCTGTCTCTACTCTTATTGAAACAAACTAAACTATCTAAATACCATCCATTTTCTTCATAAATAGCATAACCACTTAAATGGTTATCAGTCCAATTCTTTAGACTATCATTAGCTGCCTTAAATACATTCGTGTATTCTTGGGTTCCAACTTGCCGAATAGAGTATTTTTTATAGAGAGCTCGTTTTTGATTTAACTCCTCTTTTTTTTTGTCTTCACATGCAACCAATGTGCATATCGCCAAAAAAATCGCTAAGCATTTAATCCCTTGGTTTAACATAACCGTTATCTTTTTTATCTCTTGTGAATATCCATTTATAATTCCCAACTGAATGGCTTTGTAAAAAGCCTTTGGGCTCCCCTTTGGGGATAAATGCCCGACCTCGTTTACCTAATGGTAATTTCTCAATATCCTTCAAACCTTTCACTGCCGTCTGTGGTGCTACACCATCCTGTTGATGCAATGGATCTGCATTGGATTCGCCAAGATTGCTACCATACTGCCACACTTCTTCGAAATCATTCAGATTGATGTCACCAGCCTCCGCATTTTCTGGAGCTATGATGTAAAGCCTTCCTAATGGTACTTTACCTTTTAAAATGTCAACCACACCCAAAGCATAGGCATAACCCATAGTGTGAGCTACGATATCGAGGGTTTTGATGATTTGTTTTGAGTATTATTAGCTGTCATCGGTTTACTCTCTAATCCAGTTTCCTTTCACAACACCCATATAAATATTCTCAAAATATTCTTTCTTATTATCGAATCGTTTTCCATTGACTACGGTATCCTGATATCTTTCAAAATCTCCCCAGCCAACGTCTTCGAAATGTGCAGCGAAAAATGCATCATTGACTCTCCATTCTCCAGCGGCATTTTTTTTGATGTAGCCTCGGAACATATTATTCATGGCTAGTTCATGCAATTTTTCAAAGCTCACAGGCTTATGAATATCATCTTGATAATGCTCTCGCAATACCACCATTGTCCCCCCCCCCCCGAAAAAGTACCATCTGCCTTTGATTTTGGCTCCATATAAATAATGCACTGCGTCTGTTTCGCATACAGATTCATTGCATTGAATCAGAATTGCTGTAACCATACGATCTTTTTCAGAGTTGAAACACAGGACACTATCTAAATGATAGGTGCGACTATACCAGACAGACTCATAAGCAGGTAGTTTTTCACTGCACCAAATATTTAAGCTATCTAAAGCCTGTTGTCGAATTTTTTCATACTCTTGATGGCTAATAGTGGTTTTTGATAGCTCCAGAATTTTATGATTCTTTGCTTTAGTTTGTTGCTCTGGTTGATTGCATGCCACTGATGTTACTAGAATTATAAAAGTAACAATTCTATTTACGCAATTTAACATAGCCTTTATCACGTTCTGATTTTAACTTAAATATCCATTTATAATTACCAATCGAGTGACTTTGTAAAAAACCTTTGGGCTCACCGTCTGGAATAAAAGCTCGGCCTCTCTTCTCCCTAATCGGATCTTTAATCTCTTTCAAGCCTCTCACCGGTGTCTGCGATGCCACACCATCCTGCTGGTGCAATGGATCTGCATTCGGTTCTCCGAGATTGCTCCCATACTGCCACACTTCTTCGAAATCATTCAGATTGATCTCACCAGCCTCTGCATTTTCTGGAGCTATGATGTAAAAACGGCCCAAGGGAACCTTACCTTTTAAAATGTCAACCATACCCAGCGCATAGGCATAACCCATACTATGAGCTACGATATCGAGCT
>CALLKE010000147.1 GCA_938008555.1 uncultured Pedobacter sp.
CAGCTTAATAACAACAACATTTTATCCTTTGACACAGTTTATTTTACACTCCCTTAATTCAAGTGGCTCGTTAGGGTATTCACTATACCATGTGCTGAATATTGATTCATTTGAAGCTTTGGCCAATTCATTTTCTAGTCCTGGATCTAGATACTGCTCAGCATAGACATCAGCTGTATCTTTAACAAAAGGCCTTATACCTCTCTAAGAGAGGTATAAGGCCTTTTGTTTTCCGCATATTTCAAATGGAGAGCCTACAAATTTGGCTCCTTATCCCCATCCTCCGATATCATAAAATCCTTGCCCAGTTGTAAAATAAGCAAGTGCGCTAGTCTTTTCTTGTACGCAAAAACTAAACCAAAAACGACTGAGTGTCTCAACCTTATCATGTTGTTTGTCAGTGTACTCAGCTTATTTTTTACACCCATTTCGAAAGTCAATATTTGTGTCAACAAACAAAAAAGGCGATTTATATGGACAATATAACTTTAGTACGAATCGAAAAATTACATCCAAAAGTGCGGCAAGAGGCCAAAGAAATCTACATTAAAATTAATCGATGTCTCCGGGGGAAAGCACAAGTACGATTTACACACACACTGCGCTCAATAGATGAGCAAAATGCACTATATGCACAAGGACGAACAAAACCAGGTAAGAAAGTTACTGCAGCAAAGGGGGGAGAGTCGTATCATAACTACGGATTAGCAGTTGACATCTGCTTACTCATCGATGGTAAAACAGTTAGCTGGGACACGCTGAAAGACTACGATGCCGACGGGATGGCTGATTGGTTAGAGTGTGTAGATATATTCGAGAAACATGGCTGGGAATGGGGCGGCCGCTGGAGTCCAGGAAAAATAGACATGCCTCATTTTCAAAAAACTTTTGGCAAAAAAACTACTCAGTTAGCAGAATTAACCAAACAAGCTAAAAAAATAGGTCAGGCTTATGTGCAGCTATAAAGTGGAAGATCGGGTTAATTGGATAATTACCTCAGCCGCTACCACTGGTTTCATCGGTTGGTTACTAGGTCGAAGACGCACCAATGCTGAAACCAAAAGTGTAGAAATTGATAATGAAGAGAAAGAAGTAGTTGCTGAGTTAAACAGTATGGAACGTCTTACAAATCGTGTCAATGAACTCATTGTTGCTCTCGACAATCAAATGGCAGAAAACATTAAGCTCAAGCAGGCACTGCATGCTTTGAGCGTAGAGCTTGAACATGAGCGAATGATCTATCAACAACTACTGAAAAAGCATTTGGATTTATTGGATTCGGGTAATTAAAAAGATGAAAACGAATAAAATTAGAACCATCTCCACTCGAGATGGTATAGCTAGGCTATGCCTCGTGATAACCTTGGCCCTACTCGCTTGCAGCTGTAGATCAGTGAAACAGCAAACATTCACTCACCAAACCAAAACATTCATTCAGGAAACTATTCGGGATAGTATAGTGATTATCCCAACTGATCAATCGACTTTTCGAGCATCCTTAGATGTAGATAGTTTAGGTAAAATACTGATCAAAGAAGTATTGCGTATGCAAGTAGGCAAAAGAGCCCAAAAACCTCAGGTAAATATTCATGATCAAATTTTGGAGGTAGACTGTATTTGCGATAGTGCCAACATTTACCTGAGATGGAAAGAAACACATGTCACAAATATGCTAAGCGAAACTGTTTTCATGCCCATTCAGAAGAAACTAAATGTATGGCAACAGATACAAACGTGGCTGTGGAAATTGCTCCTCCTGATTGTAGTTAGTGGTATAATCATACTCTTTCTTATCAGGAGGATTGTCTGAATTGAAATTTTTAATGGTCATATGGGATATGTCAACAACAGATAAAGAACATGCGTGTAATTACAGTTAAAAAAGAACAAGATGGACTAGGGCGAAAAGCACTGAAAGAGGAGCAGAAAACGATTACAATAACCAACACATCTCTTTCAATGAATTTACATCCCCGATTTTTCAGAGTTGGAGAATATGTGTTTCGTAACGAAGAAGATGCGAAGAAGCATCTCAAAGACTTAAAAAATCAAAAGGGAGCACCCGCCAAATCAGCATTTGACGGGGGAGCATTCGGCGGGCCAAGCACTGGGAAGGGATCACTCGGCGAACCTTCTCTTGACGAAGGAACACCTGCTTTTGAGGAGAGCAGTGGAAGTAGAGGTAACTGTAATTGTAAGTGCAACTCAAACGCAGGGATGAACACACCTGTTGAAATACCTAGTGGTGGAATGGCTAGAAATCCTAAACGTGGCCTCTGAAAAGTGTGCTTAATACAAATCATTAAAAACAATCAAAAACCAATAAACTATGAATGGAATTACATTTCAAAGAGGTCAAGGAGGCTTAGGACGAAAAGCCCCAGGCGAGGACCATGTGTCGGCCTTACTATTTTACATCAATGAGACCATTAGCCCACCCACTGGTACAACATTTATAGCCTTAGAAAGACTTGATGATGCTACTCAATATGGCATCTCGATCACTAAAACACCTGTTGTATACTACCATATTGCCGAATTTTTCCGAATAGCCCCAAGTAGCAAACTACTTGTTCGTGTTGTCAATGAGCTGCAGCCTAGCATTAAAGATGTGTGTATCCCTAATCTTTTTTCAGAGCTGAAAGAAATGCAACAGCAGAGTAAGGGCATTATCAGACAGGTAGGTGTATGGCTAGGTCACCAAGACCAGGTTAAAATAAAAGAGCTAAATGATGCTTGTGAAGAGCTAGCAGCTCAAAACATGCCTTTATCAGCAGTAGTTGCCTACAAAATTGATAGTACCAAATTAGATACGATCACTGATTTAGGAGCCAATTCATATCCTAGAGTATCGGTATGCATTGCTCAAGATGGAGGTGGGCTAGGTGCTTATTTACAAAAAAATGCAGAATCACTAAAGCCTTAATCACTGGTGGCCATCATTCGGCTAATACTCCGGAATAGAGAAATAATGCAGTAAAAACTAAAAACAAAGACAAACATGAGTAAAAAGTCCTCTTCATCAGAGCCAGCAGAACTTATTTCTGACTCTCAAGAAACAGAGATAATACATACTACAACTACAAAAACACGGGGAAGTATCACCGCCATTGGAGCTTGTTTAGGTGCTATTTCCCGCGCCAAGGTGCACGAAAGTATAGCCTGGGTCAATAAGCAAAATATGGCAAGCACTGTCTACGGAGGTAAAGTAATCAGCGATCTTGTCCAGAAACTTGAAAGAGATATCGCTCAAGTGGAAGCGAAACAGATCACTACACTTTATACCCCAGCTAAAAAAGAGGAGGAAAAACGCCCCATTCAAAAAAAGATAGATGACTTAAACACGCTTGCCAAAGAGCTTGATGTGCCAGCACTGACAGATGAAACCTTGATGACCAAGCTAACACCTGTAGAGCACCAAAAAATTAATGATAAACGCTATCTGTTTCTATGTAAACACGTAGGACAAGCAGGTAGTTATTGGAATGATAGTTTTACTGCAGATGTACTTACAAGTGATTATGGTTATATCGAAACCAATCGAACAATTGATAAGGCCTTAAGAGGTGTCTATAAATCATTATTACCCCAGTTGAATGGCCCCCTACTGGTTGATCCAAATACTAGTTTTCTATCTCCGAATATCATCACGCATCTAGAGAAACTAGCCGAGGAGCCTTTAATAGCGATGGAAACTGCTCATGAACTAAGTGGATTTAAGGTCACTATTCCTCCTGATCAATCCGTATTGGGGACTTCCAAACTCGACGTACAGATTACACTAATTCCCGTTGGTGTGCTACGAGAAATCCATGTAAGTGTAGGCTTTAATATTAAAAAGTAAAGATTATGAGTGATATTTTAGAATTAAGGCCTATGATCAATGGCCGTTCATACGGCTGGGCCGATGTTTCAATAACCATTAACATGGTCAAGCTAATTGGCGTTACCGCAATCAATTATAGTGAGAGGCAAGAAAAGAGCAATGTGTTCGGTGCCGGGCGCTATCCGGTATCTCGTGGTTATGGCAAAATAACAGCCTCAGGGAGCATTATGTTATCAATGGAATCGGTGGTTGCGTTGTCTAGTTCTGCAAAAAATGGCCAATTGACCCGCTTAAAACCCTTTAACATTATTGTGGTTTACCAACCTGATAGTGGGCCTATTGTTACAGACGTACTTTACAATTGCGAGTTTACGGAAACAATTCGTAGTGGGAATACCATGTCCACCTATTTTGAAACACAATATGAGCTGATGATTTCGCATATCGAGTGGAATAAAGTATAGCCCCCGACCCTACTACAGAGGATACAAGTAATTATCAAGATGAATGGATTGCTGTAGAAATCAAAAAGACTCTATAGTTTTTTGATCTATTAACACTGAAAGATTTAAGAATAAAAAATAATTGAATATGGAAAAGGAACCAATATGCGGCTTAAGCGCAACTGAACTGGATCACTTGAAAGCCAAACATGGCTATTTAAGTTTGATAACTGTAACTGACAATACAAAAGAATATCAAGGAATTTTTAAAGAACCTACGATGGATATTCTTTCAGCTGTTACTGCTTTATCGAAACAGGATGAGGTAAAGGCTTCATTAGCACTCTTTGATAACTGCCTAGTTCAATGCGATGAAGAAATGAAGCAACGACCCAGAATCAAATTATCAGCTATTGCACAGCTCAGTGAAACCATGAAACCACTAGAGGGCCACATAAAAAACTTGTAACCTCCCTGCACAACGGGGAGGACATCATTCGAATGGGCAATGCACTCATACGTGCCAACTTTCATATGGGCCCAGAAAAATTGACTTTAAACCAATGGGGTGATTTATACGCCGAAGCACAATGGTTAGAGCAATGGCGATTGAATAATAAAGCTGAAATGCTAGCAAAACTATTTGGCGAAGAAGCTCATGCTAATTATTAAAAATTAAAGGTTGTATGGCGAATCTGTATACTCAATTTTCTTCCCTGGATAAGATCAGAAAGAATACAGATTAGCCATGCAGCCTTATTAATCATCACACATAATGAATAACAAACTGCATTACGGCATTGATTTTACTCTAAAATTTGGTGATGCCTTTGGCTTGCTCAGCCAGTACATCACACAAATGACCACAGATATCAAAGGTTTCAATACTGTTTTAACCAAACTGGTATCTGCTAACCGAGCACTTGTTAAGGTGGATAATTTAACACCAACACTCACTGAAGGAACTACTCACTCAGATATCATTTCCAAAAAATCATTAACTAACTCCGAAGCAACGATACTTCCAGCTGGAAAGGTGTCTGATACACTAAGCAAGCCTACTCAGCCCAGTACTTCTCCGAAGAGCTTACTTGTTAACTCATCAGCCATCACAAGTCTAATCGGGAAAATAGTGGACCAAATGAGCATGCTCATTACAAATACTGGTCCAAAAGGGTTACCCACCAATCATCCATCAATGGCTACAGGCCTACCAATACCCATCATTGGTCCAATTGGTAGATCGGTACAAACAAATATTATCCCCCATAAATTAAGAGTCGACTTCCAAACTAATGAAATAGTCGAAACATTCGATGCAACCAGTAAATCTGTTCAACCACGGATTTCGAAAAAATCTTCGATTGGTTTACCTGATATCATGAGAACAGATCAAATATTTAAAATGATGCGCAAACAAATTCAATCAAACTTTGCTCCCCCAAAATCATTTATTGATCTACCAATTGTTGTTGACATCAGCGAACCATTTCGATCAAATAGCATCTCAAAACAAGCTCTAGCACATGAACAAGAAGTTGATAAGACGAATATCCCCACTCGCCACTCCAAAGCTTCGGTCGCCAAAGAGGCAAAAATGTATCAATCACCACGTTTACACTCCGTACCTGAGATCGCTAAAGCCAAGACGATACCTAATCAAGTGCCTAACGTATCGAGCAACACCCCAGTTGTTGCCCCCAATCTCACTAAAATCATGGATCAATATGGCCTTAGTTTGAGTAAGACCTCACAGGTTACCAAGCTACTATCTAATGCGATGCATAAAATATCAGCCCAAGCCAACAAAGACTCAAGCGCATTCTCCAACCTAGGCTTAACTCAGGAAAAGGTAAAAAGGATGGCAAACATCGCCAGCATTACTTTGACTAATTGGGTTAGCTCCATAGCTGGACTTAGCACCACCATGTTTGCTGCTACAAATGACACTCGTGGGTTTTTGCTTGCAACAAAACCAGGCTTCGCTCATTTGGGTGAAAGCACTCAGAAAACTTTCCAAACTGATCAATACCTAGCAACACCAACGAAAAACTCATTCGACACAATTCGGGCAGTAATTTCTGGATTTTTTGATCAGATAGGCCGAGGCTTCAACAAGTTATTTGTATCTACTGAAACACCTTGGAATAAGATTTTATCCAGCACAAACACCCTAACTGGAATTAATCAGCCCACACCAATAAGTCCATCTGGCCTACCCCAAATAAGCAAACAAGGGATGATGACAAAAGAAGGATTGAACGAAGCCTCATTCTCATTTTCTGGGCAATCAGTCAAACGAAAGGACCTAAAAGGCTTTGGAAGTACAGCTGCCGAATCGACAAAAAGCACGCAGCCAAAAATGAAACAAACAGAAGCCATGTCAACAAATAATGGAACAGCGAACCGTAGCTTGACTATTAACAAGTTGGTAGAAACCCTGATTATTAAAGTAGAGCAATTGCCCGAAGCTAAGGAGCGCATTCGAGACGCTGTGGCTGAAGCTTTGCTACTTGCCATCAATGATTATAATCTAGCTCACTAAAAATATGGGTATCAAAAATACACTCTGGTCCTTCAGTAAGGAGAATGTAAGAGGTGCTTTAAATATCACTCCTGAAGATCGTGCTGTGGACGGTCTGGTACGGACTGCACTTCCCTTTGCACCACTAGTTCCTGTTCCATTTGTTGATCAGCCGCTCAGACGAACTAAATTCCCCGAAGCCCCAAATTTATCGGCACATGATTGGTTAGCCAAACCTACACTCACAGAACTCTGGCTACGATGTAAGGGATCGTACTTGGTGCTTAGAGATTGTGTCTGTACCGTTAGTATCCATAAAAACATTGTCCATACCTATTTATCAGGACGTAATGGCAGTGTCAAAGAATATATTAACGATAGAGATTATCGCATAAGCATTATCGCTTCATTAACACCTAGTCTGAACCTAAATCCAAATCCAGATGGCTTGGATAATTCGGGATCAAATCAAAATATATTGGATGTATCGGATGGTTATCCAAAGGATAAGGTGAAGAACTTAATGCATTTACTTCGGATGAATACTGCTATAGAAGTAGTCAGTGATTTTCTGGATCTATTCAACATCCGTAGCATGGTGATAGAAGGCTATAATTTTGACCAGGGTGGACTTTATCAAAATCAACAATCTTTTTCTTTATACGGCTTGAGCGACACTCCCTTTGAAATTAAGCTCAAGAAATCATCATAAACAGCCCCTTAAAGAGCCCAAATAATCAATCTAGCGATGATCACAATAACTATTAAGAAAACAGATAATCACACAACAACAATTAATGTATGCTAGAACTGACATGTGAAGTAATCATTAAAGGCAATAAGACATGGGTTTTTAATAAGCCCTCACGCTGTAGGATCCTGGAAGACGTAGATATGCTGACTGATACTTGTGAAATAGATATACCAGGAACAACGCGCTGGGAAGGCATCCACTCCGAGAAAGTACCCATTAAAAAAGGTGATAGAGTGATCGTTAAATTAGGTTACGATCACGATTTAAAAGTGCGTTTTACAGGCTTTATACGTGAAGTGCACATCAATACATCGATGTATGATGATTCGATACAAATAGAATGCGAAAATGAGATGCTTAAACTCAAAAGAGCTGTTGCCATGCAAAAAGGATTTAAGGAGACTACTTTAGAAGAGCTTGTTTCATTTTTGCTGCAAGGCACAAGCATTCACTATAAGCTCATGGGCTCCAATGTCAATATAGGACGCTACTCTATTACCAAATCAACAATTGCTGAAGAGTTAAACGAGCTCAAAGTTCAAACAGGGATAAGGGTCTATTTTCGCTATTACAATAAACCTGTGTTGTATATCGGATACACCTATCCTAAAAATGACCGAAATAAGGAGCTGTTTGTGTATGGAAAAAATATTATTTCAGAAAGACTGACTTACGAGCTAGCAGAAGATATCAAAGTAAAAGTGAAAGCCACATCAAAAAGCAAAGATGGCACAGAAATAACAACCGAACTTGGCGATGAAACTGGATATACAGTTCCAATTTCAGTATACGGTATTGACAAAAGTGCATTGGATCATGTAGCCGAAAGGGTTTTAAAAAAATATAAATACACAGGACACAGAGGCTCTATCGAAACTTTTGGTGAACCTATGGTCAACAAATGTGATATTATCCAATTAGAAGCAAGTGATAGCCCAAAAGGCCTTTACATGGTCAAAAAAGTAGAAGTAAGTTTTGGCTCAAGCGGTTATCGCCAGGAAATAGAGTTAGGGCCTGTGATGAAATCATAGCAAACTCCTCTAGTCTAGAATATAAATACTGATTCAAACTAATTGCTCAGCGCAACTGACCTTTCATAAGCCCTAAACAAGCAAGAAAAACGTCGGCATTAAGTAAAAAAATCATCGCCTAAACCGATGTGTGCTTGCTACGCACTTTCTATTTCATTTAATCAATACTGTAAATTCAAAATAAACCAAAAATGAATTCAATCGCTGAAGCTTTAAAAAAATTGACCGAAACAAATGAGCAGCTATACGCAAAAGTATGCACCGTACAACGAGTAGATCCAGAAAATCAATGTTGCGATGTCGTTCCAATAGATGGTTCAGCTGAATTGTTTGACGTACCCTTTCAAATGAATAAACACCAAGGTGGAAACGGGCTTTGGTTCTATCCTACCCAAAATAGTAGGGTATTGGTTGTTTTCCTCAATAAGTACAATGCGTGCATTTGCAATATAAATGAGCTCGACTTAATGAAACTAGTTATCGATAAGCTGGAATTTTCAATTGATAAAGACGGCTTGAATCTTCAAAAAGAAGATGTACAGTTTGGAGTAAACCATAATGGATTAAGGCTCAAAGAAGGAACAACAGAGTTCGTGGCTGGCAGTGATGGCTTTCTCTTTAAAAAAGATTTGGACACACTCAAAAGCCTCATGAGCGATTTATTGAATGCTATTATGGGCATCACAGTCACCTCCAGTCCATCCGGTGGTCCAACAAGCATACCACTCAATTCGATAGCCTTCAAAGCGATTCAAACGCGATTTAATCATCTTTTAAAATAAAGTGAATGAACGATTTTCTATTAAGTAAACATGGCGATCTAGCCATTGAAAAGGGAGATTGGCTAATGACCAATAGTCACCACCAACATATTGAATCCTTATTAATGAGTGTACCAGGCGAGTGGAAAGAAAACCCAACGACAGGCGCAGGCCTCAACTTGTTAAAAAATGGCATTATTGATGGCTTCACCAAACGAACCATTGCCATCCAGTTGGAAGCCGACGGATTTGAGTTAGATAATTTAGAAATCACGGAATCAGGATTGATCATCGATGCAAAAAGACTATAAAGTACAGGAGGGTCAGACATTGTTTGATATTGCGATCCACTCTTTTGGTTCGATAGAGGCAGCACTAGAAATAGCGCGATGTACAGACCTAGGCTTAACCGAGAAGCTGCCAGCTGGACGCATTATTTCTTTACCCAAACCCCAAATCGAACAAATTGATCATTATGTACTTGCTACCATGATAGATCGCAATATTGTCCCAGCCACAGGGTCGTATATACTCGATGAAATAAATGGCATTGGTGATGCAACTATTGGCGCGGATTTCAGGATCGGATAAAACTACATGCTATCTCCTTTGAAAAGGGAAAACAAATTCAAATTATTTATCAATCAATAATCAATATGGACCCCAAATCCCGCCCATATGGAGCAGGGAGGGGGGAAGGCTTTATGGCACGTACAATAACCGAAATACAGGCACAAATTATTGCCGAAAAAGAAAGAGTAGTAGGACTTAGCTCCTTGAATAGCGAAAGTAAAACAGCCATTTGGCGATTATGGACTCATGTGGTGGCAACTGCCATCTGGACACTCGAAGTTCTATTTGATTTTCATAAAAAAGAAGTAGATGACTTGATTTTGAGTAAAAAACCACACAGCCTACACTGGTACAGAGCAAAGGCTAAGGCTTTTCAAATGGGAGGAACATTGGCACGAGAGAGTGATTGTTATGACAATACTGGTCTAAGCACCGATGAGATAAATAAGCAATGCATCGTTAAACAGGCTGCCGTAGTCGAGATTAATGGAGTGGTACGAATAAAAGTAACCAAAGAAGCCGGTGATCAACTAGCCCCACTTTCATCTAGCGAGCTTAGTTCTTTTACAACCTACATGCAACAGATCAAAGACGCTGGCGTCCGCATCAGAGTGGATTCTTTGCCACCTGATGATCTCCAAATGGAAATAGATATTTATTACGACCCCCTTGTTTTGAATGGCAAAGGCGAGCAACTGAAAAATAGTGCTATTAAACCTGTAGAGGATACGATCAAAACCTATTTGAAGAATCTGCCTTTTAATGGAGAATTTGTATTAGCTACGTTAACCGATCGCCTTCAGGAAACGACAGGTGTCATTATTCCACAAATAGGTCGCGTATTGGCTCGGTACGGCAACCAAGATTATAAGCTTGTTACCGCTCGCTACGTAGCTGATGCCGGTTATTTGCAAATAGCAGGCGAAAAAGGCTTGATCATTAATTATATCATCAATAACACACAAAACTAATGGCTTATAAAAAGAAGGCAGTTTTTAAATTAAACTACAAACAACTCGTCACAATGCTTTTACCATGTTCACTGCAAAAGCCTTTGATGCGATTATGGCTCAATGCACTTATTGCCCCCATAAAAGAGCTCTATACACAGTTTACAGATTATCGTCAACAGGTTAATTATCAAATTGAGTATAGCGGGCAAGTAGTTTATCTACAAAAAGTATTGAATGATTGCTTTGATGATATTGACAGGCGAATCAGAATCATCGACACCCGCTACGATGAAATTTATATACACAAAACCAGCGAAAAAAAACCTTTGAGTTTAAGTAGAAATACAGAAACGAAACCACTACACGTACTCAACCGCTCTTATTATGTTGATGCAAAAGCTGACTTTCAGGTCTTTATTCCTGCTGAAATATCTATTTGGGTAAATACGAGTCAAGAAGCCGTTTTTTGCTATTTACTCAATTATTACAAGCTAGCAGGTACGTGTTATGAGCTGATTAAGTGAAACCTCAATCTTTATAAGCCTACCAAGAAACCCTTCACTATTAAACAAAATCAATTAAAATGAATCGTATCGATTTTTCACACCCAGGTGGTTTCCCTTTAGAAACCGATACACTTAATTTTTTACAAGCTAGTTTGGCTAAACCAATAAGCGCCCTTACAGGATTGGGGGGCGAGAATTACATCGTTAGTGGTGCAACCCAATCTGGCGATAACATATCCGACGGCTGGGTAGTGATCAAAGGTGAACTACTACCATTTAAAGGGGGCATTACACAAATGAATGTAACCGTTGTCGAAATTTCCCAAGAAGCTACATTTATGGATGGGGCTATACATCCCATTTACTTCACGCGCCAAGTCCAACTTTGTGCATCCGGCACAGTCGGGAGTATCCCATTTGCCTCGATACTTCGTATGAACAATTTGCAAGAACAAAAAATACAAATTGATGACCTATTAGATAAAAACAAAAAACACGAAAACCTGTTGCAAGAACGGCAACATGCAGCAGCTGTACTTGAAAATCGGGTTATTGAGCTAGAGAAATGTAGAATCATCAAAGGAATGATCATGGCTTGGAGTGGATCCATTAATGCAATTCCTATGGGTTGGAAGTTATGTGATCTTTTGAAAGACAAATTTATTCTCGGTGCTGGTGGCAGCTATGCCCTTGGCACAACCGGTGGTACTGCTACACACACGCTAACAGTAGAAGAAATGCCTGAACACCATCATCAGCAAGCATCCGACTTTTCGAACTATGATACCAATAGCGGAACCTGGCATAACCCGAGCACTCCTAGTTTTGCAGCTGTCAATACAGGATTCGAAAATAGGTTAGGGGCACAAAAAAATGCGACGACATTCAAAACAGGTGGAAGTAAGCCCCACAATAACATGCCACCTTATTATGCCTTGGCATACATTGAATATATAGGATAGCCAAAGTCCTAGTTGATCATTAAGATTTTATAGACGTTCAAAAGTCACTCTGCTTAGGTTTTCTTTGGTGCTTATTTTTAAAAGCGCTTCAGAAATCACATTGTTAAGCATGTTGGATCAAATAGACATTAGCATTAGAATGTCTATTTGATCTAATAATCTCTACAGTATTTACATTCAAATAAAAACACACATCAAACGAATCCCCTCTCATGGCAAAACAAAATAAAAACGTATTAAAAGAATGGTTTAAAACGGGAAAAACGCCAACACAAGATCACTTTGAAGATTGGCTCGACTCCTTTGTCCACAAAGATGAAAAAGGAAATGATGAAGAATTATTTAAAAATCTTCAAAAAGATTTACAAAATAAACTAAGAAAAATTGAAGAGTATAGAGGCGAAAGATTTATTCAAAAAGGTCTATTTTTTGTTTTAAAAGGTGTTGTTGGATATGTGGCTGATATAGGAATACTACAAAAACAAAATAATAAAATAAATAATCATGAGATCGTTTTTATTTTAAACCCGATTTCAAAATCATTAGCAGTGAAATGGGATTCAGTTTCATTTAACGGAGTTAAAAACAAAATTATGTCTTATGAAAGTGGACATTATTATTTTAATGAAGAAAAAAAAGAAATGTTTTATTTTGAAGGACTCAATCAATATGAAATGAATTCATATATCAATCAATTTCAACCTTATAAATTTTATGAAATAGTTTTAAATCAATTTGTATCAAATGCATATGCAAGTGATTGTGATACTTTAAAATATCATCCAGGGCCGTTTGTTAATTCAAAAAAC
>CALLKE010000148.1 GCA_938008555.1 uncultured Pedobacter sp.
CGTGTTTTTAGACCCTGACATGTGGCACAAGAGCCTAAGCATTGTGAAACAAGCACAGTTGCTGGGCTTTAGGGCAAGACCCATTCAGAGTGACCGTGACCCCAAAGAGCATGCGTACAAAGAACTTGACAGCCTCCTAAGGATGTGATACAATGAATGTAATGGAAGAAAAAACAAAACAAACAATCTTTACTTTGACATTATTTAATACAGATAAAAACAAAGATAAAGAGAAGTTATTAAGTAAATTAGAGATTGCTTTTGATGATGTAAATAATGTATTACCAAACACATACTATGATTTTATTGAGCAAATGGAATATGGTAAAACATATAAATTTACTTTTGAGGAGTTAAATGCAGGTTGAATTATCGATACTTAAACATCTGTTAAACAAAGAAGCCTTTAATAAATATGCTTCATTCATTAATGTAAAGGATTTTCCTGATGAGCTTCGTATTGTATGGAATGCTTTGTGCAGCATTCATTCTTCTTCTGATGAATCTCCCACCATTATGGATGTTGCAAATGTGGTGTTCAGTAGCAATCCAAAAGACAAAGAATATTATTCAACACTGTTTGACAACCTTGAGGTCTATCAACCAATTGAAAGCACAGTCGTTAAGCTCATTGAAAGCCTTAAGCGACGCAATGTTCTTCAGAAAGTAAGTCTTGCAGCTTATGAGGAGGCTGAAGGTAAACAGCCTGAAGGATACACAGAACAACTCCTTGCAGCAATTACCAGTGTTCCAGATGATTATTCTCTTGTTCCTGTAACTGACGATTTAGAAAGTCTTTTAAATGCAACCTACAAAACCCCAGGACTCCGCTGGAGACTTACATGCCTTAATCAAAGCATTGGTAGCTTACGAAAAGGCGATTTCGGATTTGTCTTTGCTCGTCCCGAAACCGGAAAAACTACTTTCCTCACATCTGAAGTTTCAAACTTCATTACACAGACAGCTGGAGACATACTTTGGATTGTCAACGAGGAACAACCTGAAAAGGTAATGCTTCGTGTTATTCAATCTTATTTTGGTATCACAGTAGATCAGGCATATGGAAACATCCAACATTATCGAAAGCTATTTAAAGAGCAAACCGGAGGTAGATTTAAACTGTACGATTCTACGGCGTCTAACAAAAACTCCGTGGAAGCCCTGTGCAAAAAGCATCTACCGGCCCTTATTGTCTTTGACCAGATTGACAAAATTCAAGGTTTTAAAGCTGACCGGGAAGACCTGCTACTTGGTGCAATTTACCAATGGGCAAGAGACCTCGCAAAGCGATATGCCCCCGTTATTGGTGTTACTCAAGCAGATGGGTCAGGAGAAGGCGTTCGTTGGCTCACAATGGCTAATGTCGCAAATGCAAAAACAGCAAAGCAAGCAGAAGCCGACTGGATTTTGGGAATCGGAGCCATTCCAGACTCAGGCTGGGAGTCAGTTAGATTCTTCAACATTAGTAAAAACAAGCTCCTCGGTGACACAGACAGTAATCCCGAGTTACGTCACGGCAAACTCACCGCAATCATCGAACCAGCAATCGCAAGATATCGGGATGTCTAAAGCAAAAATTGCGCTATTTAAATTACATAATAAACCAGTATGGAGTTTCCCATTTGTCAACAAAAAAATGGCTGTAGCTACTTGGGTTAATATTCCAGATCACCCTTATCCAGAACACGAAGTGATTAATCTTGATTTTACCTATACAGTATGTGGTTGGGTATATGAACCTCCCACAGAATAAACTATGAAAACAATTGAACTAGACCTAGAATACATTAACAACCTCATTACTTTAATTAGTAAAATTAGATTTAGCTCTAAATTAAAAACGTTTATGGCACCTTACAACAAAGTTGTAGTGGCAGGGGGTGCCATTAGAGACATGCTGTTTAATAAACCTGTGGACGACATTGATGTGTTTTATGAGGGGGAAATTAATGAAAGCGTATTTAAATCATATTTCCCTAATGCAACTACATCAGACACTACCTATCCCGATGGATGGAATGTAACACACAATATTATGTGTGATTCTTTTCCAATTAAGGTGCAGCTAATTCAAGTAGAAAACATTGAAAAGCATCTAAAAACATTTCCATCGCAGATGATGAGACTTTATGTGGATGGTAATGGTGTGCATGGTGTAGACAGCACTGTTATCCAAGATGCCATGTCTCAGGTATTCTTTTGGGATAAAGCTCCCGATCTAAATTATTTCTTAAAGATTAAAGCTAAATACAGTGACTGGAAGCATAAGTTTATGGAGAAACATTTCAACCCTGAAGAGCAACTAGAAGCAGTTGATTTGGAGTTTTAATGTCTGTTTACTTTTGCAGTGACCTGCATTTTGGTCACAAAAACATTCAGAAGTTTCGACAGTTTGTACTAAGTCAAAACCACAATGAGCAGTTTATTTGTGAAGCATGGAAAAATAAGGTAACTAAAAGAGACGATGTATATGTGCTAGGTGATGCTGCCTTTACTATGGAAGCAATTGACTTGTTCAAAGACCTTCCAGGTAGAAAGTTTTTAATTCGTGGGAATCATGACCTATGTGATACAGCAGCATATCTTAAGGTGTTTGCAGAGGTTTACGGACTATTTAAATATAAAGAGTTCTGGCTTTCACATGCACCAATCCATCCTGATGAGCTTAGAGGTAGATTAAACCTACATGGACATGTTCATTATCAGTCTATTCCAGACAATCGTTACTTTAACTGTTGTGTTGAAAACCTATGGGAACAGTTTACTTCTCCCCTAGTAGAGTTAGACCAGCTAAGGAAACACATTGCAAAACATCTTAACAATTGATTACGAAACTACCACACATGAGAATGGAAACTTCCACAGCAACAAAAATAAAGCTGTTTGTTTAGGTAGCAAATTAAATAGTGAACAAACACAGTGCTTCTTTAACCCAGAAAATTTATGTGAGGAGTGGATTTCAGAAGTAGATTTAGTTGTTGCTTTTAACGCTAAGTTTGAACTAGGTTGGTCTAGACGACTTGGATTTGAAATGCCCAAACAAGTTTGGTGCTGTCAGTTGGCAGAATATATGCTGGACAGACAGAAACCATACCCTTCCCTTGAAGAAACAGCAAAGAAATATGGACTTCCAAGTAAACTTGACGTTGTTAAAACAGAATATTGGGACAAAGAAATTGACACAGATGCAGTGCCATATAACATCCTCTCAGACTATTGCATTCAGGACGTTGATCTTACCTACGCCCTCTATCTACTACAACTCAAGCAGTTTCAAGAACGCCCTCAATTATATCGACTATTTAAACTGGCCTGTCAGGATTTGTTAGTATTGGCAGAGATGGAGTGGAACGGACTACCTTTTAATGAAACCCTATGTAAAGAACGTGCTGACGAATGTGAGAAGGAAAAGCTACAGATTGTTTCTGTACTTAGCTCTGTGTATCCTGGCGTGCCTATCAATTTTGGTAGTGGCGATCAGCTTAGTGCCTTTCTCTATGGGGGTACTGTTGTACAAACTGTTAAGCAAGCTGCTGGAATCTTTAAAACTGGAGAACGAAAAGGACAGGTTAAGTTCCAGAATGTAGACATTGAGCACAAGTTACCTCGTCTTGTAGAACCCCTTAAAAACAGTGAGCTTAAGAAGCCAGGGTTCTATGCAACTGACGAAGGTACTTTAAAGAAACTTAAAGGGCCTTTTGCTAAAAAATATGTAAGCCTCATTCTTCGGCTAGCAAAACTGGACAAACTTATTGGTACATATTACGAGGGCCTCCCTAAACTAAACAAAACTATGGATTGGACTGAAGGAATGTTATATGCAAATTACAATCAGTGTGTAACACAAACTGGTAGGTTATCAAGCAGTAGACCTAACGCTCAGAACCTCGCCGGGGATATCTCAGACATTGTAGAAAGTATTTATGACTAAGATTGTTTATAATAATTGTTATGGTGGTTTTGGTCTTTCTCGTGAAGCGGTGCTTCTTGGTAGAGAACTAAGTGGTAATCCAAATTGGTGCGGTCCCTGCATTAAGGGGGATTTTTGGGAAGAAGGCAAACCAGTAGACTATGACTATGGTGACGGTAGGAACTTGGATCGTGCTGATCCTATCTTAGTACAGGTAGTAGAGCAGCTAGGCAAGAAAGCAAACGGAATGTGTGCTAATCTTGTTATCACCGATATTCCTAAAGGCACAGCCTATCGAATTGATGAGTATGATGGAAGCGAAAGTGTACAAACTATGTCCTCTTATGATTGGAATATAGCTTAATGAACAAGCTGGAAGAACACACTGCTTTAGTCCGTAAGCGTTGTTTATCTGATATTGAGACAGGAGATGATGGGTATAAATGCTGGTGGCCCTTACATGGTAGTGGTAGTTTAAATGCAATTGATTTACGCATCATTGCAGATTACTTGGATGAGCTTAACAAAGATTGGGATGAAGAGGTACAGAAACTATGAACAAAGATCGGAAGAGCGTCGTGTAGGGAAAGAGTG
>CALLKE010000149.1 GCA_938008555.1 uncultured Pedobacter sp.
GTGTATTAATGCCATATCAATACATAAAAGTTATTGTTACAGCTACAGAATGGGATAATTTCTTTAATCTAAGATTACACAAAGATGCACAGCCAGAAATGCAAGAATTAGCTAGGTGTATGAAGCAGGCTATGGATGAATCAACGCCTGTTGAATTGGAACCAAGGGGATGGTGGCATCTACCTTATGTAGAATTTCCAGGCCCTAGAGGAAAAGAGATTAGTTTAGACAAAGCTGTAAAATGTTCAGTAGCAAGGTGTGCCAGAGTCTCATATCTTAATCACGATAATACTAATCCATCTATTGAAGATGATATTAAGTTATACGATAAGCTTTTAGAAGCCGGACACATGTCACCATTCGAGCATCAGGCTACACCGATGGATTTTGCTAAGGATACATATGAACTAACTTGGGAAAAAGGAGTAACTCACAGAGATAGAAAAGATAATCTGTGGAGTGCTAATTTTCGCGGCTGGATTATGTATAGGAAATTATTGGATGTTTGAGATTTGGAAAGAAATTATAGGTTATGAGGGTAGGTATAAAATCTCTAATCTTGGAAATGTCCATAGTATGAAAACTGAAGACAATCTGAAATTAAAAACAGATATCCATGGATATTGTTATGTTAATTTGTTTGATGGACTTAAACATAAGTCTTACAAAATACATAGATTAGTAGCAACCCATTTTTTAGATAACCCTGAAAATAAGCCTCAAGTAAATCATTTGGACTTTGATCGTCAAAATAATAAAATAAACAATTTGGAGTGGTGTACTGTAAGTGAAAATCATAAGCATACTTGGAAGAATGGGAGAGGATTTAATCCTTTACACATAAAAGGATTAAACAACCCTAATACTAAGTATTCATTAGATGATATTAATGAGATGATCAACTTAAGAAATAATGGTGAGAGTTACCAAGGTATTGCCTCTCACTTTGGATGTAGTCATAGTACAGTACAAAGATTAACAAAACAATGATCGGCGTTAATACTCTTGCAGCAATAAATAATATTAATAATCAAGATACGACAGCAGAATCAGTCGTAATTATATTTTGCATTATCATCTTGGTTGTAGTCGCAATTGCTTTTATTACGCTATTAAATAAACGTAACTAAAACGTAACCAAAATGGAAAATTACCAAATAATACTAGAGCCAGATGAAGACATTGGTTTTTGTGCCAGATCAAATAAAATGAAAGGATGTTTTGCGGAAGGAGATACGATTGCAGAAGCTATTTTTAATTTTAATAAATCTGCAAAATCATGGATTCTTGTTGCTAAGGATATAGGTTACTTACCTTGCAAAAATAAAGTAGTATGAGACGTATTCATATACGTAATAACAAAGCGCGAGATTGGCGGTGAAAACGAGAATTAAAATAATATAATCGTCCCACCGCCAGTTCATTACTTAACAGGCTGAGATTTAGCTTTTTCTGTTTCTTCAAGTAATTTAGACAGACCTTCCAGGCCTACTTTCTGCAATAACAAAATTCCTTCGTATGGCATATTAGACCATACTTGATCATTCTTAGAGAATGCGGTTCCGTCTAATTTTCTGATTTCAGTAGTAACTGTTACATTGTACATATTTAAACTCCTATTAATTAATAAGGTGTTTTTCTCACAAGCCATGATTTAAAAGCATTATAAGAATCTCTTAAAAGTCCTTTAAACATAGCAACATAAGAAATCTTTATCATTGAACTACCTCAACTAAAGGTAAGCACAATGCGCGTAAGTCGTTATATTGATTTACTAATTGCTGAGCGGTTGCGTAGTCATTCCGAACGTTTTCTGCATCCGATACAGAAAGTTCTGCTCGATCGGTGGTGCTATCAAGCTGGCTGGCACTTTCGGTTTTGGTGGACACTCCACCGCTACCGGTACATTTCTTGGTGTTGATGAACATGCGCT
The DNA here is from genome assembly GCA_938008555.1 of uncultured Pedobacter sp. Lineage (GTDB taxonomy): Bacteria > Bacteroidota > Bacteroidia > Sphingobacteriales > Sphingobacteriaceae > Daejeonella. Next base: position 1,934 of record CALLKE010000149.1, read on the forward strand.
GATTACTAAGCACAGCGATGCGATTGTCAAGCTCAGTTTTTTCTTTATTATGCTCATTGATTACCCCCATTAATATTTCATTATATTTCGCTTGCTGCTCCTCAACGCGTTTTTCAGCGGCTTCTTTAATCTCGTTTTGCTGCGTTAAAAACTTAGCTTCCTTGCTTAACCATTCAGCGCGTTCTGAATGCTTCCCAGCGTTGTATACGTAAGCCAAAACCATAACCGTCAAAATCGCGATAGCCGCATACTTAATCCATGCAGCTTTTGCTGTTAAAAACGTTTTAATTAAAGTTAAGTACATCTATTCTTTACCTTTCTATGGTTTAAACTTGCTCTAAGCGCATCTTCAGCGCGATAGAAATGTTTCAATCGATTAAGAAATACATTGATGCTGATATGTTTCATTTTTGCAATATCTGCGACACGTTCCTTTTTCCCGTCGATCGTAACGACATATCCACGCTTACGCTCACCAGTTATATGCTGCTCATATGTCCAACCACGTGTATAACGTTTCTTTACTGTTTCTAAGTTATAGCCATACTTTTTAGAAAATTCACGTAATGACAAGCCATCTATCAAACGTTTAACCATGCGCCGCCTACCGCCAGATAGTTATCCCAGGCTCCCCGAAAAATAAGCGCATGATTAACCTTTATCAGCCGATCCGGTGTATAGCTTGACCATGTAACCAAGCAGCACAGTGACAGGCGCCTGGATTGCCGTAATAACTGCAGCAATATCAACACCGCCTAGACTGCTTGCATGCGCGTACTCGAATGACCAATGTGTAGTCAACCACGTCAGCACACAGGCAAATATCAATAGACCGCGCCTGAATAACCGATGATTTTTAAATTGTTCGTTTAGCCAAGCCATTCGATTAATAGTTTTGCTGACATGAATAAAAATGTGAGCATAAGAATCACTACTAAAACCTTTTTTAGTGCTTCAGATAACTCTCTAATATATTCTTCAAACATCATTTGAGCCTATGTTTAGTCTCGCCGCGATCGCGTTTGCGTGTGAACTCAACGTGAGTCATATCATTTAATCTTAGAAATTCACGAATCGTTTTAGTGTGGCTGCTTGTAAGCATATTGTCACTGACAAGGCCTTTGATAATGCCTTTTGTATTCTCTTTAATCATTACAAAAGACCAATCGTACACACCGCCAAAACCATCTAATTCAGGATGACCTCGCACGATCCAGCATTCAGGATGATCAGCGATTTGTTCAAATGAGATATTCCCAAAATCCTGAATCCTCATACCATAACAATTACATCTATCTTGGCGGTCCACTTTATATTTACACCATCAATGCCTTGCACTCGCAATCTGACTAAGTTTCCAGAAACATCAACAAAGCAATTAAGGGCAGCATTGGACACAAATTCATCTTTAGCCGTTCCAACAAGAGACAATGATCCGTTATTATTGTAAGCAAACGCTTTAATTAAATCGGGAAACAAGCTGACCCTCTTTTTCAAACGTTGTTCCACGTTTAAAATCAATTACTTGATCCATAACTAAAAACCTTTAGGCAATTGAAAATGAGGACCATCCTTAAACGATTTCCAATCTCCGCCCCATTCAATCTTAATATTTAATTCATAAGCCGCTTGCTTCATGGCTTTCGCTATCTTTTCGTAAAGTGGCCAATCCCATCTGATCTCGCCGCAAACAATCGCCGCAAGATCAACAGCATGCCCTGTAATATGCCTACTATTCATTGTCTTAGATGCGCCTGCTTTTACTAATTCTGCCTGCCGTTCTTTAGTTCGCAAGCCTTCAGTAACAGCAAAATCAATTTCTGAAAGTTCCAAAGCGCGATGGACAACACTAACCAGATCAACATTCACGCCTTTTAGCTTATCTATTGATCTTTGACTAAAAATATATG
>CALLKE010000150.1 GCA_938008555.1 uncultured Pedobacter sp.
CGTGCTTCGTTAACCGGGATATTTTGCTCAAGAAAATCTCCCAGTTTTTCCGGCATCTTCGAGAGCTTGCATAAACGAAAAAGCTCTAAAGCTTCAGCGTGATATTCCCTGCGCCCTTGGATTTTACCTTGGGTGAGCAATTCTTCTGGATGAATGGTCGGTAATGTTTCAGTCATAGCTATGGTCCTTATAAAAGATTGAGTGGCTGCCTTTTGAATACATTCAGGAAAGGTGAGAATTTCGTCCGCCAGTCCTGTTTGGATAGCATCAAGGCCAAAATAGAGCGCAGCTTCAGTAGAGCGGATGGCGCCTTGATCCAGATTACGGTTACGGGCCACCAGCTCTACAAACATGTCATATAACCTGCTGACTTCACTTTGCAGGGTTTGCATGGATTCAGAAGTTAACGGCTCATGGGGATTGAGGTCATTTTTGCGGTTACCAGCAAAAACAGTGGTGTATTTAACGCCTTGTTTTTCATCAAAGGCGCTTTGATCAATATGGGTCGCAATCACGCCAATACTGCCGACACCAGAAGTGCGGTTGATAAAAACCTTTTCAGCGCTAGATGCAATCCCGTAAGCGGCAGAATAGGCTTCATCGTTACATACGGCCCAAATGGTTTTTTGGCTGCGTGCCTGATAAATAAAATCGGCTAAATCAAACAGTCCACTGGTTTCACCGCCGGGACTATCAATGTCCAGCAAAATTGTTTGTACGGTATCATCCAACAAAGCAGCGCTGATTTGTTGTTGTATTTCATCGTAGGAAGTCATACCTAACATGCCGTCAAATATGCCTGAGCGTTTGGTTAAAATGCCATGAATCGGAATGATGGCGATGTTATTGTTGCCACCATTTGCTAAGGACGGTTTTGTAAACTTCAAAGCCTTGTTTGATGCCATATGGGCTGCCAGCCACTCAAAGCTGCGACGCTCAATCATCATCGGTTTCATAGCAAATTTTAAGTAAATGTCATTCATCAAAAACCTCTTTTTTTAGGCGGTGTTGTATGCCTTGGGTCGGAATCTAAAACAAACCCGGCTTCATCAGCTCTGTTGTTATCAGCTGCAATTTCTTGATCAATTTCTTCAGCGTCATAGCCAAGTTCTGAGATCACTTCGCTGCGGCTTTTAAAACCATTACGTACTGCCATTTGTTGTGCTTGCTGATCTTTGAGTGGATCAACCCAGTCAAAACCTTGTGGGATCCATTTGACATCCTTGATAGAGGTATCTTTGTCTTGAGCTGGCAGAGCGCCAGAAAGTAAAGCGAGTTCAATCCAGCGATTCCAAACAGGCCTGCAAAATTGGAATACCATCACATGATGTTGCAAGGTGGCGCAGCGCCTACGAAATTCGATGAGCCCTGCACGAATGGAGGAGTAATTGACGTTGGTTAAATCACCTGTTAGCTGTTCATAGGTAATGCCCATTCCAACAGCAATGGCTCTGAGCTGCTGACGCATAAAGGCTTCGTAATTTGCCCCAACATCTGAAGGATTAGAAAACTTAACGTCTTCTCCAGGTTCCAGTAACTGCATGGTACCAGGCTCAAGTCCGGCAAGAGCCATCCCTTGTTCATTGGCAGCACCTTCACCCATCATGTTGGATTCAGGATCAAGGCGAGTGATAAACCCTGCAAACATAGCGGCGGTTTTCTTGCGCACCAGCTCTGCATCGTCATACTGATCCAGCTCATACAATTTAAGCAACACGCGGCTCAGCCAAGGCTCTCCGCGAATTTGACCGGGACGCAAGGGTTTATAAATATGCAACACTTCAGAAGCAGGAATACGGACTGATTCACCGTTCGAGACAAGTAACTTTTCACCTGGATGTTCACGAAACAAATAATAGGCTTCTCGTTGGCCAAGTTTATTAAACTCAATACCGTTTCGAACCATATTACCTGTGGTTAAAATGCGATTTACCGACGTATCAAGATGTTCAGATTCTAAGGCTTGCAGTTGTAGGGGAACCGATAATCCATCTTCAGCGCGCCTTACACGAAAACGCACAAAACATTCACCACCTTCAATCATGCTGCGACAAATTGAAGCCTGTAATCCGTAAAAATCATTAACGCCATGGCTATCCGCCTCATCAGACCAACGCAGCCATAACGCCTGTACTGCTTTACGAAACTCTGCATTTTTAGCTTTAGATTGCGGTTTGATACCGGTACCAACAGCATTACTCACCAGCGTTTCGATAATGTTGGAAGCATAAGGATTTTTGCGTACCATATCTCGCGCGCGGCTACGCAGCGTTTCTAAATGATTGCCAAGAAGGCTGTTGATCGCACTATTTTCGGGTTGCCAATAGGTTAGACGTTTACCGGAACCGGCTGCATCCCAAGCGGAGGCTTTGCTTTTGGGGCGTTTGAATAGTTGTGCGAATGTTTTAAGTAGCATCAGCAAATCCCCTTATGCGTGGCAAAGGTAATGCGTCTTTTAGTAGAGACGCCTGCAATCTTAAGCTCTGATTTCATACGCTGCCGCAAATTAAGCAAGTCGCTCAAGTCAACTTCTGCGTATTTGACAATATGATCGCCATAGGCAACAGAAACCACGCGCTCACCTTTTTGCAGCTTGGTAATCGCTAGTTCTATTTGCGCTAAATCATCTTCTGTATACATGGTGCTCTATCCCATAAAACGGCTTCTGACCACACGTGGCCTTCCTTGCGACTTTGTAGGACGCATAGGTTCACTTGGAAGGTTATATTCAGGATTAGGAGATTTTTTGTATCCCATCAGACTTTTCCATTTATTTTCGTTCCAACGATCTGCACCAATAGCAATGGCAGCAGCTCTGGCATAGACTCGACAATCCAGAGCTTCATTACGCTCACGGATTTTTTGCCACTCGCGTTTTGGATAGCCCTTGCTAATTTTGGTCACTAATTGCTCGGCGGTAAGCTGCTTAAAATATTCAGGACCATAAGCTGGAAAATGACAGTAACCGCCCGGAAATCCTTCATCGGTTTGTGAAAGTTTGAGCACGTGATACAGCTCTGACTTTAAAACAGAGACACCCACCGGCCAGAGTTTGGCGCCACGTCTGAGTTTTTGACCTAAAATGGTGACGTCCACACGGCTTGGCGCACCCACTGGCACTAAGGCTTTGTCGATACCTTTAACAGCCATCACACGACCAGGTGGTTGGCTACGGATCCATCCATAAACTTCTTGAGTGGCATACCCAGCATCCACAGCGATCATACTGATGGGGCGCTCCAATCCATCTTCACTGGGGAATAAAGTGCTCATCAAAACAGATAAATTCTGCCAAGTAGAAGCTTTACCAGGATCGCCTTCAAAAACTTGATAATCAACAGACCAGCTTTCGCGTTTTTGACCCCATGCAACAATTTCAACTTCAATGCGGTCTTTTTGTACGTCAACACCCGCCGTTAAAACAAGGCCACCATATGGCACTGTACCAATGGCGTAATTTTCTTTACGTTCAAACAGACGCTGCCAATCCGGTGCCTCACCTTTATCAACCCAGGTTTCACCTAAGGTGGTATTTATCCAAACTTTAAGTAGTTGTTCATTTTCTTTAGCATGTAAGAAATTTTGTGCAGCTTGCCCCCAACTCAACCAGCCAACTGGACTGTATAAACTGGAAATATGAAAGCCTGCAATTTTACCGTTACTCTCACTCGAGGCTCGCCACTGGCCATTCGCCAGCATCCATGTCTTTTGGTGATGCTGAATTTTTTCCTTGCACTCAATGCAAACGTAATGCGCGTTTAAAGGCTCATCATCCCATTGCACTTGCGGCCATTTTAGAATTTGAAAGGTATGACAATGTGGGCATGGCACCCAATAATAGCGTTGATCGGAAGCTTCAAACTCCCGCTCAATACGGCTTAAGCCTTGAATGGTAGGTGTTGATACCAACAAAATTTTGCGACGGGCAAAGGTAGCAGTACGTTGAATAGCAAGGGAGACCGGATCGCCTTCGCCGTCAGCATCGCCCGGATAGGCATCAATTTCATCTAAAAACAAATAGCGCACGGGCATAGAGCGCAAACCCACAGCGCTATTAGCGCCAGTCACCACAACAATACCGCCAGTGAATTCTTTGCTTTGAACGGTGTTACCTGAATCGCGAGAGCGTGGATCTTTGACTTTATCGCGAAGGGCCGGTGTATCATCAATCAGTGGCGCTAATCGACCTTTAGACCAACGCTTACCCATTTCAACAGTGGGTTGAACCACCAGCATAGGACCAGGTGCTTGATCAATGATGTAGCCAATCCAATTATTGCCAGCTTCAGTGCCCCCAATTTGCGCGCCTTTCATAAAAATGACTTTTTCAACAGGTGACGAAGGCGATAACGCATCCATGATCTCTTTAAGATAAGGCGTGCGTTCAGTGCGCCATCTGCCGGGTTCAGAGGATGCGGTTTGCGATAACATACGAAATCCATCCGCCCACTCAGAAACTTTGAGTAGTGGATCAGGGCGAAGCCCCGTATTAAAACTCATGTGGTAAGGCTTACACGTCACGGCTTAACTCCTCCAAAGCAGTTCGGATTTCTTGTAGCAGCACTTCATGAATTTTATGAGCATCATCAATGGAGGCAAGCAGTGAGGCAACGCGATCAGGAATGTTCATCAAGCTATCACGTACGATTCTGGCCTTATTAAAAGCAGCCACTTTGACATCTTCTACTGAAACCAGTTCGCCAATTTCTGCTTTGGCGCGGGCTTCAAGCAGTTTGCCCCGTTCCATTTCATTTTTGATGCGAGTTTTAAGTAGAAGTGTTGAAAGCTCAGTAACATCAGAAGTGTTTTTGCGGCGCTGTGGTTGGTTTGGATCACGTAAGGCAGCAATCGCGGCATCTGCTTGTTCAACATCCACAAGGCCATCGACCAGTTGAATGACGCCACTTTGCACCAGCTGCCCCGCATATTGTCTTGAAAATCCATGTCGCTTTGCCCACTGCGATTGCTTGATAAGTTCCATAGAACCTACATTTCAACATGGCATGCACACAATTCATCAAAAGCTTGGCTGGTTTTAGCATGCACAGCCTTTCGCTTAGTGTAGGACTGCCAGCGCCTTATGATGGTATCGATGTATTTTGGATCAAGCTCAATCATGCGGCAGCGGCGCTTGGAATGTTCTGCGGCCATTAAGGTGGTACCAGATCCACCAAAGGGATCAAGCACGATATCACCAGGCTTACTGCTGTTAGTAATAGCACGCTCCATAAGTGCAACCGGCTTCATGGTGGGATGCAAATCATTTGCATTAGGTTTATCAATAAACCAAACATCACCTTGATCACGAGCACCACACCAATGACGCTCAGCACCTTCCGGCCAGCCATAAAGGATAGGCTCATATTGCCGTTGATAATCTGCTCTACCTAAAGAAAAATGATTTTTCGCCCAAATCAGGAATGTTGACCAATGACCACCAGCTTGCTTAAAGACTTTTTGTAAGACAGCCAATTCTGAGGCCGCCATGCACATATAAATAGCGCCCTTGGTGTTCATGATAATGTTAGAGCAAACGTCATAGAGAAAGCTTTCAAAGCCTTCGCCAAGATTGTCATTGAGAATTTTATGTTTGTTTTCGCGGGATTTGTTGCGCAGCGTATCTTTAATGCTGGCACCGTAATTAACGTTATAGGGAGGATCACACACCGTGATATCGGCTTGCTCGCCCTCTAAAACAATGTTGTAGGAATCAATGAGGGCGCTGTCGCCGCAGTAAAGGCGGTGCTCACCTAAAATCCATAAATCACCGGGCTTGCTGATGACCGGGATATTATCTGCAGGATCAGCTGCATCGGCTTCAGCAGGTTCGTCAAGATCAATATCGGTTGCATCCAAAAGTTTTTGTATTTCATCAAAATCAAACCCGGTTAATTCCAGATCAAAATTCAGCGCTTGCAAATCTTCCAATTCAAGCTTAAGTAAATCTTCATCCCAATCCGCCCAATTCGCCGATTGATTGGCAAGCAATCTAAAAGCTTTGATTTGAGCGTCACTTAAATCATCGGCTAAAATTACCGGAATTAATTGTAAACCCAGTTTCTTAGCAGCTTTAAGGCGTAAATGGCCATCAACAACGCTGCCATCGCTTTTAGCAATGACGGGAATACGAAAACCAAATTCTTTGATAGAAGCGCACATTTTATCAACCACCGCATCATTTTTGCGGGGATTGCGTGCGTATGCGATAAGATTGTCGATTGGGATATGGTCTATTTGTAGCTCAGTCATATGCGCCCCTGTTCCTTTTAATATTGCTGTCAAGTGTCAAGGTTTGGGC
>CALLKE010000151.1 GCA_938008555.1 uncultured Pedobacter sp.
GGCAAGTTACATTTTCAGTATGACTTATGGGATGCAAAACTACGTTGGGCGTGAAGTCATAAAAAAATTAATCAGGATTTTGCATAAATAGTGCGCCGTAAGGCGCATTATTTTTAAGGAAGGTTTGTATTACTCGACAATATATAACTTATGTTTTTTCTTCGGGGGCTCAACTTTAGCTAAAGCATCAAATGTTAATTGATTAAAATCTTCTTCAGAGATTCCAATTTCATCAAGCATTTTATTTTTATCAAAAGATGGTTGTGAGGCTAAAACAGAGATAATTTTGGGCAACATCAAACTCTCATCTCGATGAGTTTCTTCAGGTTCATTAATGTTGTAGCCCAACGAATTGATCTTTATAGAGTTACTACGATTAACCCAATCACTAACTAATCCCAGCTTGTGAGCTTTATAGTTAATAGCCTTCAGGGATGTTCGCCAAATCTTTTTATACTCAATCATATTTTCTAGTGAAAAATAGCGTGGAGCAGTAGAAAGAAATGCATCTGTTGGCATTAAAAATTCAGATGAAAATTGATCCGCTTCAGTTTCGAGAACACGATTATCTTTCTCGACACGAATTTTTTTGTTATGCGTATGCATAACGATATGACCAAGTTCGTGTGCACAATCGAAGCGGGCTCTTTCGGCAGACTTAAATGTATTTAGAAATATGAAAGGGCTACCACTTTCATCATCAAAAAAAGATAGTGCATCAATTTCTCGAATTTCAGTCGGTAATCTAAAGACACGGATTCCCTTTAGCTCACACAACGAAACAATGTTATTAATAGGTTGATTACCTAAAGCCCATAAACCTCTCAACTCTGACGCTAGGTGATCGGCATACTTAGATTCACCCAAAAACTCAGTAATATCTAAATCAGGACGGTGAAAAGTAGGTAACTTTACTTTCTGATTTAAGTACTTGTTAATATTTATTGCTAAAAGAGTATATGCCTCATTAGCTTTTCTATGCTGTGCTTTAATACGAGCAACCGATCTATAGAAGATTTGGTCTGTTTCATGTGGTTGTGTGTCATTACCTGCAAAGAATGACTTGGGTAAATTTAATACACGGCATATATCATCTTGATCATTTTCATTGATTTCTTTATCCACGTCTAAAAGTTGCTTTACCTTAGAGATAGAGCAACTCAATTTTTCTGCGAAATCGGTATTGCTAAGTCCTCGTAATTCTTTAGCAATACGTAAACGATCTTTATTAAACACATTAACCTCAGATTAAACTACAAGCTGAATATCAAAATCATCTGGTTTAATTTCATTAGATGGTTCCAATACTGGCTTAGGATCAGTTTTTACAGGAACTGTATTATCTATTTCAAATGCAATTCTGCAAGTATGGTCACTTGGTAAAATTGAAATTTTTTTCGCTTTTAAGTCCTGTACGAAGCTAGTTGGGTATGCAAATTCAAAAGGAATATTTGGGATATCAATGTCTTTATAGGCTGGATGTGATGCTGAAGGAAAGTATAAAATCCATGTTCTCAATTTTGTCTCATCATCATAAGCAGACTGATTCTCCTTAATATTATTTAATGTCATTAATCCTTTTTCACAGTGTGCTGATACAACTTGATCAGCTAACCCCAATGCAATATTCCCGCTCATAAAGATAATTTGTATTTTCTTTACTGTATTCTCAATTCTTGGCTGGCTGTCATTGTGGAATATCC
>CALLKE010000152.1 GCA_938008555.1 uncultured Pedobacter sp.
TTTCGATCATATTTTATCCAAATATTACCTATCATACATTTAGATACACTACCATGGCTTTTTGCCAAGTGGTTGTATTCCTCCACCTTCTGCATCTATAAGACTACCTAATTGATTTAAGCCCCTTCCTTCCATATCGACTGCGTTTATATTCCTTAATCCAGCTTGTTGTGCCACATAAAGGGTCCTATTATTTAACGTTGCCCATACTTCGCCGTCACCTGTTATTATTTTTTCAAATTTTAATTCTAATCCTTCGGGTAGCTTTCCCACTTTTTTTGTTACAGAAATGGCGTCTTCTAATGTTTGTCCTTTCCACGGGCCCTTGCTAAACTTGTTTCCAATACTTTCTTGTGTAAACTGAAAATCATTTGGATCGTACAATCCAAAGGGATCTATACGAGTATTGCTATCCTTTACATAAGCATAAAGATTAAATCCCCCGACCAACCCAATCGGATCCTGGCTTATATAAACCCCGCTTCCTGAATCATAATACCGAAACCGATTGTAGTAAAGCCCACCCAGTTCCTCATCCTCATACTGCCCCATCTGCCTAAAAGGGATAAAGCATCTGTCAATTTCTCCCCATATCGGTCTGCCCCAATTATCAAAACCGAGATCTCGCCCTTTTAAATCCTTCGTCCTGCCATAAATATCATAATCCGTTTCCCAAATAACTTCACCTTGGTCATCGAAACACCGAATAGGCCTACCGATATAATCGGACACGATGCTATATCGCTGGCCGTTAAGTTTTATTTATCCTTTTAGTTTTTTAATAATTCCTTCGTATTCCTCTTTAGTGTATTCATCTAAATCCTGGTTTTTATCCAAATAGTCTTGAAATATTTCTATTGCATTCACTTTTACTGTTTTTGGAGCCTTCATCAAGATTTTTTTTATCACTCTATAAAATATATCTATTGAGTCTTTTTTAGGGGGAAAATTGGGAATTGACAGGATATACTCCCACTTGCCTTCGTAGTCTTCAAATTGGGGCACATCTGTGATGAATGTTGCAACAACATAAGCAACTTTTCTGTGTCTAGCATTTTTTAACAAGAATTCATAAATATCGTCTGATATTATTAATTCATATCTAGTATGCATTCCTTTAATAGAAGAGATAATCTCTTGCAGTATAATATGATTATTACTAAAAATATTACCAATACGCAATAATTCCTCTGGTAAATTAGGATCTGATAAAGCATTTGCTCTATACCATGCATTTTCTCCTCGGGCTATTTTGCCCATCTTTTTACATAAATCTTGAATTTCCTTTTCTGTTTTTTCTTTCCAGTTATACTGCAAATCATCGATCACGCTTTTCATTTCTTTATAAAGCAGTTCTCTTTTTTCCATATCAATGACATTTTATTTTTCCATTTTCAATTTTTCCAGTTTTAGATCCTTTCATTTTAGCCTCTATTTCTTTAGGGTTATAAAGAGTTCTTCCTGGCTTAATATTGGTTTTATTATAAGAATGATAATATTTCTCATCTTTTCTCAACGCATTTTGAAGTCCTTCTCCTTTAGCATGATGTAGAGCTGATCCTTCCAAATCTCTTGATGGAACTCTTCCATCTACTTCAAGAAACTTAAATGAGTCAAAATCTTTTCTGATATCTCTGATGTGATCTGCTATTCTTGATTTGATGTCATTTTTTGTGATACCGTTATATACAACCTTACCATCTTTAAGGAGTTGATAAAAGAAGTCTAACCCAAAAATATCGACCCAACTATTAGAATCTTTAACATAAGAGTATAGATTAAGCTCGCCGCTTAATAACCCAATCGGATCCTGAGATATATACATCCCACTCCCCGAATCATAATACCTAAACCGATTGTAGTAAAGCCCACCTAGCTCTTCATCCTCA
>CALLKE010000153.1 GCA_938008555.1 uncultured Pedobacter sp.
CTCAACAAAGCTATGGAAAATAATTGTTTCTCAACAATAAACTTTATTGCTTTAATTAACAAAATTAAACAAAAAGCCAATATTCAATTTTATGAAAACACATATATAAAGGATATCAATCATACTTACTCTGATTACAACTCTGAGATTAATTTAAATGGTAGAACCTATCTTGGACGAGGAGTTAGCCATTCAGCAAATTTAGCACTTACTAAGGCTCTATTCGAATCAGTTGAACGAACACTTATACCTTTCAATTCACTTCAAACTTCAAGTGGAGTAGCTGTTAGTTCTGATCTTACGCTGTCTAAGCAAATAGCGAAAAATGAGCTAATCGAAAGACATCTATTTTTAAATCATTGGCAAAAAATGATTCCTTTTATAAAAATAGACAGCAGTATAACTAAGCGCTTAATAGCAGAGTTTTATTCTAAATATTCTAAAACAATCCAAATTACGTTTTACAGAACAATTTTTTTAGAAAATAACTGTTGTATTATTTGTGTTATATCAGGGTTAAAATACAAAAATTCTCCCTTTGGAGCCATATTAGGTTTAGCCTATAAAAATGATTTACAGCAGTCAGTTTTACATGCTTTTTTTGAAGCATTAACACATTTTTCGCACGATCTAGAAAACAATAAACTATCAGAAAATCTTAGCATTGAAGATTTTTATAAACTTAATATTCATAAATTTTCTGATCATGGAAAATTAGCAAAAAATGTGGATTACTTTTCAGAGTTTTCTAAAATGTTTCCAAATAATTATATTAAATCTATGATCTCAATTAGCTCAACTTTAAACTTTTCTGTAAGAAAGCAAGCATCAAAAGTAATAGTTTTCCTTCACCCGTTTAACCGGGCTAAAATTGACCATGGGCTTGCATCCCCGGTCGTCGTGTCTGGAGGCTCTTTTTCTTCGAATACTCATGGAAAAGTTTTTCTATGAACCTCTTCCATTGTTTTGATCGGATTTATGCTTCTAGCGCATTCATTCTTCTGTTTGGGCCACAAAGGCCATAACAATGCTGGATTAAAAACGCAGGCGTGCCAGTCTAATAGTGGACGTGTTTTATCGTTAAACCGTCAAGAAAATATTGGGCCTCATCCTGCACCTTGAAGTTCATCCGAAGTCTTCCTTTCCTATCAAAAATTAATTAACTTTTTCGGCTTGTCAGCGTGAAAAAGGAATTAACTTCTGCATCACTTCCATGTGTTATTCGAATAAATCAAGGGCTATCAGCTATAAATTTTGTTCAAAAAAATCTTTTCGTAACTTTTTGCGCTCCTTTAAGTATTCAGTATAATTTTCATTATACTTGTCGTTGTTTTTTAAAAGACAAAGAGCAATCGAAGCTATTTGCCGAGCCAAATTAACCTTTGCATCCTTGTGATCAGCTCCCTTGGCCCGAAGTGCGTCGTACCTGTCGCGAAGTTCACCATCTAACCGCATCACATTTTCAGCAGCACCTAAGAATACATTTCTGAGCTCTCGTCTTCCAAAAAATCTTTTGTTCCCATATATTCTTCCATTAGATATTTGAATATGTCTTACCAACATACAATAACCCCAGAACTTGTGTTTATTTTCAAATCTCGCCGGCTGACAAACAATCGCTGCAATAATGTTGGCTCGGATAATACTAATCCCTGGGATCGTCATCAAATTTCTGATCGGTCGATACTTTTTTCGATTTTTTTCAAAAACCTCTTTGTATTTTTCTTTTTCATTTTCCAAAAATTCAATTTGATTAAACAGCTTTTCAGCGACAAACCTAGCAGCGGGGTTTTTGATTTCTTTCACGCGTGAAGAATTTTTGTAAAAACTGTTCTCGTCTGTCTGAATGGCCTCAGCACGGAAAACCGCCTTTAGGCGGTTTTTAAATCTTACAATCTCCTCGACAATATCCAAATATCCACTCACGGTTGTTCTGATCTCCATCCAATGACTTGTATCGTGAAACACTGGCTGCAAATGGCTTGTGCGTAGTTCATTAGCCAAATGAAGAGCATCTCTGAAATCCGTTTTGGCACCTTGTTTTTTTGCTACATACGTTGGATTGCAAATGATTAAATGATCAACTTTATCTTTCAGTTGAATAAACAACCATTGTGAAATTGATGACTCCTCAAATGTCATGTGCCGTTCACCGATAACTTTATTTATCACGTGAACTAGACTTTGTTCTGATGTTTTTACAGTCTCTCGCAAAACACATTGTCCATTTTCATCAACAACTGCAAATGTTGATGTTGTACTATGGGCATCGAGTCCTATATAATATTTCATAAGCGGCATCCTCCTTTGGATGTAAATGTTGTTAACATTTTAGTTTACATCCACTCTCGAAAGAGTCTGACACAGCTTAAGTCTATTTTTAGACTAGCATGAGGTCCTTTTGTGGATGTTCCCCTGAGGGGATGCTCGCTTTCTTACATTGTCTAATTGGTCTATATTTTTTGCGATTCTTTTCAAAAACTTCTTTGTACTTATCCTTCTCTTTTTCCAAAAATTCAATTTGATCAAATAATTTCTCAGCTACAAACTTTGCTGCTGGATTCTTTATTTCCTTTACCCTTGAACTATTTTTATAAAAACTGTTCTCATCTGTTTGGATAGCTTCAGCTCGGAAAACCGCCTTGAGGCGATTCTTAAAGCGAACAATTTCTTCAACAATATCGTACATCGTCGAAAGTCCCGACATTTTCATGTTAACGAAATCATTCTAACATAGATTCACGAACACAAGGAGGTGTCGAATGGATTTAGGGATATTAAAAAAGAAGTTGAGTTCATATAAAACAGAGGGTGGCTATGTAAAGAATGTCAGCAGTGATTTGCTGATTGAGATTCTTTTGGCTTGGGAATCATGGACTGGCCCAGCTAAGGGGTTTTATTCTGAACTTGGTATAAATACTAAGAGCGGTGGTAATATGATAGGTGCTGCTAAGAAGTTAAAGCGCGAGGGTTTTGCGACTGATGCATTTAAAGAAATTAAAGTTCAAGAATCACCAAGCACTTCAATTTCTTTAACAGCTGGGCCGTGCCAAGGGATAGAAATTTTATGGGATAATGGAAAGTTGATCAGGTTTCCACAGGTGGAATCCTTAATAGATTTTTTAAAGAAGGTTGCATGATTAGTTTTAATCGGCTAACAAAAATTTTTATTAGCAAAGAGCCTACAGATATGCGGGCTAGTTATGATACTTTGTTTGCTAAAGTCAAAGGGGTCTTAAATCAAGACCCCTTTGCGGGTCATTTGTTTGTATTTATTAATCAAAGACGCAGTCACATTAAATGTTTATTTTATGACGGCACAGGTTTGGTGCTGTTGTGTAAAAGACTTGACTCTGGTTTGTTTTATAAGATCAATCCTATGCATAAAGG
>CALLKE010000154.1 GCA_938008555.1 uncultured Pedobacter sp.
TTGAATCAAATCATGCCCAATCTTGTTTCCAGCATTCATAAGTTGCATGATCTCCTTGATCTTATCGCTGATTTGGTTTGCTGTTCCTCCAGCTAGAGTAATATGATCTTGTTTACTGGCAGTGGTGACGTTAATGGTGTTCATAGTATTTATTAGCCTTCCTTAATATAAAATTAATAAACTAATTGATACTTTTGTACTACTATTATCCTGATGTCAATAGGTTATTTACATAATTGCGACCAACTCAAAATCCTTCTCACCAAGTAGGGTCGGCTATTTTAGATAGAATCAGACTCCTATAATGATCGAAGTTGATTCTAGATTTATAAAGATTTAAGGAAAGATAAAATAAAGCCAGCTCCCGTTCCTAGAGACGGGTTATAATTAATAGATCCACCCATACTTGTCATAACTTTTTTACAAAAAGCTAAACCAACACCAGAGCCATTTTTGCTATCAGTGGTATAAAAATCATCGAAGATCTTATCCACAATTTGGGGGTCAATTCCACTGCCGTTGTCACAATAGTATAGATGATTGTTCGCACCATCAGTTTCACACCACAAGTCAATTTGAGTACTGTGTCCATGCTTGATGCTGTTCAAGATTAAATTGATGATAACTTGAATTAATAATTCGGCACTGCCAAGAAAGCTAAAAGAATTGAGATTTTTGAAGCTAACTTTGACACCAGCAGGCAAATCACAGAGTTTGATTGCATCCTTTACAACAGAGATTATACTAACTTCTTTTAACTCCATCTCATTGATGAAATCTGCTCTGATGGTGTGAAGAATAGCATCGATTGAATCCAATCCTTTGGAACATTTTTCTCCGATCATTTTGGATGATTTTAGCACCTGATCTATATCATCAGATTTTAATTTCTTATTTTGTAAAATACTAGAAAGCATTTGGTTTAACATCTGAATTGTCGCCAAGGGACTGCGCATTTCATGGGCAAGTGAGCCGCTATAGAGAATGTTATCCGCAATTTTAGCTTGTTGTTTTTTATATCGGTCCCGTTCGAATAAAAATGCGACAAAAGTCAAGAAGTAGCAAAGTGAACCGACAATTTGCATATCGCCGAACTTTGGAATGAAAGGTTCAAGATAGGTTGTGTGATATAAAATATAGCCTAATATTACGCCAATAATACTGTATAGGATAAATCTAAAGCCACTTGTGAAAAGATATAACAAAATCAAGGACAGAATAAAGGTAATATTGTAGTAAATATAGAAATTGCTTTGAAACATTAGATATGAGGCAGTGAAAGGTAGGCAAAATACCATCAGGACTTGATAAAATCTGCCGCTTGATTTGCTTAGCCAAGACATTTTGCGTTCTCCGCTGATGTTCCATAAAAGTAAGCCAAATGATCCAAGATATCCCAGAACCCGTAATGCTAATTCTGCTTTTTCAAATGCGTATACATGACCTTTGAGTACCAGTACAATACAACCTAACATGCAATATGCACCAGCAAAAATGCTGAAGACCCAAAACATCGATGCGGATATTCGTGGCATCTCTAAGCTTTTAGTGACTAACTCCTTGAATCGGTCTTTTAAACTCTTTGACTCTATGCTTTGCCTGGGTGCTTCAGGACCATCTAACGGATCTGGCATCTTGACCCCCTGGGCCTTTTGCCAAAAATGCATCCCGAATAGGCCGATCGCACTGCCGATCACCCCGATCATCAGGCTGACGGTTGCGAATTTACCATCGATATAAGCTCCGATACAGGTGAAGATTAAGGCCACAACAGTTGCCCCTATGAAGGATTTGCTCGTCGTCCTGAATCCTAAAAACCCACATACTACGGGAATGACAAGCAAAGGATCCCAGAAATTTGAGATAACCCATAATAAATCCAGTATATTGTCAGCAGTCAAAGCTAGAATCGCCGACATTGCAGCAACCCAAAAAGTTGCAAAACGAGCTATCATTACTTCTTGTTTTGCAGATATTTGAGGAAACATTGGTTTAACTAATTCGTTACTTATAATAATGCTACTGGTATTAAGATATGAATCAGCAGTTGACATCATAACAGCAAGCAACCCAGCGATCATCAAACCTTTTAAACCAACTGGCAAATAATGGTCAACAAAGTATGAAAATGCTTGGTTTGAATCAAGGTCTGGTGCCTTAATTTTAATTAAAATCCCCAAAGCACAAATGAATAGAGTAAAAGGTATAATTAACAAAAATACTCCTAACAAGCTATCCCGAAGTTTTTTAGTATCACCAGCAATTAAAAATCTTTGAATGAATGGGCTTTCTCCACTAATTCCGCCACCAGTCATGGTAACAAAGAACACGAGGCTAGCAAACAAAATAATATTATCAGTAGTCCATTCTATTGAGTGATATTGTGATGGCATTGCCTTAAATGCCGCGATCACTCCTCCATCTGTAGCTTGGCCGATTTCGTATGCAGCCCAAATACAACCCAAGGGAATCCCTAGATAAAAGATAAAGAACTGCAGGGTGTCGGTCAACATCACAGCTCTGATGCCACCAAAAGCAGAGTAGAAAGTTAGGACACCACAGCCGATCAAAACGCCATATAATTTGTCGATATGGAAAAAATACTCAGCTAATATCCCCATAGCCATAACTTGTGCTGCTATTATTCCAGTTCCGACAGTAATATTGACAAAATTACTCACAATCCTAGCATATCTACCATAAAGCCTATCCATTATATCGCCAATACCAAGGCATCCTTTAAATTTTGCGATGTTTTTTGCAAATATTATTGCGTTTACCACCCATCTAAGGGGAGAAAAAAGCTGAGCAAACATAAAAATTGCTCCCATAGTATAAACCTTTTGAATCGCTCCCATAGTTACGCCAGCTCCAACGTGAGTAGCAAAAATAGTACAGACCAAAACTATCATTGGGGTTCTACCATCTGAAAGAGCATATTCCCTGATGTTGGTGATTTTTTTACTCTTATAAAACCCTACTATCAAGCAAAATAGTAGATATAGCACCACTACAACTCCGTCAACATAACTACTCCAACTATAATTCATAAGCTACTCAAAATACAAAATTTGTGTTAAAATTTA
>CALLKE010000155.1 GCA_938008555.1 uncultured Pedobacter sp.
GGAGTTCAGACGTGTGCTCTTCCGATCTCGTTGCAGCTTTTTCTAAAAGCACTTTAAGACCGCACACTACTGATTGATCTCGTAACTCTGTTGGATGAGATCCATCACATAGTCTAGGTCAGTTCCAGCCGTGACTTCAACTTCGTAGTCACCATTACCCCAGTGGCCGATATGCACGGGTGACTCAACGTCACGGGCAAGGCCCCGCGGGTCATCTAGCGTGCCAGTCTTCATGTTGATATAAAGCTTTAACTTAGACTTATTGAAGACGACATCAACAAAGTTTCGTGTCGTTTTTTATGCTACGTACATCTTCTTTGGATCTTCAATAATTTCCGAATCACAAAATTTACGTGCTTCTATTTGAGATGAGCCACCCGTTCACGGTTGAAATGTAGTCATCCTTAGATTGAAGCACGTAGTTATTAGTTAACTTAATCCATTCATAAGATTTGTGTTCCCAACTTAGTTCGATCGATGGTTTTAAGCTATGGATTTTGCACCTAAAAAGGATGTGAGTAGTGCTTGGCTCTACTTTTTTTCGTAAAACCTCGCGAGCCTCTGACGGTTGAATCAACAGTCCAGTTTCCTCGTGGATTTCTCTAAGAGCAGACACAACTGGAAGTTCGCTGCCCTCGAGTTCGCCGCCAGGCAAGTCTTCTTCATCGGCGTAACGCGGGTGCGTGTTGCTTCTGACTAGCACTAATACGTTATCTGCATCGTCATATATCAGTGACTTTACTATTGTCTTCATAGTCTAATAATATCAATAAGTTTCAATTCTTGTCCGGATATAAAAAAGCCAGAACCGAATCAACGGTTCTGACTTTATCTACTTTGCTCTGGCTCACAACGATAGAGGAAGTTATAACCGCAATTAAGCGAGATTCGGGGGCTCAAATAGAGTGCTTAGAATAATTTTAGAACCCTCTATTAAAGCATTGAATTGTTGCGTGGTTAGGTCTTTGTTGCGTCCTTCGCAGAAATCAATATAACTTCTACTATCTTGAGGCGTCATAACCTTCATAGTAAATTCTACCGTCGAATAAAGCGGATCGAACCTTAGCCCATCAGGATCTGTCTGCTCTGGTAACATGGCGGCGTATAACTCTTCGCCCAAATCAGCTTTGTTGAGTTCGACTTCACCATGTTCGGTGGAGTATCGTGTTTTGGGCGCTGTGGGAGCCGCATTCTTAGTGTCTTGAAGTGATGTATAAAGAGATCTCACTTGCTCGGGGCCTAGGTCTGAAAGAGTCTTTACGCCAAGGCTTTGAGATAATAATTCAGCACTGTCGTCAGTAATTATTAACTCACGCTGTGCATGGCCCGTGTCAGATAGCATGTCCCTAATAATCATAAGCCCGTCCTTGGTAAGGCCTGTCAGCCGCTAATATTGCGTGCGTTGGCACTGCAATATTGCCAATTTTTCTGCCTGCTTGCTTCGGCGACTCAGTAGTCTCAACAACCGCAAGCAGGGACTGCCATTTTAATCGGGGGTCAATAAAGGTGTGCAAACCAGAAGAACCCATGATATACCGGCTTTTAGGTGCTATCTCTTGTAGAGCCTCAGGAGCGTATACGAGAAGGGCGTTATACGGGTTAATTCGAATATTTGCCGAGTTAGGTGTTGTACGCGTTGCATAAGTAATGTCACCGACGACAGTCAGTGCATACTCCTTCATTGCAAGATCTTCATACTCTCCACCGTGGTATCCTGTATTTGAAGACCCGTCTCTATCACTACCAGTCATAAGTGCTTGATCTAAGCGAGCCCGACTGATACTTCTTGTTAGTAGTATGCCTCTGTCTTGACCATCAATCTTTTGCAGTTGCTCAAACAAATCTGAGGGTGTTAATTCTGCATCAACAATAATCCGTGAAACCGCTCCTTGCCGCATGCGCTCCCTTACGGATTCTACATAGGGGCTAAGCGCTGCATAGCGCATCTTGATAATATCCCCTAAAGGATTGTCAGTGACGTATGTTTCGTTATCCGTGTTGAGCAAATGCTGCGAACTATATGTCTCAAACAATCGATCTCTTTGTTGATCGAGTGGTAAATCGCCAAGGTTTGGCAACACGTCGTGTGCAGAATTCGATAGCTCACTGAGGGCAACCATAATCGAATAATAACACTAAAGCTTAAAAATGTCAAGCTTGGCTCACCACGATAAAGGAAGTTATAACTGTAATTAAGAATGATTTAATGATAAATCGAGAGAACGTTTCGTAATTTGAAGAAACTAAAGTTCAGCTGGTGGGTCTTGAGGTGTTGGTACTTTATCAACTTCGACTATAACAAATAAGGGAATACGCAATTTATAGCCTTCATTCTCTTCCAGCATATCCATCGGGCCAATAGGCGTATCTACTCCCCGTACAATGTGGAATCCCTTAGGAGGAAATTCATTTTGATTGCTCATACAACAAAAATACCACAAAAGTGGCATTTAGTCAATTTGGCTCTGGGGACTGGATGACATTGTTTTCGGTCATTGTGCTAGAAGTGTACTTCTGCGCGCAATTCCCTGCCAACCGAACCACGGCTTACGCCGACTACGGTTCGAAATTCAGCTACGCTGAA
>CALLKE010000156.1 GCA_938008555.1 uncultured Pedobacter sp.
AAACGCATACTTTTTTATCCCTGAAAAGAGTCATCATACATTTAGATACACTACCCATTTAACCCTTTTCCATTGAGAATTTGTTGAATATATTTTTCGATCCTTGCCTCTCGCGTTTTAGACTGTTTTGGTGCAGAGAAGTAAAGATTGTAAACTCTTTGTCTTCCGGGTGTTAAGGCATGAAAAGCAGTTTTGAAAGCTGGATCCTCATCTAGTCTATGTTGAAGCTCTTCAGGAAGTATGAATTCTATGCTTTTTTTAAAATTCACTTTCAAGTCAGCTTTTTCCACTTGAATAGCTTCATGAATATAGGCTTTCAATATAGGTTCCATTTCAGCTATTTCCTGGATACTGTTCAATCGAATCCGACGACCAGCTTGTGTATTCTCCCCAGGCTTGACTAGAATCCCATTGGCATCATTTAACAAAGAGCCTTTGAAAAATAGAAGTGCACAATATTCTTTAAATGCTTGTATGAGAACAATATTATTTTCCTGAAACGTGTAACAAGGGGCATGCCATTTCAGCTCCTCGGTCAGCCCACAGCTAAGAATAATCATTCTAAGTTTCTTTATTTCTTCTTGCCATTTTTTGGCTTTGCTTACATATATATCAACTTTTTGATTCATGTATTTGAAGTTTGTTTTGATAAATCAGGTTTAAAAAGTCATCTATTTAATTGCAAAATTTAAAGCTAAAAGAACAAGGAAAAGAGCGTGTGGAGAAAATAAAAAAAAATAAAGCTTATTCACCTTCATTTCATTTTGAATTAATTTTTAGTCTGCTTACTACAGCGCTTGACACCCAGATAGCACAATAATAAAATCCTATTAATCTTGATTTAAACCATCAAACAGTTTTGAATTCATCGTATTTCGAATGTTTAAAAGAACTTTTCATCCCCATCTATTTTATAACTATTTTTGCTGAAGCAGTCTCTTTTCAAGAACTGATTTGGTGCATTATTCAAGAGAATAAAAATAAAAGGAACTGTGTTTGAATGCTGAGAGTATCTTTTTGGAATAGATGAGTAGGCCAATTAAGATACCACAAACCAGAAGTCTGCCCATACAATACTATTGTTAAAGTTTGCAAGAATAAGGTTTTACAAGGGACGCTCTCCTATTGGTTTGCTGTCTTTTGTCGATCTCTAAAACAAAATACGAAAACGATGAATCCAGAAGATGAAATTTTGCTCAAAGAAAACAAAGACCGCTTTGTGATTTTACCAATCAAGTACCCTGCCATTTGGGAGATGTATAAAAAACATGAAGCTAGTTTTTGGACAGCTGAGGAAATTGATCTTTCGAGCGATTTGAAAGATTGGGAAAGCCTAAACTCAGGTGAAAGACATTTCATATCGCATATACTCGCTTTTTTTGCAGCAAGTGATGGTATTGTCAATGAAAATCTTGCTGTTAACTTCATGCGAGAGGTTCAAGTACCTGAAGCACGTTGTTTTTATGGGTTTCAAATCATGATGGAGAATATCCATTCCGAAACATATGCCTTACTGATTGATACTTATATAAAGGACACAATCGAAAAAAATCATCTATTTCATGCGATTGACACCATTCCATGTGTAAAGAAAAAAGCAGAATGGGCCCTTAAATGGATCGATAATGGAAACTTTGCCCAGCGATTAGTTGCATTTGCGGCTGTTGAAGGGATTTTCTTCTCAGGCAGTTTCTGTTCAATTTTTTGGTTAAAAAAGAGAGGCTTAATGCCCGGATTAACATTTAGTAATGAACTTATTTCTCGTGACGAGGGGATGCACTGCGAATTTGCTTGTTTGCTCTATAATATGCTGAACAACAAATTACCTAAAGAAGAAGTGACAAATATTATTGCTGACGCTGTAGAGATCGAAAAAGAATTTGTGACAGATGCACTACCTGTTAATCTGATTGGAATGAACGCCAAGCTCATGAGCCAATACATTGAATTCGTAGCTGACCGTTGGCTCCTAGAACTAGGATATGATAAACTGTATGATGCCACAAATCCATTTGATTTTATGGAGATGATTTCGCTGCAAGGAAAAACTAACTTCTTTGAAAAGCGTGTGGGCGATTATCAAAAAAGCGGAGTTTTATCGGCTGATACAAAAAGTCAGGCTTTCTCATTGGATGAGGATTTTTAAGCCTTACCCCCACTCTCTTCGAAGGAAGAGTTTAAATCTATTTTTTGATAGAAGCATAAGATTCAAAAAAATCGCAATACTCAGGACTCAATACCCCAAAAGATCATGTTTGTAATAAAAAGAAACGGTAAAAAGGAAACAGTAAACTTCAATAAGATAACTGCCAGAATTGAAAAACTTTGCTATGGCTTTACACCATTAGTTGATCCAATTGATGTAGCAAAAAAAGTGATCGAGGGCTTATATGATGGCGTTACCACATCTGAACTGGATAGTTTAGCCGCTGAAACAGCCGCTTCGTTAACGACTAAGCATCCTGATTATGCTTTACTAGCATCGCGTATAGCCGTATCTAATCTTCACAAAAATACACTCAAATCATTTTCTCAAACAATGCAGCTCCTGCATCGTTATGTGGATCCCAAAACAGGACTCAACGCATCATTAATAGCGAATGATGTTTTAGAAGTGATCATAACTCATGCAGAATTGTTAGACAGCACCATTATTTACGATCGTGATTTTGGGTTTGACTATTTCGGCTTTAAAACATTAGAGAAATCATACCTACTTAAACTAGATGGTCAAATTGTTGAACGACCACAACATCTATTTATGCGCGTATCGGTAGGTATTCATAAAATGGACATCGACAATGTTATCAAAACATATAATTTGATGAGTGAGCGTTGGTTCACCCATGCAACGCCTACTTTATTTAACGCAGGGACACCCAAACCTCAAATGTCGTCGTGCTTTTTGCTAGCCATGAAAGATGACAGCATTGATGGTATTTATGATACGCTAAAACAAACAGCTAAAATTTCGCAAAGTGCAGGAGGAATCGGACTAAGTATTCACAATGTGCGTGCCACGGGCTCTTACATCAGTGGAACGAACGGAACTAGCAATGGTATTGTTCCTATGCTTCGTGTATTTAATGACACAGCTCGCTATGTAGATCAGGGGGGCGGTAAACGAAAAGGGGCTTTTGCTATTTATCTGGAACCATGGCATGCCGATATATTCGAATTCCTTGATTTACGTAAAAATCACGGTAAAGAAGAGATGCGTGCACGTGACCTATTTTATGCACTCTGGGTGTCAGACTTATTTATGAAACGAGTAGAAGCCGATGGTAATTGGAGCCTATTTTGCCCACACGAAGCTCCTGGATTACATGAATGTTTTGGCGAAGAGTTTGAAGCTCTTTATGAACGTTACGAAAAAGAGGGTCGTGCTCGTAAAACAATCAAAGCACAAGAGCTATGGTTTGCCATATTAGATTCACAGGTAGAAACAGGGACTCCTTATTTATTGTATAAAGATGCAGCAAATAGCAAATCCAATCAGCAGAATTTAGGCACGATTAAAAGTTCCAATCTGTGCACCGAGATTATGGAATACACCTCTGCTGATGAAGTGGCAGTTTGTAATTTAGCCTCATTAGCACTTCCACGTTATATTATGGATGGAGCTTTCAACCATGATAAATTGTTCGAAGTAACTTATCAAGCAGCTCTAAATCTAAATCGGATTATAGACAATAATTATTACCCCATCGTCGAGGCTCAAAACTCGAATATGCGTCACCGACCAATAGGCTTAGGTGTACAAGGCCTAGCAGATACATTTATACAATTACGATTGCCTTTTGAAAGTGAAGAAGCCAAACAGCTGAACAAAGAAATATTTGAAACAATCTATTTTGCAGCCATGACTGCTTCGAAAGATTTGGCTATAAAAGATGGCCCATATGAAACATTTAAGGGCTCACCACTATCCAAAGGAAAATTTCAGTTTGATTTATGGAACGTGACCCCTAATAGTGGGCGATGGAACTGGGACGACTTGCGTAACGAAGTAATTCAACGCGGTGTACGCAACTCATTATTGGTTGCACCCATGCCAACAGCCTCCACCTCACAAATCTTGGGTAATAATGAATGTTTTGAACCTTATACTTCTAATATTTACACCCGCCGAGTATTAAGTGGCGAGTTTATCGTTGTAAACAAATACTTGTTACACGACTTGGTGAATCTGGGCCTATGGAATCATGATATGAAGAATAAGATCATCGCAGCCAATGGATCTGTTCAAGACATCCACGAAATTCCTGTAGAAATAAAAGAGCTATATAAAACAGTTTGGGAAATTAAAATGCGCACAATCATCGATATGGCTGCTGATCGAGGAGCTTATATCTGCCAATCGCAGTCATTAAACTTATTTGTGAGTTCGCCCAATGCTTCGAAACTTACATCTATGCACTTTTATGCCTGGAAAAAAGGATTAAAAACAGGTATGTACTACCTACGTACACAAGCAGCATCACAAGCAGTGAAGTTTACAGTAGAAAACCAAGCTGGTAAAACAATGGAACCTGTGATTCCAAATCACGTTGACCAAATGACTGATGATGGAATTCCAGCAAATAACGTTTGTTCGATGGATGAAGGATGCGTTACGTGTTCTGCTTAATATAGCATTCTATTGCTCCCACCTGTTTACTTTGAGGAAGGCCAAATTGTATTCTTCTGGTATTTACTTTATTGAAAAAAAATCTGTCTGTATAATTCTTATACAGACAGAAAGATAAACCCCTCTCAATTAATTTTCACGCATTACCCAGAGTTATTGCTAACGATTTTTATTAAAAATAATTATCAGAAAAAATATTTTTAATAATAACTGGACAGTCAGTTGTCAACAAGTGAATGTTGATAACTGACTATAAAACTGAATATCAGGACATTAATAGTTAATAAATAAAAAAATATTTCTCTTTAAGATTATTTTTATTAACTGTAAATTAACAAAAAGTTAAAAAATATATGGAATTCACCGTCTTTAAAAAGATCTTTTTCCTATGCCTGAGTCAACTTTAAAAAATGCGATCGATCAGGGTGCAGATAGCAACTCATCGAATCAATTTATACGACCTGATGGAGGGAAAACGAAATCCAATCGGATTGAAGCACCGTCAATCACACTTCCCACAGGAGGGGGGGCTATCAAAGGCATTGACGAAAAATTTTCTGTAAACGCCGTTAGTGGAACAGCTTCTTTTTCAGTAGCCCTCCCATTTTCTCAAGCGCGTAGTAATACCCCAACACTAGGTTTATCCTATGATTCAGGTAATGGCAATAGCGTTTTTGGCCTAGGATGGAAAATCAATTTATCATCCATCAAACGAAAAACAGATAAAGAACGTCCACAATATATTGACTCCATCGACTCTGATACCTTTCTTTTCTCGGAAGCTGAAGATTTAGTGCCAGAATATCAAAAGGCAAGTAATGGAAGCTTCATTGTGGATATGAATGGGAATTATGTCATCAATGAAGAGGACTCGCCCAATGGATTATTTACCATTCGATTTTATAAACCGCGGATAGAAGGTTTATTTGCCCGGATTGAACGCTGGTCGAGCAAATCGTCACAAGAGATGAAATGGCGTGTGATAACCAAAGAAAATGTCACTACGCTTTTTGGATGGACTAGCTCATCTCAATTAGTTGATCCGCAAGACTCCAATCGGGTATTTGGATGGTTGCCTGAATTCTCATTTGATGACAGAGGAAATTGCATCAACTACATTTATAAGCCAGAAGATAGCAGTGGTATTGATGATTTATCGATACATAATCAAAACCGTCTCGTAGCCGGCACAATTACTTACACCAATTTGTATCTCCAAAAAATCCTTTACGGGAACAAAACACCATACAAACAATTGGGTGATTCCTTCCCTGAAGTATCAGATTATTTATTTCAAACCATTTTTGACTATGGTGAATACAATGTCAATGCACCCTTTAATGAAATAAATGATTGGAATTTCAGACCAGATGCTTTTTCGGAATATAAATCAGGTTTTGAAATACGTACCACCAGATTATGCAATCGAATATTATTCTTTCACTACTTCGACGAATTGGTAGGTGGATCTGCATTGATCAAATCACTCGATTTTAAGTATGATACAAGCTTCGAGGCGAGTATTATATTTCTAACATCGATTACTTCCACTGGCTATATTAAGCAAATAGATGGCACCTATACACAGAAAAGTCTACCTGCCATTGAGTTTCAATATCAACAGAATGAATGGAACTCGAATGTGAATACCATTTCAACGGAAGATTTGGTTAATGCACCTACAGGTTTACAAGATCCACCCTATTTATTTACCGATTTGTTTAGTGAAGGCTTATCGGGCATATTGACTGAGCAAGGTGATGGATGGTATTACAAGCACAATCTAGGCAATGGGAAATTTGAACAAGCAAGTCTAGTATCTCCTAAGCCTTCATTTGTAGGTTTAAATAAGCCACTAAAATTGATGGATCTAGGTGCCGATGGTTGCAAACAGATAGTCAATTTTAAAGGGGAGCCTAGAGGTTTTTTTGAACTCAGCGATGATGACTCATGGCAGTCCTTTCAAACGTTCGAGAATCTGCCCAATATTGACTTTGAGAGCCCCTTTACTCGCATGCTTGACCTAAATGGTGATGGCAAGCCCGATCTTTTAATCTCAGAAGATTATGTGCTTACCTGGTATCCTTCAGCAGGCAGAGAAGGATTTGGGCCTGCTCAACAAGTACCCAAATTATTTGACGAGGAACAAGGACCCGTCTTTATTTTCGCCGATCTGACACAAAGTATTTTCTTAGCCGACATGAAGGGTGATGGCACAACTGACATTGTTCGTGTACGGAACGGCGAGATTTGTTATTGGCCTAATTTGGGGTTTGGAAAATTTGGCGCAAAGGTAGCAATGGACAATGCCCCCCTATTTGATTACCCTGACGCATTCAACCCTACATTACTTCGCATAGCCGATATCGATGGTTCAGGAACAACAGATATCATTTATTTAGGCAAAAATAAATTCTCCTGCTGGCTGAATTTAAATGGAAATAGTTTCGATACAAGCGCTTTTGAAATAAACGCTTTTCCAGACGTGCATCATCAAGCGAATATCATTGTTGTCGATCTATTAGGCAATGGTGTCCCTTGTATTGTGTGGTCGTCTAATTTGGCTAAAGATGCCAATGCTCCATTAAGATATATCGATCTGATGAACAGTAAGAAGCCATACTTGATGACCTCTTACAAAAACAATTTGGGGAAAGAAGTTACTTTGGAATATACCCCCTCCACTCAGTTTTATATTGAAGATAAATTAGCTGAGCAACCATGGGCGACCAAACTACATTTTCCTGTACAGTGCGTTTCAAAAACGACAATAATAGATACAATTACCGGATACCAATTTGTTTCTTGTTACAAATATCATCATGGCTATTTCGATCATCCTGAACGCGAGTTCAGAGGTTTTGGCATGGTGGAGCAAACTGACGCCGAGAGTTTTGACAACTGGATTCAAGGGAGTGCTACCAATATAGTTGAGCAAAATTTGCATCAAGCTCCTGTACGTACCAAATCGTGGTTTCATACGGGTGCATTTTTAGGCTTCGATCGATTATTCAACCAATTCGAGCAAGATTATTGGTACGAGGTGATGAGTCGTCAAGGCTATGTAGTCACCAATCATGAAACCCCATTACCCGATACACAACTCATTGCCGCACCTGGGCTGGATCCTTCAACAATAAGCAACCTAACTGGCCTAGAATGGCAAGAGGCCATGCGCACCTGCAAGGGCATGGGCTTGCGCTCCGAAGTATTTGCCTTAGATGCGCCTTCAACAGGTGCCACACCCCCTCAAATACAAAAAGAGTTAACACCCTTCACAGTAGCTACACATAATTGTGTAGTCGAATTGCTGCAGCCAAAAGGTCAGAATAAGTATGCCATTTTTATGGCCAAAGAAAGTGAAGCTATTATCTACAATTATGAACGCATTACGGACGATCCTCGCATTTCTCACAATTTAAACACCGTATTCGATGAATATGGGCATGTATTGGAGTCTGCTTTTGTGATGTATCCCCGAACTGTGGTTGATACCACATTGCCTCAAGCAACTCAGGATGCTCAAAATAAAACGCTCATCACCTACGTCCAAAATAGCTTCACCAATGATATTGATACCGATACCGATTATCGTCTCCGAATACCATCCGAAGTACAAACCTATGAGCTGAAAGGGGTTCAAAAATCAGGTTCTCTTTTTTCGCTAAGTGATTTTAACAATATCCTGACAACTGCTGTGGAGGTTGATTATGCTGCAATCAATGCCACTCCTGCAGCCGGGACTTCACAAAAACGCTTAATAGAGCATGTACGAAACATCTTCTATAAAAATGATTTAACAGGTCCATTACCCTTAAACCAAATGCAATCCAAGGGGATACCATTTGAGAATTATCAAAAAGCATATACCCCCACACTCATCACTGATATTTACGGGGGGAAAGTAAGCGATCCCCTTTTATTGGAGGGGAAATTCATCCACAGCGAGGGAGATGTTAATTGGTGGATACGATCAGGTAGTACACAATTTATACAGGGGGCTGAAACATTTGCCGATGCCCAAAATCGTTTTTATGTACCTATTTCGTTTACGGATCCCTTTGGTGGCATCACCAGCGTCCAGTATTACTCTAATTATTTTTTGCTGACTGATACCACTATCGACGCTCTACAAAATCAAACGAGCGTTTTATCATTCAATATGCGAACCCTTTCACCTGAGCGAATCCAGGATCCGAATCTAAATATTTCCCAAGCGATTTCGGATGAATTGGGTTTTATTAAAGCAGTGGCTGTTTTTGGAAAGGGTGCCCAGGCGGATGATTTATCAGGGTTGACGGACTACTCTTCTTCGACAGATAATTCACTGATAACTAATTTCTTTAATTCATCTACTTCAACTGATTTAGTTGCCATAGGAACTACTTTATTGAATCATTCCACGGCACGCTTTGTTTATGATTTGGATGTCTATAAAAACTCAGGTGGTACAAGTCCTGTCGTTGTCGCTTCGATTATGCGGGAGCAGCATTACCAACAAAGTAATAACTCGCCTATTCAGATCAGTTTTGAGTATTCTAATGGATTGGGGCAGGTAGTGATGAAAAAAGTACAAGCAGAACCAGGGCTCGCCAAACAAATTGTAGTACAGCCTGATGACACCTACACGATCACCACAGTGGACACCTCTGCTTCTAGTCCAACTCAACTCCGCTGGATTGGCAATGGACGAACGGTACTGAACAATAAAGGAAATCCGGTTAAGAAATATGAACCCTATTTTTCGGTAAGTTTTCAATACGAAGATTTAAAAGAACTGGTGGAAATGGGTGTCACTCCCATCATGTATTACGATGCCATCGGACGAGTGATGAGAATAGAGCTTCCAGATGATACTTTTTCTACTACAGAGTTCGACTCTTGGGAGCAAGTTATCTACGATCAAAATGATCATATACTTGCTTCTGCATGGTATAACAATCGATTCCATCGCCTCATCGATGCTGAATTGATTGCTAAGGGGAAAGATCCTGTTAATGAACAGCTATCTGCTCAAAAAGCTGCTTTACATAACAACACGCCTTGTAAACGTTATGTAGACACCATGGGAAGGCCCATCTTACAAATTGAAGACAATGGTCAAGATCTCTCCAACGTAGAAATATATTACAATACTGAACTAGATGTAGATATCGAAGGCAATCTTCGCAGCATTACCGATGCCAGAGGCAATGTAGAAATGCAATACAAATACGACATGCTAGGCAACCAAGTATATCAGAACAGCATGGATACGGGCCAACGATGGTTGATAAAAAATACAATGGGCGATGCCCTACGTACCTGGGACGAACGCAATCAAACATTTTCTTTTACATATGATGCATTACACCGCCTCACACTAAAAACAATTATAGGTGGGGATGGTATTACTCCACTAAACAATGTTTTTGAAAAAATAATGTATGGAGAAGGCTTGCCTGGCGATACCACCAATAATTGGCGAACCAAACCCGTATATGTTTATGACACAGCAGGCAAAGTAGTAACTACGGCTTATGATTTTAAAGGGAATCCCCTGAATACCGTCCGAACCTTTGCTACTGATTATAAGGGTGTGGTTAATTGGGGCGTACCTAACCCTGATTTGGCATTGGATACGACAGAAAGTTTTAGTTCCACATTTGAATATGATGCGCTGAGTCGGATTATCCAACAAACTACTCCAGATGGAAGTACTCACCAGCTCGCGTACAATGAGGCAGCTTTATTAAACCAGGTGCAATTGACCCAGAATGGCAACACCAGTTTTTTTGTAAAAAAGATTGACTATAATGAGAAAAGGAAGCGCAGCAAAATACGTTATGGGAACGACGTAACCACCAATTATTTCTATGATATACAGACCTTCCGCCTGATTCGATTACAAACTACCAGGCTTAACAATGACCCACTGCAAGATTTATACTACACCATCGATCCTGTAGGCAACATCAATTTTATTGTAGACAAAAATATCCCGGATATATTTTTTAATAATCAAAAAATCACTGGAACTTCTTCCTATACCTACGATCCTCTTTATCACTTGATAGGAGCCACAGGCAGAGAACATCTTGCACAAGCAAACTTTGGCATAGAAGACAACTGGAATGATCTCCCATTTTTGATGCAGTATAATCAGGGGGATGCCATGGCTTGGCAAAACTATACTCAGCAGTATACGTATGATGATGCAGGCAACATTACCCAAATGCAACATACTGCAACAGGTAATAGCTGGACACGGAATTACACCTATGAAACGACTAGCAATCGACTTCAGTCGACTCAAGTTGGACAAGGTGCAAATACATTTAATTATTCCTATCCACATCATCCTCAGCATGGTTTTATCACTGAGCTACCCCATTTGCAGGTGATGCAGTGGAATTTTAAGGAAGAATTACAAGCCATTGCCCAACAAAAGATAGCAACAGGAATACCCGAAACAACTTATTACGTATACGACGGCAGTGGCCAAAGAGTGCGAAAAATTACCGAATTACAGGCTACCATGGGTGTTCCGAGCCCCAGCAAAAAAAATCAACGAATTTATGTAGGTGGCATAGAAATATATCGTGAATATGATAACACCAATACCGTCACACTCGAACGCCAAACATGCCATGTGGCCGATGATCAAAGTCGGATTGCGATGGTTGAAACCCGCACTATTGGTACCGATACTGCACGGGCACAGCTTGTTCGCTATCAGTTTGGGAACCATCTAGGTTCGGCTGTAATGGAAACCGATGATCATGCCAATATGATCAGCTATGAGGAATACCATCCTTATGGCACTACGAGCTATCAGGCCATGGATAAAAATATCCAAGCCAGTGCCAAACGCTATCGGTATGTAAGCAAAGAACGAGATGAAGAAAGTGGCCTGTCCTATTTTGGTGCCCGCTATTATTTGCCTTGGCTGGGCAGATGGCTAAATGGAGACCCCATTGGAGTTGGCGATGGATTAAATGTATTTACCTATGTGCGGGGCAATCCATTGAATGCAAAAGACAAAGATGGAAAACAAGCAGTAGCACCTCCTCCTGCTCCCCCCGCACCGCCACCGGGGCCAACAAGCAGCCAAGATTTATCACAAACACATCCTGAAGGCAGAGTGAATGAAGTAGAAATTAATCGAACGATCACCGATTTAAATCGAACGCCTAAAACGCAAACACCACTCGACCTGTCGCCTTTAGGCACCCCACAACCAACGGGATCTGGTGTTTTAGATTCTATTGTCAATGCTTTTGCAACTATTAGTCGCTGGATTCGAAATTATTTACCGGGTATCGTAGCGGCCCCATTGGCAGGTCTGGTCGAAATTCTAGGCGGCTTAGTAAGGCTAATTGGTAGTTTGTTTACCTGGAATGGTGCAAGTGGTTTAAGAGGCTTAAAAGATATGGGCTTAGGGTTTCTTCGAATATTTGGATTCCGTGAAGTAGTTGAAGACAAATGGGGACCTGGTGGCACGACTGCATTAGCTGTCCCCCGCTCTTTTGCCAATGACATGGATATTACCGCCCGAAGGGCAGACCAGGTCTCGAATGGTACTGCTGCCCTAAATGGCATGCATGCATGGCATGCCTCGACCAATGCAATCGCAGCAGATCGGGTTGGTCCATTTGGTGTACCGTTTTTAATTCTCGCAGGCGTTGTTCATGAAAGCCCAATAGATTGGGGTTCATTTCAAGCAGAGCAAACAAATCAGGGTACAGTCAATCATATCCTCGATTCGCTGACAGATATCGTTGCCAATATTTTTGGATGCATCATCGGCTTATTAATTCCTAGAAGATGGTCGGTATTTGTGGCCGCACTCTTGGGTAACCAAATACCTGGCCCAGGCGACCCTGATCCAACAATGGTAGGACATGTGGGTGGAGGCGATTATGCCGGAAATCCAGGGAGGGCATGGGGACAATATCCCCCACCTCTTGGCAAGACTGGCCCAGGTCCAGGACCTCCACCCCAACCTGTGCCTGTACCAGCGGGGCCCTGATCATTGGGCCTCACCTCACTCCACTCTTCTCCAAAGAAGAGCGGGTCCTATTCAACTATCGGTAGTGTATCTAAATGTATGATGACTCTTTTCAGGGATAAAAAAGTATGCGTTTTGATTTTTAAAAACCACCTTTAGTTGCTTGAAAAGCACAGTGTGTTTCGATATTTTCGATCATATTTTATCCAAATATTACCTATCATACATTTAGATACACTACCCAACTATCCGAATCAAGGTTGACTAAAGTTAGTAACAAACAATTCAAAATAATTAATAAAAATGCCTCCCTTTCTTCTAAGGGAGGATTGGGGCCAGGCTATGAAACTATTCAAATCAATAATCGAACATCTCAAAAGACATTTTGGGTCAAACCCCAATGTGAACTTAGATGAATTAGTCTTTTTAGTAAAGCCACACATCATTAAACGCGACAAGAAATATTTTTTACACTATCAAATCGCTAAAACAGACCCCTTTCAACTACTTATACCTATTCAATCCAAAGTATGTAAGAATAAGGCATACTACTACTTCGGTTATCCTGTAAGTCGATATTATATGGAAAAGCTTGTAGAAAGAGATGTAGCACTTGATGATTTTACAAGCTTCGCACAAAGTGGTCGTATTTATTGGCTAAATAAGAATGGTACTGAAGTACAATTAGAGGTAAAACTACCTGAAGCATGATTTACAGCTTGATGTATAAGTTATTTAAATGAGGTTTTATAAGATTAGACTAAAGGACAAACAGGATAAATATCCTAATCCTGGCAAAAAATATTAACCCATTAAAAAAATTGCTATGGCAGCTCAAACTCAATCTAAGTATGTTATCCTGGGACAAATAACTGACCAGTTAAACCGTCCACAAGCTAATTTGTTAGTACAGGCCTACAGTCGCAGTATGCGTTCTCAAAAACTTTTGGGTGAGTGCCTTACCGATAGTAATGGCAATTATACAATAGAGTACCTCTATGGTCAATCAAATAGAATCCCCAGTACCAACGATCATCAAAGTGATAATGATCATGACCACGATGATCTTACAAAGAGATCCGTCAAAAAACCAGTAGCTGGACGAAGCGCCAAGGGACCTGATATTTCATTGCAAATATGCACTCCCACAACCCAAAAAGTCATTTACACATCTGATTTAGCTAGTATTCGCTACAATGCTTCAGCAAGAGAGAAAATAAATGTGACTATTACAATGGCCATACCTCCTGATCAAATTGAGTATGAGTCTATAGTCAATGCCATTACTCCTTTAATTGGAAAAGTTAAAATAAGCGATCTACAAGAGAATATTACCACTCATGACATCGCATTTTTATCCAACCAAGCAGGAATACTACAGGCTAAGCTTGAGCATGTAGTGGTGGCTAATCGATTAAGTGATGCGACCAAAGTAGACCCTACTTTCTTCTATGCTATTTTACGTGAAAACACGCTTTTGAAAAATGACCTTACGACGACCTATCAAGCAAGACTGTCGATCGATGTTAATACAGACATCAAAACTTTAATATATGATGTGGTACTAGCAGATCCGAAACAGGTACAAAATGATGTGGATGCTGCTGTTCAAACACTGTTGGTACCAAGCAGTGTATCGAAACAATGCTCAAGAGACCTAGCAAAATTGAGCAGTTATAAGAAAGCAGCTACGACATATTATACCACTGAATACCCACAAAAGGTAGTCGGTATCATTAGTCAGTTTGTGCTCCAAAATAAGATTGCCGAGCTGGGTCAAGCTTTCCAAGCAAACAAAAATGATTTGAATGCTTTTTTTAGTACAATGAGCAATTTTTCATTGTTCCCAGATAAAACAACGGCAATAAATGCACAAACAACAGCAACACTATCCCAGCTGCTAGGCTTCAATAGCAGCCTAGTTGATCAGGTACAAACATCCCAAGGAATTACAAAATCAGAGGATGTCAAAAAACTGGCTTCGCTAAAAAAGTCTGATTGGGTAAAAATGCTCAATCAGGCTGCAAAAAAAATAGATGTCGCAGACAACTCCATCGACTTATATGCCTCATCGCTCGTGCGACAAATGGAGAAGCGATTTCCATCAGCGGCATTCGCTGCTCAATTGACTAGAGAAAAGAAAACCATTCTTAAAAACCAAGAAGCTATCAATAACTTCTTCAAAGCATATGATGATTTTGATCTAAAAGACAGCAATATTGATGTTTTTCTCAAACAAAAAAATATAGCAAATCAAGCCAATGAGGCCATGCGTGCTGAGTTAAAGGCAGTTCAGCGTGTTTTTAAATTAGTACCCAATTATTCCAAAACCAATGCACTTATGCAACGGGGTATCACCTCAGCTCATAGCATTGTATCGGCTGGCAAATCTCAATTCGTCAATCAAATTGCACCAGCAGCTAATATGAGTGCTACCGAAGCTCAGCAGGTATTTGCAACCGCACAACAAAAAACAGCTGCAGCCATGCTCATTGCTGGTGACTTGAACGATATCTCGAGTTCGATGAATATTCCAGCAATCCAAATGCCATTGCTCGAAGAAAAACTGACGAAAGTGACTCAGGATTTTCCTAACCTCCAATCGCTTTTTCAACTAACGGATGCTTGTGCTTGTCAGGATTGCCGATCGGTGTTAAGTCCCGCTGCCTACTTGGTAGAAATCTTACAGTTTATTAGTAATCGAACAGTGACCGATTTAACGACAAATACGACAAGCAATTTGGCCAAAGATGTCTTGTTTGCCCGCAGACCTGATTTAGGTGATATTGACTTAGGTTGTGAAAATGCCGAAACACCTTTGCCATACATCGATTTGGTATGCGAAATATTGGAACAGACGATTGCGCCAGATCCTGGTATTGCTTTTACAGGTAATCTATCAGATGGAACTGATCCACTCTCAGGCAAGGTGTCGGCTGCACTACTTAGTACATTAGTTGCCGCCGGTATTCCTGTTACTGATCAAGCACTTATATTTCATACAGAAACATCACAAGTGTCTCCAATAGGATCAACAGCAGCACTACCACACTATTTACGTGACACGAAGGCGGTTTGCAAAATTGTCAGCAATGGGGGAAATAAGTATACCGTGTTCCAATTAAGGCAAACCTTGGCATCAGCAGATGAACTTGCCGCTGCGCCAGAATATGTGAACCAAAATGCGTACACGATTTTAAATACAAGCACATATGCTTTCACTCTGCCATTTGACTTAAATCACGTGGAAGGAGAAGCTTATTTCTCCCGATTTGGGATCAATCGTTATGATCTAATGACTGATTTTCAAGTTGCAGGTGCACCAACAGATCAAAGCATCGCAGCGGAACAATTGGGCTTAACAGACACTGAAAGAAGCCTGATCGTAACACCCGATCCAACACATCAGCAGCAATATTGGAATACAACTACAGCAGTTGCCACTACCGACATGCAAGTAGTGAGCACCTTCCTCACTAAATCAGGACTTAGCTATGCTGACCTTGTCATCTTTTTATCGCTAAAATTCATCAATCAAACAGACAACCTTTTTATCCAAAACCTGGATATGTCTTGTGACACCACACAGAAGCAAATAGCTAATCTGAGTGATCCTGCACTTGACCGTATCCATCGTTTTTTAAGATTACAAAAGATAACTGGATGGGGGTTTGATACGTTGGATGCGATAATTTCACAAAGCAACCTGGGCAATGGTGTGCTCGATGATAGTTGTTTGATGAAAGCTGCTGCTTTAGTTAGTATTACACAAGCGACAGGTCTTAGTCTTCAGGAATTAATGGGTTTTTATGGCTCGATACCTTATGCAGTACTACCCAATAGAACTACAGATCCCCTTTACACACAAGTTTTTTTAAACAAAGCCAAAAATGGATTTGTAGATCCAGGTCTACTTCCCGCAAATGTAAATGGGGCACAAAACTTGAGCACCTATGCAAATAGCTTGTCCATTTGCTTGCAAATATCCGCTCAGGATCTTAATCTACTGCTCGCTATCCTACCTAATGGAAGCTTAACATTTGCGAACCTCAGCTCCCTATTTGCATATACACGTTTGGCTCGCAAGCTGAAGCTAAAAATAGCCGACTTTATCACCATGCAAGGGCTGATAGGAATAAATGTCCAAGCTTCACCACAAACAACGCTGGCCTTTGTTAATGCACTAATTTTATCTCGAACTATTCCCTTAAAACCAGCAGATATCGCTTTCATACTCAATCATCAAGCAATAGATCTGACTAATCGGGAATTCACAGATGTCAAAGTCACACAAATATTGCAAACTATACAGATGGCATTAAAAAGTGCCTATATGGCTACTCAATCACCATTTGATAGCAATTTGACAGCTATTGAACAGGAGCCAGCACTTCAAAGTTTGCTAGCGACACTAACCGGTGTTAGTGATGATGATGTGAAAACATTGATCAGTTATATCACTCCAACCTGGACTTCAGCCGCGGCTACAGCTGCTATCACGTTTGTGAATACTACACTCGGCAATTTATTTGACACCACGGCCATTACGAGTGCGATCACTATGCTATCCGGTGCTGGTATTCCTAACGATACGCAACAATTAGCGCTCGTAAAAGCATTTATGGATACTGTTGCCAATTACAATTACGTAAATGCAAAGCAAGCCGCCTTACAACAAATTATTGCTACCGCTTTGAATACCACAATCGATTTGGCAAGCATTGTACTTGTAAATGCCAAACTAGGACAGCCTTCCCCTGGCACTGCCCTGATTGGCGATATATTATCAGCAGACGCACTTATTGATAAAGCAGACACTACCCAGCCAACAATAACCAATGCTGCCTTTCCAAGTCAATATGAAACGATTCGCTTATTGCATAAGCTTTTTCCTTTGATCGACATTTTCAGCTCAGATAACATCGCGTGGTATTTTGAAAACAATTCACAATTAGGCTGGTTTACATTTGATAGCATCCCCTATCAAGCTGGACAGAATCCAATCAGCTATGACAGCTTTGTAGCATTTGTACAAATGGATGCCATTGCAACTAATTTGTCTCCAGTGATTAATCCTGCCGATGCAGATAACCCAATCACTTTCCAAATGGTGATCGAAATGCTTTTACCTGGCAGTACGGCCACTAGAGATCAATTCATCCAGGCATTCTGTACGCTGACTGGATATGATCAGGACACCATGGATGATCTAGATGCTTATCTTTTCCCTGTTTTCAGTCTCAATAATTACACGAACGTAAGCACATGGAATACGGTACAAGCTTGTATGAATGATCTTCGGCTACTAGGTTCCACGGTTGCCTTGGCTCAGGAATTTATCAAGCCTGTTTTAACAGCAGCAGACACCAATCTGCTTTGCATGTCACTCAAAGCACGCTATGATGAAACAACCTGGTTAACTACATTAAAACAGATCATGGATGCCATCCGCCCTCAAAAGCGAGATGCGCTAGTTGCCTACCTATTAGCGACCAATACGGACATGACCAGTAGCGACGACTTGTATGACTACTATCTTGTGGATGTGGAAATGCAAGCCGTGATGCAATCATCACGTATTGTGCTTGCACATGGCACTGTTCAGCTTTTTGTTCAGCGTTGTATCCTGGGATTAGAGCCTCAAGCCGCAGCTGATATCTCCATTGACCAAAGTTGGACACAATGGGAATGGATGGCAAATTATCGCGTTTGGGAAGCAAATCGACAAATATTTCTTTATCCAGAAAACTGGATTACACCTAGCTTAAGAACCGATAGTTCATTCCAGTTTCAGCAACTGGAGAATAATTTATTGCAAAATGGACTCACTGAGGATACAGCCGAGGATGCAATCACTGAATATTTAGAAAGCTTGGATACGATTGCCTTTCTTGAAGTGGTGGCTACCTGGTATGAAGTAGATATTAGAACGATGCATGTATTTGGAAGAACAAAAGGAGGAACCCCAGCTACCTATTACTACAGACAATTTCAACAAGAACGCGTTTGGACTCCTTGGACAGAAGTTAAACTAGACATCACGAGCGATCATCTTTTAGCTTTTGTCAGAAATAGCCGTTTATGTTTGGCCTGGCCCATCTTTAGTAATGTATCAGACCCAAATCCAGAATCAAGCGTTCCTAGTTCTAGCGATATGGGAACCACAAAGGCAAATGATAAACCTAAAAACAAACTTCAAATCCAAATAGCGGTGAGTGAGTACGCCAACCAACAATGGCTACCTAAAAAGGTCTCGGAAGATTTTATCCTGACCCCATCAGACTATACGACCGACGAATTTCCACAAGACGCCTACAACCTCATGTATTTAGAATTGACTCAACAAATATGGGTTTTTAGCAGTACCTACAATAGTTCTGTTGGAGATGAGTCCTTCGAAACCAATGGTGTGTTTAATCTAACAGGTTGCAAAGGCTACCCAGAACTCGCCTATCAAGGCAATTATTACTTTCCCGAATTCCTTCCAATTTTTAAAGACACACAGCTGCTTAATCAGCGGTTTACCGACTCAACTGCACCAGACCTGTTAGAGGTAATCAATGGTATCTCTATTTTTCTTCCTTACACCATCTTAAAAACAACACCAGCCAATTTCAGATTAACCTATCCATTACAAATGACAGAAATCGATTATGTAGTGGTGCTGATCGAATATTTGCTGATGAGTATTTATGGAGAATATAAGTTTTCTGATTCGGTGGGACGATATTTCAAAATCCCTCTTGGCACCTTGCTTCCTTATTTTATGGAGGATAGCAATCATGGATATGTGATTACCCCAGGATTTTATAATAGACAGGAAAGTGATAATGGCTTTATCTATACAGAACAAACAGCTTCAGATATCTTACAATTGATCGATGAAATTATTGCTATAATCAATAAATATATCGCACTATACAATGCAGATCCCAGCCATGATATCAATGCACTTCTTCAAAAACTAGTTCAAGATCCCGATTATCAAAAAATCGTAAACGAGTTTAAACTTCTAAAAACCCTACGATACGGCGAAAAATTTGCAAACAACTACCATCCGTTAATCTGCCCGCTTCGTAAAACGCTTTATGCAGATGGTATACCTGCATTAATGAACCGAGATACACAATTACAAACCACTGCATTTAATTTTGACACGAATTATCAACCCACCGCTATAGTTCCTCAACTACACCCTGTTGAAGACATTGATTTTAGTAGCGATGGCAGCTATAGTGGTTATAATTGGGAGCTTTTTTATCACATTCCATTCTTACTAGCTACGGAATTTACTACCAACCAACAGTTTCAAGAGGCCATGGATTGGTTCCACTACATATTCAATCCAACGGGAGCTTTATCAGGTACCGTCCCTCAAAAATATTGGGTAACAAAACCCTTTTACCTCAGACAAACACCTGACTATATCGATCAGCGGATAGATACACTGCTTTACAATGTGGCTGATCCCAATAATCCCGAATTAACAAACCTTGAATCTGCGATAGCATACTGGAGGAATAATCCATTCAAGCCCTATGCAGTAGCTCAGTTCAGAACCGTAGCCTATCAAAAAGCAGTGGTCATGCAATATATTAATAACTTGATCCAATGGGGTGACTACCTATTCAGCCAGGATACCATGGAATCCATCGTACAGGCTACTCAGATGTATGTTCTTGCTGATAAATTACTGGGTCCAAAACCACTTACTGTTCCACCTATAGCTCAGCCACCTTATGAAACCTATAATCAAATAGTGGCTCGACTAGATGCTTTTGGCAATGCATTAATCGATCTAGAAAATATTATCCCTGATTTAAGTGCCCTTCCTGAAGGTGGAGCTGAGTTACCCCCTCCGCCAGTGACCCTATCCATGTTGTACTTCTGCATCCCTCCCAATGCACAAATGTTGTCATATTGGGATCTTATTGCAGATCGTTTGTTTAAAATCCGTAATAGTGAGGATATTAATGGAGTACCACAAACACTTTCATTATTCTCTCCTCCTATTGACCCCGGTATGTTAGTACGTGCAGCAGCAGCAGGTTTGAGTTTGTCATCTATCCTTGCGGGCATGAACGCACCAACACCTTATTACCGATTTAATACACTTTCTCAAAAAGCGACTGAGCTCATACAAGAAGTAAGGAGTCTTGGTAATGCACTCCTACAAGCTTTAGAAAAAAAGGATGCTGAAAACTTAGCTCTGTTACGTAGCTCACTCGAGATTAATGTTTTAAATGCTGTTCTAAACTTAAAAACACAACAACTTAGTGAGGCTACCCAACAAATTGATGTCTTAAATAAAACGAGAGCAGTAACCGCTGCACGCAACGTGTATTACACGAACATTGCAGAAATCATCCCGAATGAACAACTAAATCTCGACAAGCTATCCGAATCACATGACTATCAAATGGCAGCCCAAATTGTGCAGGCAAGTGCCGGTGTTTTAGCGCTTATTCCGGACTTGGTCATTGGTGCCGCAGGATTTGGTGGTAGCCCTACAGCTGCTGCAAAATGGGGTGGAACTTTTCTAGCACATGCAGCAGGTGCGGCAGCCTCGGTATTGGGTGTTTTAAGTACGGCTTCTGCATATGAAGCTAACCGAGCGTCTATACTTGGCGGATACACCAGACGCTATAGCGATTGGCAATTACAAGCACAATTGTCAGCATTGGAGTTAAATCAGATCGACAGTCAGATCGCAGCAGCCACCATTCGCC
Source organism: uncultured Pedobacter sp. (assembly GCA_938008555.1). Taxonomy (GTDB): domain Bacteria; phylum Bacteroidota; class Bacteroidia; order Sphingobacteriales; family Sphingobacteriaceae; genus Daejeonella. The sequence goes on from CALLKE010000156.1 coordinate 21,350, forward strand.
AAGAGATAGCCCAAACTGATGTAGACAACCAAAACCTGCAAATTTCAAATGCCCAACAACTTGACAAATTTATGCACACGAAATTCACCAATAATGATTTGTATCAATGGATGGTCGGACAAATAAGCAGTGTTTACTACGGCGCATACCAGGTAGCTTTCGACTTCGCAAAAAAAGCGGAGCGTTGTTATCAATTTGAATTAGGCAGAACTGATACATTCATTCAGTATGGCTACTGGGATAGCACCAAAAAAGGATTACAAAGTGCAGACCAACTCTTCAGTGACCTCAAACGCATGGAGACTTCGTATATCGACAATAATAAACGAGAATACGAATTGACTAAAAATGTATCACTTGCTATCCTAGACCCCTTGGCCCTAGTCGCATTGAGAGCTACTGGCACCTGTAACTTTGCCATTCCTGAAGCCCTATTCGATATGGATTATGCAGGTCAATATTTCCGCAGACTAAAATCAGTGAGTATTTCCTTGCCTTGTATTGCAGGCCCATATACGTCAGTAAGTGCAAAATTATCCTTGGTGAGCAATAAATACAGAAGCATTACAGATCCTGGAGCACAATATGAAGAAGATCTTGGTAAAGATAGCCGGTTTATCTACAACGTGGGATCTATCCAATCCATTGCTGCTAGCAACTGTCAGAACGATAGTGGATTGTTTGAATTAAATTTCCGTGACGAGCGCTATTTGCCTTTTGAAGGAACTGGTGCTATTAGTAACTGGGAACTCGAACTCCCAACTGCAGTTCAGCAGTTTGATTATAGCACTATCGTAGATGTTATTTTACATATCAAATACACTGCACGTGAAGGTGGAAGCTCATTAAAAACACTAGCTCAAGCAGCATTAAAAGATCAATTAGCAGCTATTCAACAACAAATCAGTCAAACAGGTTTGCATGTTGCTATCAATCTCAAAAACGACATGCCAAATGAATGGTATTTGCTCAAAAAGAATGGAACTGTCAATATAACCATCGATCAGTATCGATTACCTTATTTCGCCCAATCGCTTGCCTCAGCAATTGTCGATGTCATGTTTATTGCAAAAGTGACAGGTAATCCAACATCCTATTCAATCACTATTGATGGCGCCGTAATGAACCAATCAAGAGTGGATGCATGGGAACTATGTACGGGCGATACTAAGGCTATAACCCTAAGTACTTCTTTTGCCCTTGCCATCACGAATGCGACACAGCTAGGTAAGCTAGAGGAGTTAATGATGGTTGTGAAATATAGCTTTTGAGTGATGGTGTCGTATCACATCCTAAACACCCTGCATATACTGTATGTGGGGTGTTTTAGGATCTAGTGAGTTTAAGTAACAAACAAAAAGCCTTCAAATATGATATTTGAAGGCTTTTTGTTTGTTACTGGCGGAGAGAGAGGGATTCGAACCCTCGGTACCGTTTCCAGTACGACAGTTTAGCAAACTGTTCCTTTCGGCCTCTCAGGCATCTCTCCTTTTGTATTCGAGCCCATTTAATTTTCAGGGACTGCAAATATAGTAATTCAACATTCGCTACAAAAAAATAATTCACTTTAATGCATAATCTACACGCACATGATAAATACCAAGCAACATCGTTTTAAATATTGACTTGATAACTTCAATGTCTTTCAACGTGATATCACTATTAATCAACTGATTTTGATCCAGCTTATAATTAATAATACGTTCTACTAAATCACTAATACTTTGAGCATCCGGTTTTTTCAAACTCCTAGATGCTGCTTCCACAGAATCGGCAAGCATCAATACAGCGGTTTCTTTTGAGAAAGGGATAGGTCCAGGATATCTAAATATATTTTCATCGACCAATTGCTCAGGGAAATTTTTTAAGAAAGATTGATAAAAATAATCTACACGTGTATTACCATGATGAGTACGAATAAAACTAATGACCATTTCAGGTAATCGATGTTTACGAGCTATTTCAACTCCTTTATACACATGTTGGATAATAATTTGTGCACTTTTCTCATAAGGCAACGTATCATGTGGATTGGCACCTGTATTTTGATTTTCTATAAAATATTGAGGGTCATCCATTTTACCAATGTCATGATACAAAGCACCGGCTCTTACTAATAGTGTATTACCCCCTATTTTGAAAATGGCAGCCTCGGCCAGATTCGCCACTTGTAACGAATGCTGGAAGGTACCTGGTGCTTTGTATGCCAAATCACGTAGAAGCTTCACATTCGTATTAGTTAGCTCCATCAGAGAAAGATCTGAAGTAATACCAAATACTTCTTCAAAAGCATAAATCAAAGGATAAGCTAGTAGTGAAAAAAGAACACTAAATATAAATGGAGTAAAATTCACCCACTCTATATCAGATATAGAACCATTTCTAATAAATAGAATGCCTAAATAAGCCACAAAATAATTACAGAAAATCAAAATAGCAGAGACAAGAAATTGTTCTCTCTTAATCAGATTCTTGATGCTATAAATAGACACCATTCCAGCACTAACTTGTAAAAAAGCAAACTCAAAGCTATTGGGAACAAAAAATCCTGCTATCAAGACAACTAATAAGTGAATATTTAATGCCAGCCGAGTATCAAAAAGTATCCGTATGATGATAGGCACAATGCAATACGGGATATAGTATACACTCGGCAGCTTTATTTTAATACACCATGACAAAATGATTAACATGCATGTAATCACAACCAAAATCAAAAACAGCTGTCGATTATCATAATAAATATCTTTCCGAAACAGATATAGAAAGACAACAAGCAAGATCACCGTCAAACCGACCAAAAGAAATTGCCCAAACAAAACCACATTACGATCACCTACGCTTTTGGTATTTTCTTCGAATGTATACCGTAAGGATTCTAATTTTTGATAGATATCTTCATTTACAACTGTTCCACGAGCTATAATAAGTTCGCCTTTTTGAACTACCCCACGAGTGGTAGAAATATTTGCCAGAGCATCTGCCTCAACTTTATCTGTCAAATGTTCATCGTATACATAATTCACCTGCAAATGATCTTCTATTAGATTAAGTAACCAGCTTTTATTCTTAATAGAGGAATCATGATCCACTTTTAGTTTAGCATACGTCAGCCCAGACTTAACTGTATATACGTCAACTATATTGGTGTATTTAGCTACATTATTTGTTAATAAAGTAAAGGAGTAGTTTGGACTGGCTAGCTGCTGTTTTTTTACAAGCGCAATTACCCCCCGATTATAAATATCATGTAGTAACGCATTTCCAAAAGATTTATATCTATTTTTTTGAACATCAGAAATCAAACTCTCCTTCCACTTAGTTTCAAAATCAATATTAAAATCATGGATGGATTTATTGACAATTTCTGAATCATTCTGATAAATTGGGGATAAAGAACGGGCAATTTCTTGACGATCTCTATCAACTTCGACATTCGTTTTTTTGATAGCAAAACGGTATGGTGATACCAGATCTTTCTGCATCCATACTCTTCCTTTCTCGTACTCAAATCTAAAACGCGCTTGTTTAGGTAAAACCAACGTAATAATCAGAATACATAAGCCAACCATCATGTATTTAAAACTTCTGGCGTATTTACGATAGATTACACGATATGGCTTATTTCTTCTTATCACCTTTTATATCATTTTGAGCTAAAAGTACTCATTTTTAATATTTGATCTTATCTCACTCAGCACATGAAGACCAGAGCACAAAACTATTCAAAATGAACAATAAAGCTCAGTGCACTATTACAAATAATTAAAAAAATTCAATTCAAATTAGTATATTTACTAATTAAATTGCAATATTATACACATTTAAATTTTAATTAATAGTATTATCAATTGAAGAATAAGAGGGAGCCCTACAAATAGCTCATATGTTTAACTATTTAAATAATTAATTATGAAGATCACGCATTTATCCAAGAAGTCACTAAAGCATGCTTTGGTTGCTTCGGGCTGTTGTTGCAGCTGTTGTTGCAGTTGTTGTTGTTGTGTTAGCGTGAATACCGGTAGCGGTAGTAGCGGTAGTAGCAGTTCAGGTGGCAATTAAATCGTTAATATGCTTATGATTTAATTCTTTATAAGACAACATGACCATGCTACATTCCATGTAGCCATATCAACAAACGAAAAGAGCTTGAAAAATTGACTAATATCAATTTTTCAAGCTCTTTTAAAAATAACTTCAAGCAAGCTAGATAGATTCTCTAACGTATTTACGCCATTTATCCAAAACTGCCGCAAAATCTGACGGCAAATTTGACTCAAAATGAATAATCTTACGAGTTGTAGGATGAATAAATCCTAATGACTGGGCATGTAGCGCCTGACGAGGCATAAGCTCAAAGCAATTTTCGACGAATTGCTTATACTTTGTAAATACAGTACCCTTAACAATACGATCACCTCCATACGAACTATCATTGAATAGTGGATGTCCAATATGCTTCATATGTGCCCTGATCTGGTGTGTTCTACCTGTTTCTAACTCACATGCAATCAAGGTTACATAATTCAGTCGTTCTAGTACTTTATAATGAGTAACAGACCATTTTCCTTTGCTCTCATCATCATATACAGCCATCACTTTTCTGTCTTTAGCACTACGGCCAATATATCCACTAACTGTTCCATCTTGCTCTATATCTCCCCAAACCAGTGCTAAATATCTACGGGAGATACTATGATCAAAAAATTGCTTCGCCAGAAAATTGATTGCATGTTCATTCTTACTAACTAATAGTAGGCCTGAGGTATCCTTATCTATGCGATGTACTAGACCTGGCCTTCCTTCATTCCCTGGAAGTTGTGGCAGCTTCTGAGCATGATAAGCCAATGCATTAACCAAAGTACCCGTATAGTTATTAAAACCAGGATGTACAACCATTCCTGCTGGCTTATTCACCAAAATCACATCTTCATCCTCATAAACAATATCCAGTGGAATATTTTCTGGGTATACTTCTGTATCTCGAGGCGGATGTGGCAGAACAACCGAAATGATATCTAGAGGTTTGACTTTATAACTAGCTTTAATTGGTTTATCATTTACCAGTACACTACCCGCCTCAATTGCATGCTGAATCCGGTTACGCGAAGCATTTTCGATTCGATGCATCAAGAACTTATCAATCCTTAACAAAGACTGTCCCTTATCTACTATAATTCTTAGATGTTCATATAAATCCGGCTCTTCTAATTCTGGAACATCAAACTCATCATTCATATAGCAAATTAAAATTTTATACTTTTCTTGTAATCAACGAATTAAGAAGGCTTTAAAGATGTTATACATTATGCATAATACATCTTTAAAGCCTTCTTAATTCGTTGGGGTAATAATTTGAAATACCTTATCCTAGTTTTGCTATCAATGCTTTATCAAGTTCTTCAAGAAACTCTTCAGTATATAAATAGTCTACCCCATGTTCTACTTTAGGCTTGATAGAAATAGCCAAATCCTTGGTCATTTTTCCAGCTTCTACAGTTTCGATACAAACCTGCTCAAGTGTGTGACAAAATTTAATGAGTTGTTCATTCCCATCCAGTTTACCACGAAACTCAAGCCCTCTTGTCCATGCAAAAATAGATGCTATCGGATTTGTAGATGTTGGTTTTCCAGCCTGATGATCACGATAGTGTCGTGTCACAGTACCGTGTGCTGCCTCTGCTTCCATCGTCTTTCCATCTGGAGTAACCAAAACAGAAGTCATTAATCCCAATGAGCCAAAACCCTGTGCAACTGTATCAGACTGAACATCCCCGTCATAGTTTTTACAAGCCCAAACAAAGTTACCGTTCCATTTCAAAGCAGAAGCTACCATGTCATCAATCAAACGATGCTCATAAGTCAAATTATTTGCATCATACTGAGCTTTAAATTCTTGCTCGTAAATTTCCTGGAAGATGTCCTTAAATCGACCATCATACTTTTTAAGAATGGTGTTCTTAGTTGATAAGTAAAGTGGCCATTTTTTAATCAAGGCTTGGTTAAAGCAAGCACGCGCAAAGCCACGAATACTTTCATCTGTGTTATACATTGCCAAGGCAACACCGTCACCTTTGAAATTAAATACCTCAAACGACTGCTCCTTACCACCATCTTCAGGTGTAAACGTAATCGTTAGCTTACCCTTCCCCTTCGTTAGAAAATCAGTTGCACGATACTGATCTCCAAAAGCATGACGACCGATACATATCGGCGCAGTCCAATTAGGAACGAGTCGTGGTACATTGCGCATGACAATTGGTTCACGAAAAACTGTTCCATCCAAAATATTACGAATTGTTCCATTTGGAGACTTCCACATTTGTTTTAGGCCAAATTCTTTCACTCGTTCTTCATCCGGAGTAATCGTTGCGCATTTAATACCTACGCCATATTGTTTGATTGCATTTGCAGCATCAATAGTAACCTGGTCATTCGTCTGATCGCGATGCTCTACACCCAAGTCATAATATTTAATATCGATATCTAAGTAGGGGGTAATTAATTTATTCTTGATGAATTTCCAGATAATTCTGGTCATTTCATCGCCATCTAACTCTACGACAGGATTGGCTACCTTGATTTTTGGTTTTGACATATCTTTCCCTCTTATGTGTTTTTTGAACTCTGAGGGCCAAAGATATAAATTTTGAGTTTAGAGTATTAGTAGTGTGTGGCAATTTGGCGAGCATGAAGAGAGCGTGTATTCTTAAGAATTTCTCACTGATATATCTCTTACACGGCCAATCAAAATTATCGATTTAACCTATCAACTATTGATCTATTTCTGAGGTTGTTTCTTTTTTAGCACCAAGTTGTTTTGTGCCAAGCTCTGCAAGCTGTTTGTTGTGTTTAGTATCATCAGGATGCATAGATATCGATCCATTGTAAATGGCCCCTACTTCCACTTCAATTTTTTGAGTAGAAATAGCTCCCTTAATACGCCCTGAAGATTTTATTTCAAGTTTTTCAGAATAAAGGTTTCCATTTATCGTCCCATACACGATAATTTCTTGGGCTTTAACATCCCCATTAACCACACCTCTTTCTCCTACAATTAGTCCGTTATCCACAGCCGCGTTTCCATCCACCATTCCATCTATCCGAACATAATCTTTGGCACTAATATTTCCATTTATTATACATCCCTCACCAATTAAGGTCGAGATATTTTGCTCACTTAGATTAGATTTTTTATTTGAGAAAATTCCCATAGCACATGATTTTATAGTGAGAGAAATTTATTTGGATTAATAGGCTTATTATTAAGACGAACTTCGTAATGAAGATGTGGTCCGGTAGAATGACCTGTAGATCCGATACAGCCAATCACGTCACCGGCTTGTACCGACTGGCCATTTTTTACTTTAATTTCGGAAAGATGCCCATATAAAGTCTGATAGCCATTAGCATGAGCTACTCGAACACAGTTGCCATAACCTTGGAACCAGCTTGCACATATTACTTTTCCGCCAGCAGTACTTCTTACCTTTTCACCCATTGCCCCATGGAAATCCATTCCAGCGTGAAACTCACCATTACTATTCTCAAAAGGGTCTGCTCGATACCCAAATACAGAGGAAACACCACCATTATGTGGATATCCCAATGGGGTCAACTTTAAACCACTCAAAAGTCGTACGAGGTACTCATTGTATAACCCTAACCTTTCATCTACAGCCAAATGTATTTTATTATTATTTCCTCCAACTGAGGCAGTTGAAAACCCTTTAACTCCTCTTTTGTTCAGGTATTCATTGATTCTTTTAAGCTTTATTTGAATTTGATTGATATAAGTCTGCACACGGTCAGTATCAATTTTTTCAGATGTATGAATAGAAGGCTTCTGAACTTCAAAAGAACGTTTATTCAATTGAACAACTTGAAGCTCAAAATTTTTGACTTTACTATTCTGTTTTTGGACATAAAACAAAAGTCCAAATACTGTTACGAAAAGAAAGCACACCAATACAAATGCCCCAAAAACATAAGGCATTCTCCAATATTTTAAATATTTAGTTTGAACAGTATAAGATCTCGTCTCAGAATGATCCTTACTTGTAACTATAATTGTACTAAACTTCTGACTTTTACTACCCATTTGAATCTCTCACTTATTCTGTTTATCGTACCTAACAATCACTTTTTCTGCACAAAAACTCTAAAACTAATTTAGGCTAAGCACTCTATAAACACTTTATTTCCAAGATTAAAGATCTAATTATTTTAATCTTCTAATCCGTTCTAGCCTAAAGTTATCATTTTTTTATATAAAATCAAATACCTTTGTTCCTCAATGAGTTCCATCAATAGAACTTATCCAATACAGAAAGTAAATATAGATTAAAAATGGCGCGTGCCCGACTAAATAGTGGAAATGCTCAAGAGGAAGACCTACCTAAAGCAAAAATCAATAAAGAGAGTATTCAAAAAGTATCGGAGCTTCTAAGGTATCTAAGGCCTTACAGATGGAAATTTGCTATTGGGATGATTTTTTTATTTCTGTCTAGCATAACAGGATTAACTTTCCCTGCTTTATTAGGTGCCATGATCGATGCAGCACAGGGTAAACAGAAATATAATTTTATGCCTAGCAGTATCCATTTAATTGGTCTTGTCTCCTTTGGAGTATTATTGGTTCAATCATTCGTTTCTTTTTTTAGGATTCGCTTATTTGTTGAGGTTGCTGAAAAATCACTGGCTGACATCCGACGTGATACTTATTTCAAATTGATTACGCTACCTATGCATTTTTTTTCACAACGACGGGTGGGTGAATTAAATAGCCGAATTTCAGCCGATCTTTCTCAAATCCAAGACACGATCACAACTACGCTTGCTGAATTAATTCGCCAAGTAATTGTTCTCGTTGGAGGTATTAGTTTTTTATTTATTGTTTCTAGCAAACTTACTTTGCTGAATATTGCCATACTTCCATTACTGGTTATCGTAGCTGTATTTTTTGGACGATATATGCGCCAATTATCACGACAAGCGCAAGATAAATTAGCCGAGTCAAACACCGTTGTAGAAGAGACCTTGCAGGGGATATCCAATGTAAAGGCTTTTGTTAACGAAGCCTATGAAGCGAATCGATATGATAAAAGTTTACATGAAGTAGTTCAAATTGCTTTACGAGGTGCTAGTTTTCGGGGAGGCTTTGCATCATTTATCATATTTGCCATTTTCGGAGCCATTGTTGGGGTCATCTGGTACGGCTCTATTCTTGTTTTTCATGGAGAACTCACTGTTGGAAGTTTAACCACCTACATTTTATACTCCGCTTTTGTTGGTGCAGCTATGGGTAGCTTTCCAGAGCTATATGCGAATGTCCAAAAAGCAGTTGGAGCGAGTGAGCGTGTACTTGAAATACTAAAAGAAAAAAATGAACCTATTTCTATCAAAGAAGAGGATAATCAGATTGAAAAAACAATTCATGGGAATTTAAAATTTAACAAAGTTGTATTTACGTACCCATCACGTCAGGAAATTACAGTACTAAATAACGTTTCTTTTAGTGCAAAAGCAGGAGAAAAGGTAGCTATCGTAGGCCCCAGTGGAGCGGGTAAATCAACGATTGCAGGTTTAATTCTTCGTTTTTACACCCCTCAAAACGGACAAATTTTATTTGATAATAAATCAGCAGATGAGTATTCTCTCACCGATATTCGAAACCAAGTAGCTATTGTACCACAAGATGTATTACTATTTGGTGGTTCTATTTTTGAAAACATTGCCTATGGACGTATTAATGCTACCCAAGATGAAGTTATAGCTGCGGCAAAACGTGCAAATGCACACCAATTTATTATTGATTTTCCAGATGGATATGAAACCATGGTTGGAGAACGTGGGATTAAACTATCTGGGGGACAACGCCAACGTATTGCTATTGCACGTGCGCTACTCAAAAATCCATCCATACTTATTTTGGATGAAGCAACCTCATCACTCGACTCAGAATCAGAGCGCTTAGTACAAGAAGCATTGGAGGAGCTCATGAAAGGACGAACATCCATTATTATTGCACATCGATTATCTACTATCCGCGAAGCTGACAAAATTATAGTCCTAGAAAAGGGGGCTGTAGTCGAAACAGGAACTCATCAAGAGCTGATGCAAAATAAAGAAGGTTTATATCGATACTTAAGCCAATTACAAACCACCACTTCATCTGATTTAGAATAAATAGTACACTAAATGCCGTGAAACAACATTCAATTTATTGTTTCACGCTCAGAAAAATTCAAAAGTTGAATCTGCGTAACCCCACAAATCATAGATTATTTGATAAAAAATTAAATTATACCTACATTTGCGACCCCCATCCAATTGGGACCTAAAAACAATTAAAAAAATCATGCAACAGTACGAAACAGTGATCATTCTAACCCCATTGTTATCAGAAGAGGCTGTAAAGGAGGTTTTAACCAAATTCAACAAGCTAATGAAAGATAACGGAGCCGAAATTATCCATGAGGATAATTGGGGTTTGAAAAAATTAGCGTACCCTATTCAGAAAAAAACGACAGGGCACTATCACCTAATAGAATTTAAGGCTCCAGGTGAGTTTATTAACAAATTAGAAGTTGAATACAAGCGTGACGAACGCATCATGCGTTTCCTAACTATCTCTTTAGATAAACATGCACTTGCTTACAACGAGAAAAAGCGTAGTGGAGCTTTTAAAAAGAAGACACCTAAAATTGAGGAGGTAGCAAAATAATGGCAAAAGATCAAATTCAATATGTTACTGCCCCAAAGGTAGACGAGAATCGTAAAAAATACTGCCGTTTCAAGAAAAATGGAATTAAGTATATCGATTATAAAGACGAAAGCTTCTTGATGAAATTTATAAATGATCAAGGTAAGGTTTTACCACGTCGTTTAACAGGAACATCACTTAAATTTCAACGTAAAGTGTCTCAAGCTGTTAAGCGTGCTCGACACATTGGCTTGTTGCCTTACGTTGCTGACTCATTAAAATAATCGAGGAATAAGCGAAAGAAATGGAACTAATTTTAAAACAGGATATCAAAAATCTAGGAGAGAAAGATGATATCGTAAATGTAAAGCCAGGATACGGTCGTAATTATCTTATTCCACAAGGTTATGCAACTTTGGCTACACTTTCAGCCAAAAAAATATTAGCTGAAAATATCAAACAGGCTACCTTCAAACAAGAAAAAATCAGAAAAGATGCCGATGCTATTGCCACTAAACTAGAAGGCATTAAGCTATTTATTGGTGCAAAAGCTGGTGAATCAGGTAAAATATTTGGAGCCGTAAACACGATTCAAATTGCAGATGCTTTGAAAAAAGAAGGATTTGATGTTGATCGTAGACGGATTACTTTTGAAGTGGAGCCTAAATTTGTTGGCGAATATATTGCCAATTTAAACTTACACAAAGAGGTAAAAGTGAAACTTCAATTTGAAGTAGTAGCTGAATAAACCCACATCTAAATCAAAAATAAAAAAGCGCCTGATTAAGACCAGGCGCTTTTTTATTTTTACAAAATATGATCTCCTGAAAATTATACTAGCTATTGTCCTGTGCGCATACTAAGAAAAGTCTTCTTTTACTTTTTTGCAATTACCGTGATATGGGTGCTTATTTATCGCTTTGTAAATCCTCCTATCACACTGCTTATGATTCAACGGGGTTTTGAACGGCAATCAGATAAGAAAGGATGGAAAATAAAAAAGAGGTGGCGTAATTATAATGAGCTTTCTAATAACTTAAAAAAAGCAGCTATCGCTGGTGAAGATGCTAACTTCTTATCACATTGGGGTTTTGACTTCAATGCTATCAAAAGAGCTTATCAAAAAAATAAGAGCGGAAGAAAGATTCACGGAGGTAGCACAATCAGCCAGCAAACAGCAAAGAATGTATTCTTATGGCCGGATCGATCCTGGCTCAGGAAGGGCCTCGAAGCATATTTCACTATTCTGATTGAACTACTTTGGAGCAAGGAACGTATTCTAGAAGTGTATTTAAACGTAATTGAGATGGGTGATGGAATTTATGGGGCCGAAGCAGCCACCCAAACATTTTTCAAGAAACCAGCTACTCATTTAAGCAAACTAGAAGCGTCTTTGCTTGTTGCAATTCTTCCTAATCCCTTGCATTGGTCTCCCAAAAAGCCAACTCGATATATCCGTTACAGGCAACAAGTGATATTACGCAATATCCAAAGGCTAGAAAACCATAGTCTTTAACTAAATGATGATCTAATATTTTCAAGCGATTCCGATATAAGGGGTAAAACGAAAAGGTAGTGTATCTAAATGTATGATAGGTAATATTTGGATAAAATATGATCGAAA
>CALLKE010000157.1 GCA_938008555.1 uncultured Pedobacter sp.
GACGCTCTTCCGATCTCAGGTCCAAATACTACATCTACGTTTTGTGCATTTGCACTTACAGGAATATCATACTGAGTAACAGCAGCAGCACCACCATCAACATAAACTGTATACCCAGCAGCAGGAAACAATAATCTAACTATTTGAGTAGCACCAGGTCTCACTGTCACTGTGATTCTACGCCCAATGAGTTCAGGAGTGTCTTGCATGTTCACTATCAGTGTAGAAGATAAAATACCATTTACAAACAGGTCATTCTTCCCGGAGGCAACAATAGTCCCTCCAGTGCCGGTATAGACATCTACTGTTCTAGCGACTTGACCGTTAATAGGGTAGCCGTTTTTATCGGCGCCAAGGTAATATCTGGTTTCGTGTGGTTTGAGAACAACTCCTTTTTTTGAAAAGCTTGAAGTCATGGTAACTAGATTAACAATGTTATAATGACTATATTAGAAAACCATAAATATTGACCCATAGGGTTAAGAGATTCATAATTTTCTTTCCTACAAAACATGTCAGCAGCTGAATTACAAACACCTCCACCAGCATTGCTATTTGAACCTAGCGCACCAAAAAGACCTAGAGTGATGCCAAGGAATGTAAAGCCTATTCCTATTAACTTTGAAGAATATCCAGACACTGCAAGAATCATTGAAGAAGCTCTGAGGATAGATGAAAACCCGTTAGATAAAATGGAATGGATGTTTTATGATACAGGATATTCTACTTTGTATAAATTGTATAACGACATGACTTGGGACTTCGTCACAGAAAAAGGTACAGTAACCGAAACACCACTACAAAAAAAGATGGTAGAGATAGAAGAGGTAGATTCAGTCGAGGGAGATTATTCGGCAATTAAACAAGGAGAGGACCAAAGCGATATTGTTTGTGTCAAATACAATCCAATGAATGACACACTGTACAAGCTTTACGGGAACATGACATGGGAGTCACACAAGTTCGAAATAGAGAAGGAACAACAATAAATGTTTTTTTATTCGAGATTTATTTTTAATCCCAGTAATCAAGTAAGTGTTGCTTATAATTGTTTTGGTACCAACAATGATCCGGGACAGTGAAGGGGTCAGCAGGGTTGAAAGGATACCAGGAAGGTATACGGAACTGATCATACAAAAATAAGCTCGTTGGATCATAACAATAATTATACGCGTCACTGGGTGCTACTTTGTTGCTCAGATTCGATGGAACACCGTCGCTACCAGTAGCATAATAGCCAATATCATATATAGCAGTGTATATGTTATAATATATCACGTATGCCTGTGTACTATTAAAGTCCCAATGAACGGTTTGATTTTCAAAATCTCCAGGAGTGTTTGGTTGATCAATAGTAGCTATGTGTTGCAAATCATAATGATTACAAAAATCATGGTAACAATCATAAGCTGCTTGAACACGTTCCCGAGCACACAAATGGGCTATAGTATCTCCTTGTTCTTCGCATGTAGAGTTATCAAGGAATTTACCAATAGTCCCATCACCAGAAAACACATGCTTTATAATCCAGTCTAGCCCAGAACCTAAATGGTCTCTTATAGGGTGCTTCTTAGAAGTGCTCTCCAAATCACAACCAGTTCTATAGTCAGCACCAATTTCCAGGCAGTTTCTTTCGTTAGGCCAGGTATGTTCCCCTCTATCAAAATCTGCCAAGTCCTCCAAGAATTTTTTCGATTTCCATATTCGCGTCAACAAAGGCGCTTCCGTAAAATAATAATAGGGACCCCAAAATATCCATTTTATGCCATAAAGCTCCCCGCCAGTAATCACTAGCCTGGTAAGGTCACATAAAACAAACAGCATAAGATAAAGCCCCAGGATGCCAAACAAATCTACAAATATTCTATTAACAATACCGTCAGGTTTTTCCGCTTCCTTTAGTTCTTTATTTTCAGTATTAACTAATGTCTGTAATTCCGAGTTTATTTCATCTAAATAATCCACAATGCTTTTTCCTTGGTAATTGAGAACGTCTTCATCGATATCTGGTAATTCTGCCATTTCTAAATTATGTAAATCAATTTAGATAAATGGATGTATTGCTTTTACTTGCCGGTACCATACTGGTCTTTGCTATCTACAAACAATTAACTTCAGAACCAACAATTGCAGACGCACTCAAACCAGACACATCAGAAACACTAATGATAGGAGATTATAATCCATACATACTCAATCAATATGATGAATGGAAAAACAGAATACATTCGGCAGACGTACAAGAAAACGATATTTACCAAAAGCCTGTTTCTCGTGAATTTGGACCATATGGTATAACAGAAGAACAAGTGCGATTGAACGCGGTAGATGCAAAAGTACCGATACTAAGAAGGCAAAATCTAAACCTGTAAAATTTACAACTTCAAAAATAAATGAGTGTACCAGGGGGTCCCACTAGAGCGGATCTAGCTAGGTTTTCAAGACCGAACCCTGCGACTGCAGTTTCTGGGAAATATGCTACTGTGACGCCATACCCTGAAGCAAAGACAAACGAGTTTCCTGTTGTTCCATTCGCACCAGACAGATACGATACAATCGCAGAGATCAAACAAAATGCAGGTGATGACAGTAACACGGTACTCGGAAAGAAATGGATGGTACCTTTCACTGACGCTGATGCGGAATACATTTTAAGAAAACAAGCACAAGCACAAAACGCCAATTATGAAAGATGGTTATGGCAACAATACGATACTAACGATCCTGCACAGGCATGGATATTCCAACAGATCGCACCTGAACAATTTGAAAAAAGAAAACAACTTATTCTTTACCAACAAAATCTTGCTACGAGATATGCTCTTTTAAGACTTTATGGAGTTAAAACAGAAGATGATTTAATGTTGAAATATCTCGTTGAAACGAACCAAGTCGAATTACCAAAGGGTCCTGTATGGGATCCAAAACAATGGATGCAAAATCAAATGGGATTTGATGATACTACAAGTAGGGAGGATAAGGATGCGGCTTGGAGTAGAAGATATACTGCTGGATATTTCAGTCCATTTAAATTGTTCGATGAATCAGGATTGCCCAAGAAAGCAAATACTGCTGTCGCAGATCCATTGTCTTACTCCAATGATCCTCTTGCATATATGATTTTCCAAGGAAGTGTTGCTCATGGAGGTAGTAGCATTGTAGGTAAATATGGATCAAACCCAGGAAGACCAGTCGGAGCATATGACCCAGACCGTACAGGAACAGGGGTAATTTAATAAAAACACTTTTAATTAATGAAAACTAATATATTGTGTTTTGCACTATCTTCTCATTCCATAGGTTTTCGGAGCGTTTAAAGCCGCATTATTTGGAAAACCTGTAGGAGGCGGAGGGCCTGTCAAAAGACCAATTCCTCCACCAACAGGCGGAGATAAAGACAAAACCACCGCTTCAGACGTAGCAGAAATGACACTCGCACCTCCACCCCTAACCAGAAGGCCTCCCCCCCCAATTACAAAACCTACAGCAACTCCAATGGATGTAGATGCTCCTACCGTAATACCTCCATCTATAGTTCCCCCCGTCCCAAAACCTTACAGACCTTTTGATACGCCCAAAGGCCCCGTAAAATATCTAGCACTAAGAGAAGACCTTACACCTGAAGAATTTGAGAAACTTAATACCTTGACTGATAAATTGGTAAAAGATGAAAGGGATAAACTATATGAAGAAGCATGGTTGTATGCAGATGCAGAAGGGAAAACAATGGATGAAAAAACGGAATTGAGAAGAAAGTATTATGAAAAATTCGTAGAAGAGGTATTCCCAAATGCAAGATATACAGCAACCATAAATTTGGGTTATGGAAAACCCCCAGAAAAGGCTTCAGCATTGGCAACTGCACCACCACCTGAACCACCTAAAACAAAAAAATATAAAGTCTTCTTACCTGAAATGAAAAACACTGAAGAACAATTAGCATGGATAAACACTAAAGATGCCGAACTTACAAAAGCACAAAAGAAAGAAATTATTGAAAAATATATGCGTAAAAAAAACGCAGAAATAAAAGCTCTAAAAGGAAATAAAAAAAGGGCCGAACTCGTAAAAGAAATAAAACAAAGATACATGAAGGGAGGAACATTCGAGTTTAATCTTTAAAGTTTATTAAATAAATCAATATTATCTCTTGTATCTTGTGCAGTACATGAAACGTCATGTGAAGACCCAGAAGCATGTCCTGTTTGTGGTGGTCTAGAATAAGGTGGTAATGAGGGGGGTTGTCTTTCAGGTGGTTGTGTGTTTACAGGGAATGCTGTTCTTATAGGACTGTCATCCTCTAAAAATCTGTTATAAGTTTTTTCGTATGGTATTTTCCAGTAGCGGTTACTCATTATTAAAAATTTATCTTTGGTTGTCTTTTTTAGATAACCGCAATGGCATTCTGGCATTTCTAAATATAGACAGTGAACAAAAATGACTAGTTTCTATGATTTCACTCTCGCACCATTCAGACATTTCCTCGGTCCTGTATATGACGCTTACCGTAGAGTATACGAATACACTTCGAGCATAGTTGTACCAGGGCACGTAGTCAGTACAGTTGAAGGAGTTCCTCTTCCAGACGTTGTTCCCGATAGAGGACACAAATTTTATTACAGTGTTTATGGTCCACCAGATTACCCAGTATCGGCTGATATTGTCGGAAACGACACTGAAGTAAAAACTCAAACAGGGCCAGAATACTGGAACAGGCTTATGATCGACAACAGCAGAAGACCAAAAAGACAAGTCGAGTGGTTGCCTGGAGACGTAACAAAACAAGAAGTATTTGTAGAAATGCCTTACACTTTAAATACAACTTTACCGTGTAGTACAGTAGCAACAAGACACAGTTAATAAATTTTATTAATCGATTCTCGTCCATTTATGCCCTCCAGAATATTCTTTTGATTTCGTCATGTAGTCCTCTACCTTACTACCAGGTATCCATTTAGAGCTCACGAACCCTCTGTGCCCATAATAGTATTCAAATTGTGGTTGCAATAAGTCTATCATTTTATCATTGTTAAGGGTTACATTTGATTTGTGTTTCATTGTTAGTAGCGCGTGTGCGTGTACCTGTCCAGCATAATCAGAGTAAGTACCGTCTTTCTTTTTCCTTCCTCTACTCTGTTCAAGAGCAAATTTGAGATTTGCACTTTGCACATATTCGTCACTAAAGCTGTGACTCCTATCCTTGAAGTCAATTACTTGGTCTAAATTTTCTCCAAGATACTTTACTATTTCTTTCATATACTCTTTTGATGATTCTACTTCAGTTTCGTTTTTTGTGCTTTCATTCGAATTTAAGAGTATAAAATAAGAAGATTCTCTTATTTTATTCCTGCCTGTCTTTGCAAGTTCTTCATTTAACCTGTCTATCTCCTTTTGGAGATCCGCCTTCCTTGTCATTCTAATATATAGCTCTTAGAATAATGTCCAAAACAAATAAAAAGGAAGACTTAGAAAAACAGCTTAAAACAGCCGTTGATGAAGGCCTACTATCTGAAGAGGTAATATCTACTGCAAAAAAACCAAGGGGTAGACCAAGGACGAAATCAAATGACGGACCACAACCTCCAAAGCAAATACTCACCCCTGAAGAGAAGAAGATTGAAAACGAGAAAAAGGTGCAGTCAATATTAGAAAATACAAAAAAGAAACGCCTCATAAACCAGATAAAAGCATTTGGAGCTTATTTCCCACACATTGTGAAGCAGGCATCTAACGACTTGATATTGGACGAACTCTCGATAGATCAACTTGAAAGACTTTATGCTTGTTTTGAAGATAACGTTCTTGGGTATTCTGAGTTAAGCTCTTTACCTATCACTATAAAAAGAGCCATTGGAAAAATTGAAACCGGGCTCATAACAATAGGAGCAGCCAATTCCGATTCACCAGTATTAGGAGAACTTGTTAAACTCGAAGGTCTTTCAGATGCTATTGAGCAGGATGAAGATATTGACACTAATGTGAAATTGGTCGCAGTCAAACTTGCCGGACGTTTGCCTAGAAACCCATACCTTAACATTGTAAGTGGAATATGTAGAGTCGCGTGGGATGTTTATATCCAAAACACTGCATCTAGCACATACAAGGACGTTGACACAGATCCTAGATATTCTAAGCTAATGTCAGATAAAAAACGGTAGAATGTTATGGGCACTTGTTGCTTTTGCTTTTTCTGGCTGGTTTATTGATAAACTAGTTAACAGACAAGTAATTGTAAATTCAGATAATAAACCCGTAAATGAAATAAAGAATATTTATAATCCTGTAGAGCTCGGATATACTAGAGCATTCAATAGTAGGTATCCGTGGAGGACAGATAAAAACCATACCATTGGTGATATTGACCCAAGCAATCCAAAACCATTCATTGACATACCCGAACTTAAACGTAAACTTGCCCCTAATGATGGGGGGAAAGAAAAATTATTGCCTGACATTAAAAAACAAACTTATGAATTGATACACGAAAGGGAAAATTTAGAGACACATCATAAATTTGATCCTGACTTTGGTCATAATTTCCCGAAGATGATTCCGTATAGGAAAAGTAGAGTCGCCAGTTTGTACATGTGATTTATTTAAGTTCTCTTTCATAAACAAATTCGAGGTCGTCTGCGAAAGGTTGAATTTCCTTTAATTCGAGTTCCCCTGGAACATACACTCTATTGCACGGACTCTCGTCATCTGATTTATAGTGCATAACTAGTCTGCACTGGCTACACTCTGTTGCAGACGTGAAATCAAGTTCTAGGATATCATAAATTTGGGTAATTAAACTTTTAACTGTGGTGGATGGAGTTTGAAGTATTTTGAGATATTCATAAGTCCTATAAGGTACTTTGACAGAAACAATTAATTTGTCTGCGCCTATGTATTCCATTGAATAAAAAAAAACAATGTTTTGGAAGTTTAAAATTTATTTTTATTGTATTTTTTCGCGCTCATTCTTCGTCGTTAGGTTCATAATAACTTATTTCTTCTTCTTCTTCATGTTTCATGGATTTCAGAGGGAGGATGGAATATTGTGGTCTCATGCGTTTTTGACCGATTTCTGGCTCTTCTTCACACTCTTCATATGGTACATCAAGTGGCAGATCAGTGTTACCAAAATATTTTTCAAGTACTGCTAGTCTTAAGTTTTGGATTCCTTCTTCACGGTCTTCGTCCTCGTCAGCATAATTGAGAGCACTTGCAATAGCATGCATGTCTATGTCGTCGTGTGGCACATGATACTCGACCTCGTTGTATATTGGCAAGAAATCACTGATATTAGCGTGGCTGTAGTAGTAGAAATTTTCCAAGAAGTTTTCAAGAGACATCAGTTGTTGTTGGTTTGAATGAAAAATGGTTTTCAGAGTGGCATTATATAATCTGGCAAAAGTGCCAGGACCAATAGAATTTCGAGTGCTTGAATTTTTTAGGTCTAAAATTTATTGGGTTTGCTTATCGATTTTGGGTTACAAAAAAAACAAGCCACAGGGTTATTTTCTGACTTTGTTTTTTTTTGGTTTTTTCGACTTTGGTTTTTTCAAGTTTGAAAAAAAAACACAGTTTATAGATTTTAAAAATTGTTTATTGGGGGAGGTAATGGATCAGATACAATGATTTTGACATTTT
Organism: uncultured Pedobacter sp.; assembly: GCA_938008555.1. GTDB lineage: Bacteria > Bacteroidota > Bacteroidia > Sphingobacteriales > Sphingobacteriaceae > Daejeonella. The sequence goes on from CALLKE010000157.1 coordinate 7,636, forward strand.
TATACGATTTGCCTTTGGATTTTAAGTTAGAGAAATAATACACTCTTTCGATTGCTTCACTCAGAGCATCACAGAGTTCAGTATTTTGAGGCTCGACTCTTTGGACTTTGGCAGGAGGCTCAGGTTCTTCCGCAGGTTCAGGTTCGCGTCTTCGTTTACCACAGACTATTGAGACTTCGTCATTTAGTTCTTCTTCGTCTTGTTCGTAGTCTTCAGGATTTAAACCAAGTTCTTCGATGATTTCATCTTTTGCCATTTCATAGTTTGTACCACAATAATCGAATATTTCTTTGACTTTGTTGATTTTTTCTTGTTCGAATATTTGGAATAAGTGGAGGAGTCTGTAAAAATCCATTGGAATTATTTTTCTTCGTTCTTCTTCTTGTTTTTTTCTTTTGTCTTGTTCTCTGATCATTTCATCATATCGTCTCGCTCTTTCTTGTTTGCACCCATTGCATGCCCATCGGTTGTAGACGTCGCGTTCGTAACATGTTTCCAAATTACCATTCATACTTATCTGATCGCAGTAGTGGTTGAGGATTTCTTCACGAGTGAGGTAGAGGAATCTGAGTTGGTAGGCAATTCTTTCTTCTTGGCTAGACATCGGTTGTTGTTGTTGTTGTTGGTTTGAATGAAAAATGGTTTGCAAAGTGGCATTATATAGTTTGGCAAAAGTACCAGGGCCAATAGCGTTAAAGTGACAGGACCAATAGAATTCGTGTGGCTTAAAAATATCAGGGTTAAAAATTGTGTGAAAAATTGCGCAAAAAATAATTGTCTGTGCGCAAATTCAGGGGAGAACCATGATAGGGTTATGAAACAGTGTGCGTCTAGCACGGGCCGAGTGAGCAACCGCTCCTGCGTGTCCGGGAGCTGCTGCCATGCCTGACTATTTTTTAAACTGAATGAATAGGTTAAGGGTTGAAAAACGAGGGTGTATGGGGCAAGGGTTTACTTTCTTGTGCCCTAGTTCAGGGTCAAATCGTGAAAGGGTTATGGAAATCATTTTTTTGAGTGCGTGTGCCACGCGTGGCATCTCTCGACACCACACGACACGCTGCCACTGTCGCGCTGAAAAAAACCAAATGCTTTCAGGGTTAAGAAAATAGGATAGTAGGTGAGTGCTTGCGAAAAATTGGGTTACATATTTCCATGGAAACAGAGGGTCTGGTAAAAAATCAGTGTGGTTACAAACCATTATTTTCTGGGATCACACAGGCATGCTGCAAGGTGCTTGGGGTTACACTTTGTTGTAAATCGTCAGATGTGTTTCATCTTTGATGTCATCGATCACTGCCATGCCGATTCCGTTACCGGCAACGATAAACGGATACATAGAACCCTGATATTCATACGCCGATATACCTATTATCTTCCCTTCTTCTTTCAATTTCCTATTAGAATAAACCAAATATGGCATCCCTGTTGTTTTATCTTTAAAAGAAGTGACTTTAAATTTCATAATTTGTTTATTGATAACTAGAAATTAAACTATAGCTCTCTTCGTAGGTATCTGTGCCCTTTTAACGATACAAAAGTCTTGTCTTGAATGGACCGGAGTACCTATGTTTCCGATAACCACAAGTTCTATCTTCCCGATGTTAGTCTTTGTTATTCCCACACCAAAATAATCACCAAAACACTTCAAACATATTCTCTCACACATAAGCAGGTCTTTACCAGTTATCGCAGAACAACACTTTACACAATTTACAGCCGCATAGCTATTAGTCAAAACAAGCTGGTCTTTTGGTGAATCGCATACAGGACAATAGAATGCCATTGGCTGTGATATCCTGTTCCTGTGTGTCCATATAGCTATTGAACTTGGGCAAGATCCAGATTCGTTGAAGTCGTCACACATTGTTGATTTTGATAAACCCTCTAAACAAACTGTCTATTTATTGTTTGCACTTTCCGTCGGCGCAACTTTTTCCGGAAACAAACTCCGGTAATGGCGCACTACCGTAAAGTATTCTGTGAAATCTTGCGTAACTGCTCATAAGTCTAGATGTTGCGGTCGGAGACATCATCCATATTACGTTAAATAGAAACCAATTATCCGACATAAACTGTGAAGTCGTAGTTTTTCCAAAAAAGTTGCTTATGGCATATACAAAGCTTACAGAAGTAGCCAATTGCGCCGTAGAAAGTAAAGTTGCTATGATACCGGGCCGTACCGGAACTTTTGACACCATCCAGTCCAGCGTAGCGGAACAAAAAGCTCCGATTACCCACTCTTTCGTGAAAATTCCCCACTCCGTAAACCATCCGGCATCAGCCATAATCTAAATAAAGTATGTTAAGTTAAGTTTAGAAATACCGTGGCGAAATGAAGACGTTCGAATTGACTATATTTACACTTATTACTTTCGGAGGTTACTTTAGTTATGTTTATTATTTGTTATTTATGGGAACCACGCCGGCGCCAAACAACTTGTTTTTCGGAATAGGTTCATTTTTGGACGCATTTCTGTTTAACCGGGGCGTAAAACCAAAAAAGAGTATAGAAAACGCGCCCAACCGAATCGCAGAGCTGTCAAACCTTTAAATAAATACCCACCACTTTAGAGGGTTAAGTATCATTTTTTTATACGATACGGATTGGCAAAATGGCAATGGTAACTACTACAGTAAGAATGAGTCCAGATTATGAGACGAACAATGTATGGGCTGGCAAGACAGAAGAAGTTCTCTTATCTGGAGACTTGTCGATGTTGGCTGCAAAATTGGAAGAAGCTTGCTTGTGGTATTTTCAATTCAATTCCCCTTCTTTCTCTGAAACATACCAGTACTTTGGTGTAATGGACTTTGACCTTCATGTTTTCCCATTGAATAAATCCGATAGTGAATTGAAGACTATTTTATTGGCTGATCCTGAAATCAGGGAAATAATACGATTGGTAGAAGAACGATTTGATTGTTTCAATATATACTTTTCTGGAAAAAAAGGAATACATGTTTACGTATTTAATGATGAATTATTCACATGCCCCCCTCCTGACCAATCAAAAGACAAATCCAGGTTGCTATGGATAAAATCCTTTTTAAATAAGGCATTTGGAGAAGAACTTGTGTCGCTATTGGACGAATCAATTTATCCAATCAATAAGGGGATTCGTCCGTATTCTATTCCACACCCCAAAACAGGTAGAAGGCCTTTCCTTATATATCAGAAAGGAAATGAATCTTGTATTTGGTCCTACATTGTCGAAAACAAGATCTGGGAAAAGAAAAAAACTTACATACCTGAAATATCAAATTTTATTGGAGAACAGAAAAAAACAAATATAGCTTCACTTCCTGCCGAGGCCATAGTTTTATCTGAATCGAATCTTGACATTAAAAAACAAATAGTTGATTATTTTGATTCAAAACCTGGTAAATTGGCTGGCTGTAAAATTGACCTTGTAAAAAGCACCAATGGGAATATAAAGAATTTGTATCGATTGACAGGTACGACATATTGTCCAATCAAATCTGGTTGTCATTCCGAAACTGGAAAGGTTAATTTGTATCTTTATGGTTGCCATGCTACTGTCAAGTGTTTCAAAGGGAAATGTAGCGGAAAGGAATATACAATCAAAAAAATGACAAAGCCACTCACGTGCATTTCGGATTTGATAGTCGACCTATCAAATCGAAAGGAAATAGCCCAGCGTCACCTAGAAACCGTTACCATAGGACCTGAACAGAAATATGTTGGTGTTCCTGATATAGAATGGTCAATAGGAAATGAAGATGTCGCCAAGTATGGGTATATTGCTGCACCAATGTCGTGCGGAAAAACTACTTCATTAAGGACTTATATAGATAACCAATCACCTTCATTTACTTGCTTATTGATAGTTGTCCGCCAATCACAGGCTTATACATTTGCTCCAATTTACCCGGAAATGAAGAATTATCTCGAATGCCCCAATGGTTCCCTTTATGGTGTTGGTCGGCTAGTGGTATGTATAAACAGTTTAACGCGTGTTTATGCTCCTGGGGGGATATTACCCAGTTATGATCTACTTATTTTGGATGAATTTGAATCTATACTCGATACTATTACAAATCCATCGCTATCCAATGGAAAGTCATTACAGTTGGAAGTGTGGGATACGCTAATGGCTTTGATAAAATGTTGCAAGCGCACAATATTCATGGACGGTATACCGACTGAAGAATCTGTGAGATATCTGGACAAGATAGGGATTTTGCCTTTTTTAAGGATAGTGGAAATGCCAAGACAAGTAGATTACAGGAAATATATAATATTCAGTCATGGTGTTATGTTTATTGAAGGAATTGAGGAACAAATCAAAAACGGGAAAAAGATAGTGCTTGTATCGAATTGCAAGGCTATATTACAAACTGTTTATGATGGGATAAACGTACCTTCAGGAAATAAGATGATTATTACTGGTGACTCTGAAAGGGATGTGAAACTCACATCTTCAAATCCTGACCTTTACTGGAATAAAGACCTGTTTGCCTTTAATAGTGCGGTAGGACCTGGCACGAGTTTTAATCCTCACTTGTATGATGAAATGAACGTGATTATTACCCCGAACAGTAGCCCACCACAGGTTCTCTTCCAGATGATAAACCGGATAAGAACACTTAACGACAAAATAGTGAGAATGGTGATGCTTTCTGGTAATAATACCAAAATTCCTACTCTTGAACAACTAAAGGAAAAAAAGATGCAAAATATTATATCGATGCAGAACAAACAAGGAATTTATCCCAAAACTGCTTTTTTTAGTAAAATGGACAAAGAATATTTTCGTCTTACTGTAAGGGATCTTGATCAGAAAATTGCCAAAGAGCTCGTAGCCAATCAAATGATGATATTAAGACATGAAGATGATTTGTTCCTTGATATGCTTACCAGGGCGGATTTGAAAAAGCGCCAATTGGAGAACTCTGACTTTTACTTGAAGGAATTGTGTGAAATGATTAGAAGAAATGGGGGAATTGTACGAGAAGAATCGGGAGATCCCGATAAGTTAAAAAAAGTAAAAGAAACTACCACTAGGATATTTAAAAAAATGGCAAAGGAGCATGAAGTGAAAAGAACCCTCGAAGTATCCAATAGGCCACTTTGGACACTTCCAGTTGACGTAAAAGGAAAATACACTGAACAACAATTGGTGGATTTGAACACTAGAGTTCCTAGAAATGATTTGGATGCTCAATTTATGTGGTTATTATTCCGTAAGTCAATAATGAAGGAATCAGAACAGGAACTGTACGAATCTGAATTCTTTGAACTTATGACAAAAAAGAAAGCCATAAATAATACGATTCTCTTCAGTAATGGATTATTGGACGATATTAAAACGCTTTGTACCATTTCCGGTATAGAGATCGATGATAAGAAGGGGATAATCAAAGGAACTGTGACAACATCATTAGAGTTTTATGAAATGGCCAAACAAATCAATGGATTATGTGAAAAAATTATGGAAACTATACGCAACAAAACACAAATATGTTATAAATTATGCACAGCAAAAGAAGATTCCATAACAAAGTATAATAGAGCAGCCCTTTTAAACATTTCACGTGTTTTTTCTTGTTTCGGAATTCACAGTGCTTATGCTGGAACAAACAGAAGAATTTCAGTTCCAGGAAAAAAGAATATCAGATATACGGTATCTGTACTTAAATTCGACGAAGAAATGCAAAAATTTAGAATGTCACTCGCCAATAGGGACCCAGAGACAGGGGAAATTGATCATGGCGCCTTTGATAAATTTGTAAGGGAAATGAAAATCTAACCAATAAAATCAACATTAAAAATGCATTCCAGTAGTATGTCAAACAAGGATTTTGTTTTCCGTGCTCTTTACGGAAACCGCTCACAGAAACAAGAAATACCTTATGCTTCTGACGAAGATTCAGATGAAGATATGGGCGAGGGAGGGTACGGAGTAAAATTTGACGAACATTCGACTCTGAGCAATGTTCCTGACCCATATGATTGTTGCCCTTTCCTTGGATGTGACCCACCAATACTTGATTATTGTGTTCCAGGAAAACCAAAGATTTATAAGACAATTACTGTCGGTAAGCCTGGAAATGAAATCGACATAGAAATTATGCAATATTCGTATGATATGATAAGACCCGGCTATACCGTGGTATTCAATGGCTCGAGAAGAACCGGGAAATCACAACTCATAAAGGCGCATATGAGACATTTAAGGCCTCTTTTCTTTGAAGTTTATGTTTTTACAAATACAAAGGCTTCAGGTGAATATTTCAGATATGTCCCAATTAAGAGAGTATATGAAGGATTTAAAGCCGAAGTATTGGTTTCAATCATAAAAAGACAAAAAAAATTAAGAAAGGCCCAAACACGTGGAGAACTTCAAGATACGAATATTGATATATTGGTTATATTCGATGATTGTATTTCAGATAATTTAAGATTTAAAAAGGATTTTAACCAAGTTTTCTATGAAGGCCGACACTACGGCTTGTCGCTATGGGTAACGACACAAGATATTAAGGCTATAGCTCCAGGTGCCACTATCAATTCCGACGTATCGTTTATATTTCCCATAGGAGATGAAAGAACAGAGGAAACAGTAAATAAAAAATATCTTAATATCCTCGACAAAGATCAGGCGCTAGATCTGCTAAGCCACCCAGATCTATTGAAGAAACATCACGTAATTGTTGTGAACATGGCCAATAAATACAATCCACTAAATAGGAGAATAGCCATTGGATGTGTGGATATACCAAAAGAACCAATAGATTTCGTGACCTCGTCATGGCCGTTTTGGAAAGACAGTAGGAAACAATTAAAGGAATTGGGATTTGAACATCTGATTGGTGAACCAGATTCCTCTTGGGGAATTCTAAAACCATCACAAGTAGAAAAGTGGTACAAACTAGGATGTCCAGTATTCAACCAACACCAACGGTCCCCTCAGGAATAACAGGAATTTATAGCCGCTTTGTGGATTTTGTAATAAGTACAATCAAGCCGGCTCTACCAGAAAAAGTAAAAGACTTCCTGCTGCCTTTATCGGAAAGTTTCAAAGAATCACTGAAAGATAAAAATCAGTTTATTATGTTACATTACGTGACAATGAAAAAAATCTGTGAGGACGGCCGGTCGGCTCAAAGCATAAGGAATATAACATCATTATTAGACGAACCAGAAAAACTTGAAAATTCTGCAAAGGAAATTAAAACCGCTGCTGAACATCTGATTGGTGTCTGTAATATGGTACTTGAAACTCCTGACCAGGATATTATCGAAACCATGGAAAAATTTTGTCTTTATGTTGAGCTTATTACAAAACAGCATTTGCCAAAACAAAAATAAATTTATTTTATTCTTCATCAGACGAGTATTCTCCTTCTTCTGAGCTGTCGCCACTAGTTTTTTCTTTCTCAATTTGGTCAAAAAGTTCCTGCACGATATTTGAACTGGCCACTGCTTTAGACACCTTTTTTTCGGATTCCTTTTCATTGGATTCCTGTTCTTCAATAGCTTTAAGCATTTCTCGGATGTCATCGAATGTGATCGTCCTGTAGTCGGGAGGAAATGTAGATTTTATCGATTCAGGCAATGATTTGATATATCGTGACACTTCGATAGCGCATTCCATTTTCCGTGCAGAGGCTAAGTCGTCTGTAATTTTGACGGCTGGCAAGTGTTTAGTCCCACCAAAACTCTTTGAACTGTAAAGAGTTTGAGATAATACACTAGGATCAACTGCTACGTTCACAGTTACAGCTTTGTAAAGTTTTTTGTTCCATTTCCATAATTTCCAATCATAAACTCTATCGGCTGGGTATTCTGGATAAAGCTCTCCGAATGCTTGTTTGATTCCTGTAAATACAGAACTTTGTTTTCCTACACCAAGAATATACTTTCTTCTGTAGACTGACACGGGCGTGTCAGGAGGAGGACCAGTGAGAATAGGATAAACCAAAACCGGACAAAACGAAGCGTCGTAACCGCAAACTACACCCATCACACCCAAACAACCAAAGTTCACTATCTGTGTATTAAAAAGATGCTGTACATGAACTAGATCTCTTTCTGAAAAATCTATGATTCTCCCTTCGGTTTTTTTCTTCTTTGTGTTTGGTTCTTCAGCATCAGAAGCACCATCTCTTTTCCTCTTTTCTGCTCTTTTATTTGTTGCTTTTTTTCTTTTTTCTGCTCTATCTCTTGCTTCGATTTGACTTTTAAGTTGTGCTTTTTTTGCCAACTCTAATTTATCTTCTTTACTTGTATTTACAATCTTTTTTCTTCTTTTGTTTTCGTTTGGGCTAGACAAATCTACGCTAATCGCTCCTCGTGCCATGTTTTCTAAAAAAATAATTGAATATCAAAACACACTAACTATTTAAATGCTCCCAATGGTACTGGCAGCCGGGGCGCTTGGCGCCGTTTTGATGCAACGGCCCAGTGAAAAAACAACAGATCAAGATAACGAACACGATGACACCGAAAAGTTTATGCTGGGACGTTCCAGAGATAAAAATCTGATGCCTGGGAAAACCCTTATTGCAGAAAATGTCAGAATAATAAGACCCACAATGACAGGAATACAACACCCTGTTGATGCTGCAGATGAATGGGACGAATACCATAGAAAATATGAAAATGTAGCACATGAACTGTCTAATGCAAATTATGCAGGGGGGGACAATGCGAGATATTTCAGAAACGACATCAATAAAAGAGTAAGAAGGGCTCATTTACCTGACAGAGAAAGTTTTTCTGAATGGGGAGTGCTTCCAACTACAACATTCGAATATGAGAACCACCCTGGAAGTTCCCCATATCCAGACATTGATTATTCATGGTATGATGACCAGACCGGAGAGACTATGGCTGTTGAAGGTGCTCCTCATTACATTGCAAAACAAGAATATCTTGGTAATCCGTGGGGTCCCTCAGGCCAATTGTTTAATACTGAAGGAATGAGAACCAAATCAGTAAAGGATTTGAAACGTGATAAAATCCCTGATCGCCTTAAAAAGAATAACCGCGTTTCTTTTTATGGGCTACCACAATAAAAATGTTTCTAAATCATATTATTATAATTTGATTCATGGTACTTTCATCGATCTTTAATTTCCTAGGGTCTTCACTTGTGACACTAGGACTTGGATCTCAACTTTCTAGAGCATTGGCATTAGGGACTATTGGATTTGGAGTACAATATGCTTTTAGACCAGGGATAAGTTATGTTTCTGTGAAAGGGAAAAATGGAAAAACAACTCCGGTTTCAAAACAGTTTGTTTTATTGAATAAGGATCCAAAGGCACCAACAACGTATATGCCTTGGTATTTCTGGCCTTTACTGTTCGCCATCATCGGGGCTTTCTTCTTGTAGGTCTTCAACTTTGCAATGACATTTAATAAATGAATTTATGAATACACCGTCCGCTTTCATAACCGTTTCAACTCTTTTAGAGTACATCTTGGCTGTCCTTTGAATCGGGTAATCGAAAATGGTACATTTTCCTGTGTTTTTTATGTCTTCATAGTAGCGGTCAATATATTCCTTACAAACAGAAAGGGCATATTCTATCAAGTCTATAACATCGTGCGTGACTTGGTACTGGTATTCGATCGTGTATTGGTTTATACCTTCAGTAAAAAGATAATAAAGATAAAAGTATCTAGCTTTCAATGTAACAGCATAAGCAGCTACTTGTACAAAGTGATGTAGTCTCCCCCTTTCATGCTTTGAATTGAATTTAACACACAAGTCAGAAATTGAAACATTTTCATTTCTCTTAACAGCTATACCATAACCAGGGCATTTAAATTCCACTACACATGTACCTCTTTCTGGATGGACATATACCATATCTGGAGTGATAAGAAAATCGTATGTTTTCGTTCCAATTGTTAATCTGTAAACTGCAGAGTTTATCGGCCCACCTACTATTTCATTTTTTTTAATGTCGTGGTCGGAAGAATAGAGATCTGCTGCTACCATTTCATAGGTTTGTCCATGCTCTAATAACTTTGCTACGAAAAAACTATCAGTTGGTTTTTGTTCTCTTATTTTCAGTACAGTCTCTATTTCTTCTTTGAATGGCCTATAACCAACACCAAATACAGACGAAAGCATAGAAGCACTTGGTACTTTTTGTTCTGATTTCCATTCAAGCCACTCTTGTCCGCCTTCTTTAGCTTCAAATCTATTTATAAGCTCTGACGCATACGTATCGAACATTGGTCGTTCGACAAAGACAGGTTTTTTAACTTCTTCAACTTCAAGCCCAATTTTACGTTTATTTCTACCTTCTACGTGTTTGTGAGCTGCTTCTGCCATTTTTCTAAGAGTTTCTACCAAGGTCGGTTTAGCTTTGTACATAGTGGTTGTTCAATGGATCCTGAATTAACCCCGCCAAGTATTAATAGTCTGTCTTCCGGAAATGTAACGACGCGCATGCGTCGACGATATTTCAGTTTTGCTATATTAAGCTATTTTGTTCTTACTATGGTGGCCGTAATACTTTCACTTTCTGCGGCCGGAGTTTCGCTTTATCTTATAGTTGACGCTTATCTAAATGGGGTAGATCACCCGGTATGGGCAGACATAACTATGTCGTTATTGCTCGGAGTCTGGGTTTCCGGTAAGCCGAAGTTTTACAACAAGAAAAAAGTTGACACAAAGGAACCATAAACTTTACTTTATTGGTTATTGAAAGTCCGTGTATTCCTTATTTGTTCATTGCGCATAACTTCGAGTGGCTCTTCTAGATCGTTGGGAGATTCATACTTTGGAACTTCAGAGAATTTAGTATAAAAGCATTTACTGCACAGATTAATGGAATCACTGGAAGTACCATATTCACATGCACAAAATGGAGGATATCTTGATTCAATACAATCAATATTCCTGTGTTTATAATAGACTTTCGAATCTTTGTTGTCTCCGCATCCACAATCGAGTATCCCCTTGTCATATTCATATTTTGTAGTTATCCTTGCCCACCTGCGACACACACACCTAAACATTTTTGTTAACCCTCTTTTTAAAAAAAAGTATTTATTCTACTAATTCTTCATCAGTACAATATAATTGCATGGACTTTGTAATTTTAGCCTTTATAGCAGCATGTACCATATTCAACCTGGCGACCTTGAAATGTTCATAGAATTCGGCATTATCTCTAAATTCCCTTTTTTCAACTATTTGCTTGGTAAAATCCCTTGGAGTACTTAAGCTTAAATCAAGAAAATGCCCCGTGATTGATGTGCTATATCTGAGGCTTTCAGTGAAATCAAAGTCGATATCAACAATTGCACTGTATAACTTATAGACTAATTTAGATGGCTTGCTTGTAGCCCAATAAACTCTTACTGGTAGAGAACCTTTATGTTCAAAGTGATTACATAATGAAAGGAGCCAAATGTAAATAGATCTTTGTAATCCGAGTAAAAACGGCAACTCAAAGTACTCCTTTCTAAGAGTTGTATCGACCAATACTTTTTCTATCATGAAAAGCTCATAGTCTTTGAATAGTGGCCTGAATCCGTTATTGATTCTGTCTGTTATCGATCTGAATGAACAGGATTTACTATCAAGATAAGTAACTACAGAATATTTCAATCTAGACTCTAATTTGTTTGACCTGAACATGTCAACGATTACTGGGTCTACCATACTATAGGCTTCAAATGATTCTTCCTTTAAATGCCCGAAATATTGCGAAGTACAATGATAGAGCTTGTCTAATATGCTAGCTGCTATATTTCTTGGGTCTTTTATATCCTTTACAGTACATTCTATTTCCTTGAAGTCCGTCCATTGATTGGGAGGAGTATAATAAATTTCGACAATAGGATGAGGGGAATTAATAACTTCAGGTGTACTGTCGCCGTTCATTTTGATGAATAACACGGTACCGGATAACTTTTATATTGTAACTATAGGGTTATGCCAGAATGCCACAACGTTTATCTATAAAAAGCGTAAAAGCTAATTTATTGATTGTTATACGGAATTGCATTTTGTTTTATACTTATTATAGAAATGATAAGCTCCGGACGCATTCCCTTTACAATAATTAGCATATTGTATTGCGCCGAGTTCGCTGCCGAGCGCTCCGTTGACGAGATCTTCGAGATCTGGGACCGTAATACGGTTACCAGAACGAAACCAATTATAGCATTCCCGCGGTATAGATGCGTCGTATTCAGATAATATTCTTCTATTTACCATAGCGCATATTTCTTTAACTCTACCGTAATTTTTATATACAGAAGGAGTTTTGTTAACAAGATTCCTATTCAGGAAATACCATCCGAATGCCGGCAAATACGACGGGTTCAATGAATAAAGCAAAACAAGAATAACCATATCCAATTGAGTAATATTCGTTTTTAGCTTTATGGAATACTTTACATAATATTGAAAGTAAAAACTATAAGCATCAAATAATTCTCTTAACCTTAAAGATATATTTTCTGGAAGCTGAAGACCAGTCTCTCCACAAAGATAAGTTCTATATTGAAACCATCTTTCAACTCTCCTAGTCCAAAAACTACCAGGAAATCGATTTATAAGGTGTTTGCATATCATGGACATATGTTTTTTTGTGAAAAATCTTTCAGACCATACCACTTCGGAATTATTTGCATATAAATTGAAAACAATTGACAATAAATCAAGCTCCTTGTTCGAAAACCTAGGTTCTCTATTTTTTGCTTGAAGGATCCTTTCTCCGAAATAATATCTATGCCTATACAAGGGACTGCCAGGGATACAACAAAAGGAAATTTCATCATTGTCAAATATAGGCATGTCGTCAACAACTCCACAGCTTTTACAGACAAGTGCGCTACCGTCACTGGTCTTAATAGCGGCATCAAGGCCCACCCCACAAGAGTTGCAATTCCTAGGTGACGACCTCCATTCCATGTTTTCCAATAATCTTCTTTTTTTTTCAAGTCTGGACATTTTCGTGTGTCTTCCTCGCATATCTTGGAATTTCTTTCGTTCTGTTTTTTTCTTAATTGTCTTAATGATTGAAGTGAAAGTTCGTTTGTCGGTTCTTCGTTGGCGCCACATTGTGAGTCCATATATATTCTAATTATGTTTATTTAGAAAATTACAAAAAAATAATGCCGAAAGCTAAGAGAATAACCGGGATTATAAGTTGCGATCCAAGTTGGCGCGGTCTTGCCTTTACCGTTAATATACCGGGACTTGATTATCGCAGGTCATTTCTTTATGATATGAAAAATTATGATAATAGTAAGAATTATAGACATCCGACGAGAACGACCAGAACAATTCAAAGAATATACGATGACATGTTTCAAAAGGCACCGGAACTTCAGTTGATAGACAAAATAATAATGGAATCACAACATAAGACGAATATGCAAGTATTAAGTTGGTTATTAGTGTCAAACTTATTACCGAGATTAGCAGAAGCAGATGTAGAATATATATCACCGTTGGCATGTAAAAGTAAATTTGATATTGCGCTGACGGGGACGCATCACGGTAATAAAGTAGCCGCAACGGTCTTCGTAGAAAATTCCAAAAATAGACTGGTGGCGTCGGAAACGGTCACTGAGCACAATACCGCCGACGCATGCCTCCTTTTAAATACATACCTACAAACCACTAAAAATATTATTTACAAAAGTATTGACGACTGGAGTACAATGGCGCTTGAAGTAGGAACCAAATTTGTTTGTCCAAAATGTGGTAACAATACAGGTGTTCTTAGATATTGTGAAAAGGAAGGAAGTAAACTATTTGGAAAACACTTTCTTACATGTTGGTGGGTAAACGACAAGAACAAATCAACTGAAAAGAAATGTACTGGTTTCACTGGTCTTTTTTCTAATAAACCAGTCCCTAAAAACGGAATGGTTGGAGACTGGAAGGTAATAACCGGTGACGAGGACGTCGAGGTTGAAGAAGAAACAACCACAAAAAGTAAGAAACGTCCCGCCAAAGTTGAGCCAAAAGGCCAACCCGCTAAAAAGGCAGCCAAAGTTGAAGCTCCTTTACCACCTTCAATCGGTGAAAAACCAGTTACACAACAACAGATAATATCTGCTCTAAAAAAACTATCCGATGCTATAAAGACATCAAACAGTGATATGGAAGCAAGGATAATGTCTAGATTTGACGAGATACAAACTGAACTTTCAGAACTAAAGGAAAGTTTTGATAACTTATTGGCTTCAGTATCAGCTGAAGCTCCTGCTGAAAATCAACTTTCTGAAGAACTCCCAGCTGGGCAATCTGAACATATACAAGATAGTCAAAAGAAAATTGTTACTCAAGAGGAATTAGACGAAATAGTCTTTTAATAAATTGGTTTATTCTTCTACGATTTCAGCTACCTTTTCAGCAACAGCAAAAAAACGCTTAATATGATTCCTGGCCGTATAAGCTAGAAAAAATCCGAGTCCGGCACCCAAAAACACTCCAAATATCGTTTGAACCCTTTTGATGTTATCATCATCTTCTTTTTTCTTTTTAAGTGCTTCCCTTTCAGCTTCATCAACTATCTCATCTACTTGTTGTTTTATTTCAGGGCTCAACAGGTCATACGGAATATCATCAAGGTTGCATTGTCTGCCGACTCTTGGTCTGTCTTCAGTTTCCTTGTTGTTTACGCCTTCAGCCATTTCAATAGAAACTTCAGGTCTGCTCGTATCTTTTAATTTTCTCTTTCTAGTTTTTGCGGGTGGGTTAGTATCATGGGCGCTGTCTGACATTTTCTAAATTATCTTGATTATCATAAATTTAGAAAATATGTCTTCTGGTTGGAAAAAATGGGAATGTCCACCAGACGCACTTACAATCGAATCAAAGCTAAAAAATCTTCAATTGACAGAAAGACAAGAAGATGAAATTGCAATCGCTTATTATATTACTGAAATGAATAGAGCTACAACAGCTGAAGAAAAACAATCATGGTCGGATCTGTTAATTAAAAAGAGGAGCTCTATCATCAAGAAAAATTTACAGGAAGGAATGGTAGCTGATTTCCAGCTATGGCTCCAAGGAAGATCAAAATACAATGTACTTGCAATAGAAGAAACAAAATACAATCCAATAAGTAGGAAATATGAGAAAATGAACCGGGAATGTACTCCATGGGGAAATAAGGATTTATTACATTTACCTGATGTGCGAAAATGGTTAAAATTACCGGTACTGAACCGTGACAAGGTAGCCAAGGAAATTGCTGCACTTAAAATGACCACACCTCTTTCTTTGGAACAAGCATGGATATATTATAAATATATTGCGCGCGGTATATTGGTAGATGGAGATATTTTGAAGGAACAGAGGAATTTTAATGATTTTGATTACATGGAAAAGAGACCACAAATGCCTGTTTATGATGCAGAAGGAAATGTAACTGGTTTTGAACCGGATATGAATTATACCCCGTTTTCTATGTACAATCCGAGCATGAAAAAATTCGATCAACAGGCTTATAATGCCAATTATTCGAAGTTTGATAGGTCACTTAAAGCGGGAAATTTACATGTACTTGTAGATGACGCGGACGGGTTTGCTTCATTTACACCAGACGATAAACTCGTATTGTTGTTGGGTGCAGCAGAGCAAGCAGAGCTAACCGCACCCCTTCTATCAGGAGGCAATACTGTGGTATTGCCCTCGGAAGGAGAAGGTGGATTTAAAATTGGTGTTGATCCTTCAATAGCATATAAAAATGCCGAATTATTTAACACGCTCAATACACTTTTCCAAAAAAACACAGAACAGCAATCAAAACAGAACGAAACCATGAATCAAAACATGGGCAAGTTTGTCAATTCTTTAAGTGATGTGCTGTCAGGGTTGAAGAATGTTTCTTTGTATATGGCCAATATACCAGACGCAACAGTAATGGAAAGTCTCATTGATCGCTTATCTGAACAGCTGAAGTCAAAGGAAATCTTTGACACGGGTATTGTCTTTAACGCGGTACAGACTAACAATTCCCATCTCTGGAAAGTACTCGAAAAACTAGACGAAACAAATACCGGTATAAGCTCGCTTATAAAGTTGCATTCAATGCACCCTCCTCCAATCGTAAACAACAATACATATAACACATACACCGAACCAGTAAAAACACCTATTCTTTATACAGCGGATGACTTGGGTTTCGAAGAAATAGAAGAAGAAGAAGAAGAACTAGTTCAAGAAATAGATAAAGCTCCCGTGGCTCCTGCATACGAATCGATTGCACCTATAGCGGTTACAAACCCTGATCCAGTCCCTATAACTGTAAATGCCGCACCAGAAAAATTAATTTTTGATCTCACAGCATATCCGAAATTATCCCATCTCTTCGAATTGGAAGAGAAACATCATGGAACCGGACTAAGAAAACACGTAGGTGGGTTATTCGCTCATCATCTGCAAGCAGCAGCAAAGTTGCACCTAGGTAATGCAGAAGAAATGACGACAGCTCTTGAAAACGGCAAATACGAAGCATTTGTTAAAGAAACAGAAAAAGATTTTTTATCAAAAATTGAGAACAACAGATTGACACTTGCAACATTGTTCGGTGCAAAGCACGACAATCCCGATATATATTCTTATATGATCAAGAACTCGTTGAACTTTGCACACACACCTTCTATTGAAAATAAACTGATATACCTAGAAAAAATAAATGCGGGCTTGGTTTTACACGACAAATTGAAACACATTGAACCTAAATATACGTCCGGGCTCGGAGAAATTTTGAAGGAAATCACTAATACTGTAGATGCTTCAGTGTTTGTACGACTACACACTGATACAGAAACAAGGCTCGGATTATTACAGTCAGGCATTAATGGTTTGGAAACAAATATAAGATCTGATAAATACATGGAATATGTCAATACTATACAAAAAATAGCAAATACCGGTGGAGAAGGATATGTTTTACGTACGGCCCTTGAAAGTGCTATGGCAGCTCAAACAATGACAGAAGAAATGGCTAGAGAGATACTCACCGGAAAGGAAAAAAAGATAACTGAACTTGAAGGTCTTTTTCAAGCTACTCAATCTAGCAAAGAAGCACTTGATGCATTGATCAAACAAAAAGCCGAAGAACACGAGGGAGAACTAGCCAGATTATATGAACAAGGAAAAGAACATATTAGAGTAAGAGACGAAAGTATAGAGGAATATAAAAAGGAAAGTGCCGAATTGACTAGTCAATTTGAGGAATTAATGAAGTTCTCTACAACCCTCGGAGAAAAAACGAAGCAAGACGAGGAAACGATAAAACTCTTAAAGCAGGATATAGATAAATTCAGAGAATCCGATCAAATGAACAAGGAAGCATTACAAGATCTCGAAAAACAAATAAATGATATGAACAATAAATTAAAAGAAAGTATACGAGAAAAAGAAAAACTTCAAAATGAAAGAACAATCGAGGAAAACAGGTTAAAGGGAGAAATAGATAGATACCACAAACAAAATACGGGGTATGTACAACAATTACAAGAACTAGAGACACAGAGACAGGCGGCCATGAATAGTATGGGCGCGTCACAGCAACAACTTTTCGCGCAGTTGGCTGCAAAGACCCAGGAAGTGAACACAGCGAAGCTCGCACACGAAGAGCTACAACTAAAACTAAATCAGATCCTCTCTATGGATGTAATCAAACAGGTTAAAGAACTTGAAGGACACAAAACAACAAACCAAAACAAAATAGATGAAATGAACAAAGCAATAGAACAAAAAAACACGTCCATTTTAGAAATGGAAAGGGAACTAATGCGCTTGAGAGACGTACATACAAAAAATCAGACACTAGAAGAAAAGTTAAAGGAAATGGAATTGAAATCTGAAAAAATAAAGAACGAAAGAAATACCTTACAATTACAGCACGACGAAGCCGTAAAACTTAGGAACCAAGTAGTCGCTGAAAGCCTTGATAAAGGAATGCATGACGACGAATACGAAGAAAGGCTTAAAGAAGCAAATCAAAACATTGAATACTACAAGACGTCACTGCAAACTGTCACAAACGCACACAACGCGAACATGGAAACTATAACTAAATTAAATGACGCATTACAAAAAGCACCCAGAGAACAAGACATGAACAACCTAAAAAAGCAAATAGATGAAAGGACCAAGGAACTCTCTACAATTAAGTCCCAAAACGAACTTCTGTTAAAACAGAGAAATGAAGCAATCGAAGCCAACCAGGGCCTGTTGGCCAGATTAGCGTCTGCTAATCTGTCTGCGGGAGCATCTGAACAACTCATGAAAGAAAGAGACCAACTAAATACTCAACTAATGCAATCAACCGCGGAACTACAACTGATTAAATCAAAGATGTCTGAATCAGCACTTGAAGCACAAAGAAAAATATCAGAACTAGAAGCAAAGTCAAGAGAAATACACGGGAAGTCTGAAAGGTCACAGAGAAAAAGGGAACAACTTGAAAAAACACTTAAAATAGGAAGAGAAGAATTTGAACAAACCACTGAAATGGCTCGCCAAATGCTTGACATGCTCGCAAGACTTACAGAACACAACATACAAGAGGAAATAACAACTGCTAAATTGTTCCCTTCGTATGACGGGAGAGCAAAAAATGAAACTCAGATAGCACTCTTAAAAGCAGCCGAAAAAATTAACTTTCTCAAGAAACAAATAAAGAGACAGAGAGAAGACATACAGAAATTGGCAAATGTCGGAGAACAATTTAGGGAACACGCACACGAATTAGAGGAAAGATACGTTTCAAGTGTAAAAGCTTTCGAAGCCCAAATAAGTAATAATAGCGATATCGCTACCCAGAGGTATAATGAACAGAGAGAATTTTACGAGAAAACTTTAAATATTGCTTTGCCTGTGATCCAAAACGACCAGAATGCTTTAGTGGAAACATGGATCAGAAAAAGGGATATTTTGTTGGAACAAAGCACTAGATTTACAATAGCCGCAGCCCAACTCGAACCATCCCAGAACATGCCAGCGGAATTTGAAACAGAAGCCAAAGCGCTAAAGGATTTGACGGCCCTCTACAGTCTCGAGCTGGAACAATCAAAACAGGTTATACAAGCTGAAAGAGAAAATATACAAACCGCCATGGACCAAATACAGGAACTGATGGCCGAAGCCGGTTCAACAAGAAACAAAGAAACCTTGGATCAAACATACCACACATTAGAGATCCAGCAAGCTAGACTCGATACAAAGACTATACAACTAGATAAAATATCTCAAGACGTAGACCAGGCAAGTAAAACCACAGAGGCCGTCAAGTTGAAGAGTATTGGAGATTTACAGAAGCTCCTGGCTACAAGAAAACATACATTTGTTTCTGCTCACCCAGGAACCCGAGATGCCGCAATCAGTGCAGCGAGGTCATTCAATAATGCAGTCAATCAATCGCTCAGGACATCACCTGGTATTTTCTATAATATGAACAATGCAATGCTTGACGGGTTTCGTTCGAATGCCGTATATCTTAGAGGAAAACTTCTCCCACATGCACAGAACAATGATGCTGACGCTATCAATCTTATTCAACATATAGATCATTTTGCCAACTATTCACAAGACATACTAAATATGGAACATTCAAGAAGAAGTGCCCTGGGGTTCCAAAAGGCCGGTGACTCAGCTCACATGGAAAACAGTGAAAGAGACTTCGAGGAAGCCAACATGGAAGATTTTTCTGACGAAGAGATCGACGATGATTTAAAAGGAGAAGGAGAGGAATTTTATAGATTTAATTCTAGGGAAGAAGAATTACAACAAATAAATTTAACCAGGCAAATATTCGCTAAATTGGCTAGTACGGGGAATATCACACCAGAAGAACAACGACAAATTAATATACACTATGAGACCTACGGTATTAGCGATCAGCTAGTAAAACAGGCCGCGTACGATAGGAACGTACAAGAAGCAGCTATCGCAAAACAATATAAAGACGTGTTTGAAATGATGAGAGACCCGGGAAGGCTCATTGAAGAGATTAATCAGGTAGGGAGACAGATGGAAGAACAACAAAGACACCAACCACTTGATCAACAGATCAAAGGAAAAACTAGGGATTTGAAAGAAATAAGATCAGTACTCAGAGATATAAACACTGTTATTGCTGCCAATAACGGGTCTTCAGAAATACAAAAATCACAGGCAGTCATGGATAAGTTATCTAAAGAACACCCAGAGATACTCAATACCATGTTAAGATCAATAGCTTTTAAAGAACCACAAACGAGAGAAGGACGAAAGGTTGTCGATGAAGACGTTATCAAAAGTATATACGTATCTAGATTGATCAACAATCAAAAGATTGAATCACAGAAAGAAACACTCGATTATTTGTCGTCTCAGCTCACTGGAACGTCTGGCTATATATCAGATGAGGACGCAAGAATGACAAATCAAGTATTTAAAGGTATCGATGATGCTATAGGAGAAAATGCTTTAAGAAGAGCCAACCTTAATGATCCTATGGTTTTTTTGATTAACCATGGAGAAGTAGAAAATGAAATTGCTCTCAAACGCGACAACAGAGAAAAATACGGTATTGCTGCAGACGTATACGACTTGTTAATAGAGAACGTGGATGCGAAAGCAAAACAAGATACGTCATATTATATGAGAGCTTTAACGTCCGGAAAAACCAAATGGACTGGTATTGGCATGTTTGGTCAATTTAGTAATGTAGTGGGAGGCATCAAACGGTCTCTGACTTTGAAGCTTAACGCAGAAAAAATCGGATTGAATGAACACACCACAGAAATAAGGCAATTTTATAGTAACGTAAAGGCTTATACAGACATTGCCAATGTAATGGCAGCAAATAGTTACGGTGAAGAGGGAGATAATACGGAAAAGGCCGAAAAAACATACACTAACATAATGGAAGGGGTTTTTTACGATTTCAAGAGAGCCGTAGAAGACATCGGACAAATTAAAAACCAAAAAGAAAGAAAAGCCGAAAAAGAGATACTCGAATCCAATCGCTATGCAAGATTACAAAAGGGAGTATCTGATATAATTGTTAAACTACAAAAAGAAAAACAATCACTACAAGATCAGAGCGCAAGGATTGAGAGAGCAAGACAGAAAGTGGAAGCACATAGGGCTCAAGGACAGCGCGTAGCATAAAAATAATATCTAAATCCTATTTTTAAAAAAAACTATGGGAAATATATTTACTGCTACCAAGGAAACCGGAAAGCCTATTTATATCTGGCCAATAAAAAGCTTTTACCATGCGTCATCACCTGAAGATTATGAAAGAGGGAAATATGACCTTTGGAACCCTAGCCATTATGAAGGGGATTTTCAATATCCAGCTAAAGAACCGGCTAAAGATTTTTAATAGGGTTTGCCATTCTGCCAATCCGTATCCTTAAAAAAAGAGAGGTAAATGTATAACGGACAAGTAATATTTTGGCTTAAATAGTTAAACGGGACTGGGGTTAGGCATTATTTCAAATGCAGAAGATCGACCTCAACAAAACTTACGTAAACTGTCCATTTACTGAAAAAAAACCACAAGGCCTAGTGGGACTGACTGCAGACTTCGCTGACAAGATCAGACAAGACAAAGAAAACATGCCTCAAAGAATCTACGAATTATGCGAAGGTTTTATTAGTGACATTCATGATTTATTGGCTAATCCACCTGTTCCTGAAGTAAAAGAGAAGGGCACATCCAATGAAACTCTATCTGGAGTTATCAGATTAAACCTTGAAGACCTCATTCTTTGCAAACTACTATCGTCTTTTAAAACAGACAATGAATAAATATTTATTTAGTCCCACATTCTTTGAATAGAGCCTCCCTTTTGGATTGTCCAATTATGTTGGGAAGTGATAACACTTATTCTCAAATTAGGATGAGCAATACTGGATTTGATAAAGAATCTTGGATTTGTATAGGATGACATTTGTAAATGTCCAGAAGCAAAATCCTTACACATTGGTTCATAGTCCCACCAAGCAAATAACCCGTTTACATCTGGTCTAATGCTTCCTCCATATCTAGATTTGATATGTTCAAGTTGTAATCCACCAGCAGTACAAGGTTCAAATAAGATCTTATCATTGGATCTTACTTGGAAGGTCAAAGCATCTAAAAGAGTAGTATCAAACTCGTAAGGTTTTGGGTTTGCAACTCCATTGTCTACGTCAGTGAGATTTCTTACAAGAACGTAAACGTGTTTGAGTGGCCCATCAATATCAGAAAGGTCAATACCATAACCAGCTTCAGTTGGTGTATTGAATAAACCGTTTGCAGGTACATCAAAATCCAATTTCTTAGCTTCATCAAATAAAGTAACTAAACCATTAGGTGTGTTTGTCAAGGAAACAACTTCCGCTCTGTCTGGACCAGGTAAATGAATAAGTTCATATCTTAAAAATACATCAGTGAGGCCCACAGTTGCGGGTTTTGTTCCATCAGTTTCAATCCAGTTAGCACAATCAGCAAAGCGAATAGTAATTTTGAGTTTATTAGCTAGTGCACAGATAGGGATTTGATTTCCTTGGCCGTCCCACGGAGTAGGTAACGGAATTCGAATTTTCTGTTCACCAGTCGCCAGTGTGTTTCTTTCGGCTTGGGTTTTATTTCCTACTAATAATGATTCGTATATTGCTCTCACTTCATCCCTTGAAAATTTATAATCTTGGTAAATTCTATCAGGGAATGTTCTATCAATGTGGTTAACGGCGTAGGAATATGTAACAGCCTCCGTTGGGTGGAGCAGTGCCAAACCAAGGAAGTCGGAACCTCTTACATATGTTTTTCCACCAGTTACCAAAGGCTCTATTGCTGGTACCTTTGCACACAAAGTAAGTAAACCTACTTCAGTTCCTTCCTTTTCCAGGTAAAATGTTTGAGTAGTACCGGTATTCACAATAGGTTGGTCAGTATCATCTCTTTTCTCTTCGAGAGCATAATCAGTGGTATTCATAATACCTTGTTTTGCGAATAAGCTATTACGGTAACCGAAGGTGATTAATGGACCATCCTCTGGACCTACTTGTGCTCTTATTTTGGATTGTTGTGGCATTCTAAAAGTATAATAAATTAGTATTTTAGAAAATGACTAGTGCATTAGCAACTAATGCTATTGTTCCTAAAAACATTGACACTGTATTCCACTTGAAGGCTACTCGTACTGGTGCCCCCTTAAATAAGCAGGTTCCTAGAACTTATCAGATATACACCGGCACAGGAAATCAGACAATACAATATGATGGTTCTAATGAAATTATCATAAATGGTCCTACATTGACTGGTCCCTTGATAATACAATTTGGACCAATAGCTAACATCAGGAACGCTATAGGCAGGAAATTAAACATTATTATAGTTTCCCCGATATTTCAGACCATTACTCTCAATTCCTCTCCAGCCTTTATGAAAATCAACGGAACGAATTTGACACAGCTAAGTCATGTGATCCCAGCCGATAACATTTCCAAAGCTATTTCAGTGTTTTTCCATTCAGTGAATGTAATTAATGTAGACTATGGTTCTTCGGCTGCTTCAGTCGTGCCGAGTAGTTTCCCTAATGTGGCCAATGTAGGTACTGGAGTTGATCTATATCGAGATACTACAGGTACCACTCTCAACTTTAGGCGGTTGAACCCTGATTATTATACGATTTTGACGCAAAATCCTGATGAGATTCAAGTACAAAACGTAACCCCTAGAACTTTACCTAGCCGAGTGTTAGCACCTTATGCTACATTTGTCACGCCTACTGTGGTACCTATTTATACACCCAAGGATTACAAATACAACATTGACATAGAGAGCACTCAATTTTTCATTGAAGGAAGTGCTTCTCCTATTACTACGGATATTTATGCAACCGGGTATTCTACTGTAGATTTTGCATACTCACCACCGCCTGAATATATATTCCCCTATACTTTCAATCTCGTATTTACGAGTACAGACGATCCAGACGTTAAGCATTATGCACCAGTTACCGTAGTCCCTGATCTCACAAACGGTATCAGGTCTCTTTCTTATATGGGACATGACGGTACCAACCAATTAAAAATGTATTTTCAGAGTGTCAATCCTGCTGGTGTACCCAAAGTTGCACTTGATCAGACTGGTAACTCTATTAATATTGGTGTTGTTAGCACGTGTCTAGCTATGGACATGCTCCGGAGTATAATATATTATGCAAGTACTGCAAGTACCATCATCAATTTTAAACAGACAGGAAATGGTTCCTCTGCCACTTTAAGAGATGTTTCTCTTATGACTAGGTGGACAGCGGGATCTTTGATCACTGATATGGATTATCATGAAAAAAGTGGGTGTTTATATGTTTTGCCTAATAATCCTGTTGGTCGTTTAGCAATTCTTCCGATATTATCTAACACTTCAGTCGTTGTTTTTGTAAGAAGCCCTATTGTATTACCTTTGTCTTTACCTGTCGGTTCTGTTCCTTTATCTATTGCTGTTCATCCAGATACCCGTCAGATACTGATTGCTTACAGGCCTCTTATCGGTAACATAGTCATACAGTTATTTGATCAAGATTTGGTGGCTTCTTTGATAAGTTTTACCACTACATTTGCTACTGGTTCTGTTTCTATGTGTTTCACTACACAAGGTACCCTACTTATTCAATGGAGTGGAGACAACCGCTTGTATACCATCGGCAATAATAACTCATTTGGTGAACCCTTGTCAGGTGTTTATGTGTTGCCTGGGTATCTAACGTCTATGACCCGTAACGGATTCGGTTATACAAACGTTTAAATACTTACCCAAAACCTCATTACTTTGTAAAACTATGTCTACTCCTGGCCGTCTCTCTATCAATGTTCTTTACTTTGCTACACCTGGCTCTCGTCCTGTTATTGCTTCCAGTTCTGTACTTTATACCGACGTTAATGTTGCCCTCAATAGCCTTACTGCTATGCTTTATGGACCTTCTCTGATACCTTATTTGCCTGTTGTAGAAGAACCTCCACCAGAACCAAGCGAATAAAAAGGAATTATTTTGAATGTTTTTTATTTATTTACAACAAACTAGTGAAAATAACGATTCCTATTACAAACGCTCCAAGATACAAGAAAATATGAGTATCATCTTGTTGTACTGTAAAGTCAGATATGTCGTTCATCTCTGGGTCTATTATTTGTCCTGGTTGTAATGCTGGCCTGCTTCTTTCCTTTAATCTAGCACTTACCAAGTTTTGCAATGCCATCTGTTTATACTTATTATTGTAATTTGAACCAGAGAAATAGGCCATAGTGCGCATATCAGGATATGCAGCTCTCCTCGCAGTTACTTTTGTTTCATCTACATCTAGCGTGTAAGGAGATTGCATGAACTTTTCAGTTCCGAAGGTGTCTTGGTAGGCCTGGTTAGTTCTTTGATATTTTTCTATGTCAGGTTCTACTCCTTCGTTTTTTCTTAGATGTTTATATTTTAATTTTGAGGCCATATATTGTGTTTGTATCTAAAATTAGACTTTTCTTATCCATAATTGCGCAAAGCATTTGTTGCAGCATCTGAGATCATATTTGCTGTCATTCCGTAAACTACATTTAATACGATAGCTTCAACTCCATATTTGAATAGAACGTTTATAGCTCCATCGGTAAATCTTTCATTCACCAAGCTTCCGGTGATGAATAATGTGAACATTCCGATAATACCCCCTAATAAGGCATGCCAGAAGGAAATTCCTTGAAGTGGATGTCTGAATACTCCTGAAGTTCCGCATTGGAACCATTTATAGACGTAAAAAGTAATCAATCCTTTTATCAAGAATAAAGCTAAGTC
>CALLKE010000158.1 GCA_938008555.1 uncultured Pedobacter sp.
ATACATATTTAAAATTAATTTATATGTAATGTTTAAAGTAGGTATGAATTCTAAAAGATAGCGTGTGATTTTAAATGATAGAGGTAGTAAGAATAATTATTTGACCACTTTTATAGTAATTAGAGGATGGTTTTGATCGCATTTTAGGTTAACTAAGACGATGATGCATAAGTCTTGTTGGGAAATGCATAAAGCACGAAGACGTCAGTTTTAAAGTCTAAAAGCGTGAAGATTCTATTATAGGTATATTATAATGTTATTTGAAATAAAAAAATAAAGGTGTATATTTCACACTATTAATGATAAAATCTGAGTCATTGATTATTCATGCTTGTCCATTTTTAAGAATGAGCATCATGATTATTCTTCGATTATTGAAGAAATAAATCATCTGCATGAAAAATGTACTATATACTATTTAATTGATTCTGTGTTAACACTAGTCAATAATGAAAAGAGTCAAAGAAAAATTTAAGAGCTCATCTTTTGCATTATTTAAAAAAGTGTTGGCAGGCTTTTTTTTGTGTTTGTGCCACTCTTTTACATGCTTGGGGTATTCATTTATTTTGAGGTTTGAAGTTAAAGGCAGCCTTGATGGTAGACATGCAGTTACTGACTCTCTTGCTGCTGATGTGAGTAAAGACACATATTTTAACCATTTTTTTTTAAAAGATGATGGCACCCTAGTATATCCGCATAACAGGTTCGATAATCTTATTTCAAGACATCAGGATCCGTCAGAGTATGATATGATTATTGACGCTAATGTAAGTTCTGGATGTTTGTGTGCAAATGAACCACTTTTACTTATTGGTATAGGTAAGCTGGGCCCATTGGAGGTGACCCCCAAAAACTCCAAATGGAACTATTTAATACCTAATTCAACGCCGCCTTATACCAAACAGTCTATTAGTCCGAGTATTATGACGGCAGCAGAAGCTATAGATCCATATGTGCAAGCCGTAATTCCAGATGTTCCACTATTGAGAGATTTGGTATTGAATCAAGCTAGTAAAAATGCTGGACACATCTTAGTGTTACCCCATGGCCCACTGACTCAAAGTACGCCAGATCCCAAGATGGTCCAGTCTTTTACACAAAGTCTTCTTAATATGATCAAACTTGGTGGGTATATGACAGGACAAGAATTTTATGTGAATCTGGTAGTGAATGGGGCTGAAAGCGTACTGAAGCTTAAGACTTTATTACAGAGCTTGAGTGTAATGCCAAGCGATGATGTATTAACTAAATCGTTTAGTGATGCTATTACTAGTGGACCTGACGCTCCCGACGCTTTTAGTGTACCTATAGGAGCAGAAGGTGAAATACCCAGAAGTGGTGGTGGCACTGCATTTGCGGAGTCAACAACACCCTACTCAAGGCCTATATACAACAGGCCTCCAAGAGCAAAGGTTGACATAGACTGTAGTAATTGCTTTAAAGGTATTAAAGTGGGAACTACTGCTAAAAACTCAATATATGCGGCAGATGGCAGTTGGGTTCAATTTAAACCCAATAGTGTACCTAATGAGGACTCTCGAATACACTATAGATGGTATGGACTTCCTTCGTTAAAAGCATTTGGGCTGGGAAGAGCTCTTTCAGGTGTATCGGATCCCAAGCAACCAGGAAGAATCGTGATGGATAATTCTTTAAGGCAATCTGGTTTATATGGTTTGATGAAATATAGAGGACCTATACCACCTATAGGTTGTGCATCAGTCTCTAATTGGACAGAGCTTTTTGTAGGGTGTAGTGGTAATCCAGACGATAGAGAAGGGCTGATTAAGCTTGATGGTCAGGACGATTTCGCTGAACACTATTGGTTTGATCTGGCAGGTAAGGGAAAGCGATATAAAACATATGCGCCAGTGGTATGTGAAGGAGAAGATGTAAAAATTGTTAGTGGGGGTGCACACTCGGATCAGTATTGTAAGTATACCTATGAATGGTTTGGTCCAGGCTTAGTACTAAAGGAAGGTACTACAAATGAATATGTAATGACTCCTAATGTATTGATTGGGGGCCTTACAGAGGTTAATGTGACCGAGCAAGGTGTAACTAGTAAGAGAATGATGCCTATCGAAACTGGTGAAACCCTTACAATAAAGAATATGACGCAGGAAATGTCGGGTGTATATACCCGTATTGCTTCAAGGACTGGTGAAGGACATGCTGGTGTACCTGATTTTTTCTGTAAGGAATGCTTTAGAATAGCGCAATTGACGATTACTGTAAAACCATCTTCACCAAAATTAACATCGAACTCTCCAGTATGTGAAAAGGAGGATCTTATTATTTCGATATCTCCAACAACAAAGGACCGTACTGAATATCAATGGGCGCATGAGAGCACTCCTAATGTATGGTCGCCTTGGAGTGCTGACACCAAGATTACATTGCGGAATGTAACAACAAGTATGAATGGCGTTTATCTAGTGAGGTCGAAGGACACGAAATCAGGTTGTGAATCAAAATATCCTGTCACAATTACTGTAGAAGTGAGAGAAAATACTCCCATTAATTTGTCGCTCAGTAAAAATGCGGTTTATGCTGGTAGAAAATCAATTTTGACAGCTAGTTTATCGGGAACGAATAAAGCCCCTGAAGGTGGTATAACTATTACTATTACCGATATGGGAGGTAATGCGATAAGAGGTACGGATTACGAACCCTTACCATCCAATCTGTATATCCCAGTAAATGAGAATTCAACGTCAACCATCATTACAACTAAATGGATGAAGCCAACGATTGGCGATCCTTTGAAAAAATTAATCGTGGTTGGAAGTATTGCAGATGGCACCTCTTCATCTTGTAAGAAGACCTGCTATATCATGTCGGCATCGACCACTACTCTAACAATAAATCCTTTATTCAAACCAGCGATTACCAATGGCCCTATTAGTCCTATTTGCTCGGAAGATGTAGTGAATGTAGCACTGTCATCCACACTTACAGGCACAACATATGAATGGACAGCAAGCAAGGGAGTAGGAGAGGTAAGTGGGTTTGAAGCAAGTGGATCTTCTTCTATCATTCATGAGAAGCTTACTAATAATAATCATGCGCTATCTGGAACAGTTATTTATACCATTATTCCTCGAGTTGAAGATCCAGAAGATCGCAGCTTATACATATATGGTGAGGCCAAAAGTTTGACAGCTGCCGTGATGCCTATTTCAGCGAAAACAATTGTAGATACGAAACGGGTTAGTGTAGATGCGCTTTCATTTAATTGGCTACCAGAAAACCCGCCACAAAATAATGTGACTTATCGTTGGTACACACATGCTGATAAAGCTGAGGGGGTGATTCAAGAAGGTAAAGGTGTTAATAGTACTTATTCAATACCTACTTTAAAGCCCGGGAAATACAAATACTATATTTCCACTCAGGAGGATGGGTATTGTGAAAATAAAGCAACGGAAATAGAATTATTAGCGCAGCATCATATTCAACTCGCTTTTGACAAGTCAGAATTGCAGCAAGGTGATAAAGCCATACTTTCAGCTAACCTATTAGGAACAGTGATAGCTCCTGATGGAGGTATCTCTATCACGATTCATACAGAAGGATCTGCTGAAAAGGGAACGCATTATGATGGTCTTTTATCTACGATGTATATTCCGAAGGGTAGTAAGTCGGTATCGACGACAATTACTACAAATGGTTTCAATACGATGGAGGATGACAAAGTTCTAGTGATAAAGGGGCAAGCAAAGGATTATATTATCAAAGAATCAGCCTCATTAACTATTACAAGAAATACGGATAACAACAAGATAACGCTAACATTCACCAAGCCAACAGTAGATGGTGGACACATAGCGAAGTTAACAGCAAGCTTGCCACCTACTATTCATGCAGGGCGTCAAATTACAATCGAGCTACATCAAGATCATGCATCTCAAGCACTTAGAGGTACGGATTATGAACACTTAAAAGCGAGTATTACCATTCCACGCGGTGAGAATTCTTTCACTATGAATGCATTTAAGGCCAAAAATAATTGTGTGATCGATGGGACTAAAACTCTCATACTGGAAGGCGTTGAACCCACTGGCTATGAAATCCAAAAACCAAACCCAACAATCGTCATCCTAGACAAAACAGGCGACCACTGGGCTAACAGAGAAATCACATTAGATTTTGAGTTTAAAGAAGTGAGAGGCAGTGAAACAGATCTATTGAAGATATGTTTGCCAAATTGCGTCACTTCTGTAAAGCCAATCCATATTAAGTTGCGTAAGAGAAGGACAGTTTTACCATCTGAAGCAGCTAAAAAGAATATTAACTATAAAGAGTTCTCATTTGATGTTACGATACCTGCAAATACCAATTGTACTAGTGTGCTTGTTCATACACTTATTGATAGAAACTCTGATATTAAAACATTGTGGCTAACTGGAAAGGCTGATGGATATCATGTGAATTCGGATAAGATCAATATCGTTACGCCAAAAATTCTCATTCCCAATGTTTTTACTCCTAATGGAGATGGACAGCATGATACCTGGGAAATTCATAACCTTGATTTGTATAGGTCGTGTATTGTAACAGTTTACAGTCGATGGGGGCAAATGGTTTTTAGATCTACTGGATATCCTGAAGAAGGGGGGTGGGATGGAACATATCGAGGCCAGCCACTACCTGTTGGCTCATATTCCTACATTATTGATTTAAGGGATGGTAGTCCTGTTTTGCGTGGATATGTAGCTATCATCAGATAATTGTTGTAGGTATCTCATCTCCACATCTGTGAATGATAGAGGCGATCTAAAATAGCAACGTCGATTTTTTGTTGCCTCTTCGAATCTGTGGTATACCTGATTTTTATTGTCAAAATATTTCCTGGCTAGGCCATATAGGATGCCTATATTCGCACATCTAAAATTTTTCTGATGAAGCAATATCTAGACTTAATGCAACAAGTGCTAGCAAACGGCACGCAAAAACATGATCGTACAGGCACTGGCACGATTAGTATTTTTGGGCATCAAATGCGGTTCGATTTGCAAGCAGGTTTTCCATTGGTTACTACGAAGAAGGTGCATCTTCGATCAATTATCCACGAATTGATTTGGTTTCTGAAAGGAGATACGAATACGAAATATCTGAGAGAAAATGGTGTCACTATTTGGGATGAATGGGCTGACGAAGCGGGTAATTTAGGGCCGATATATGGATATCAGTGGCGTTCGTGGCCAACAGCCGATGGTCGGTATATTGATCAGATCAGTCAGGTAATCGATCAAATTAAAAGCAATCCAGATTCCAGGCGTATCATTGTATCTGCTTGGAATGTAGGAGAAGTAGAAAAGATGGCACTTCCACCATGTCATTGTTTTTTTCAGTTTTATGTGGCCGATGGCAAATTAAGTTGTCAATTGTATCAGCGCAGCGCGGATATTTTTTTGGGAGTACCTTTTAATATCGCCTCGTATGCTTTGCTTACGTTGATGGTAGCGCAGGTTTGTAACTTACAGCCTGGTGATTTTGTTCATACATTGGGCGATGCTCATTTGTACAACAATCATATTCAGCAAGCACATTTGCAGTTGGGTCGTGAGCCTAAGCCCTTGCCACAAATGAAGCTCAATCCAGCCATAAAAAATATTTTTGATTTCAAATTTGAGGATTGTATACTAGAAAACTACGATCCTCATCCACATATTAAGGCGCCTGTAGCTGTCTGAAATTCTCATTTCATAAATCAACCCAAAAAAGATGCTGAACATTCTTGTAGCTGCGGATGAAAATAATGGTATCGGAAAGGATAACCAGTTACTATGGCATTTGCCAGGCGATTTAAAGCACTTCAAAGAGTTGAGTACTGGTCATGCAGTGATTATGGGGCGGAAAACCTTTGATTCTATTGGCAAGCCCTTGCCTAATCGTAGGAATATTGTTGTTACACATCAGACTGGTTTAAAGATTCAAGGATGCGAGGTTGTTCATTCCTTACAAGAAGCGATCGACATATGTAAAAACGATGATGTTGTATCCATTATAGGAGGAGCCGAAATCTATCGTCAAGCGATAGCACTTTGTGATACTATTTTCTTAACAAGAGTACATCATCGTTTTGAAGCAGATACTTTTTTCCCCGAAATAGATTCCGCTATTTGGCAGGAAATAGAAAGAGAAGATCATCCAGTCGATGAGAAACACGAGTTTGCCTATAGCTTTTTGACTTATACCAAAATCTGAATGAAGATAAAAGAGACTAGCAATTCAGAATAGGTGGAGAAATCAGCAAAAAATAAAGTCAAAAAAAACCTATTTTTGGGCCCATGAACTTCATCTTCCCTGGATTTCTGTTTGCCCTTTTAGCTGTCGCTATACCGATTATTATTCACTTATTTAATCTTCGCAAATTTAAGAAGGTATATTTCAGCAATGTTCAATTCTTAAAAGCACTTCAACAGCAAACTTCGTCTAGCCAGCGATTGAAAGAGCGATTGATTTTAGCTGCACGTGTTTTAGCGATCATTTTTTTGGTTCTGGCGTTTGCCAAGCCATTTATTCCAGCTAAAAATCAACCAAGCGCCGTATTTCAGAATCATGTGATAAGCATTTACATCGACAATTCGTATAGTATGGGAACTGTCAATAAAGAAGGCACATTGCTTGATGAAGCCAAACGTAGAGCGAAAGAAATCGCATCAGCATATAGCTCTGCTGATAAATTCCAGATACTGACAAATGATTTTGAGGGGAAATATCAACGTCTTTTGAGTAAAGATGCTTTTGAGCGCGCGGTTGATGAAGTAAAAATTAGTAGCAATACAAAAAACTTAAAACAAATTGTCGACAGACAGCGAGATGTCTTTTCATCCGAACCAAATTCAAGAAAGACAATCTATCTGATTTCTGATTTTCAAAAAAATATACTCGGAAGAGATCAAATTCAAGAAGATAAATCGATTGATATACGCTTGGTTCGTTTGAAAGCTAGCTCAATGCCTAATGTATCGATTGACTCTGTTTGGTTTAGCTCTCCAATTCATAAGCCAGGGCATGTAGAGAAACTATTTGTAAAACTTCGGAATAATTCAGATCAGAAAGTACAAAACGTATCAATCAAACTGAAAATTAACGAACAACAGAAGGCGTTGGGGAATTTAAGTATTGAGGCACATGACTCAAAAGTAGATACACTATCCTTTGGAGGATTAGCAGCTGGCTGGCAACAAGGACAGATTAGCATTGTTGATTATTTCATTACGTTCGATGATCAACTCTACTTTAGTTTTAAAGTGCAAGATCAACTACCTCTTTTAGCAATCAACGGTAAGGATGAAAATCAATATATCAATGCTGTTTACAAATCAGATCGCTTTTTTGTACTAGAAAACACTAATTCGGGAAATGTTAATTATGCTCGACTAGGAGCATATCCCATGATTATTTTAAACGAAGTATCAGATATCTCGGATGGATTAAATGATCAATTAAAGAGATATGTACAACAAGGAGGGACTTTGTTGCTTTTCCCATCGTTGGATGGAAATTTAAACTCATTGAACAAACTGCTCCAAAATCTAGGTGCTGATCTAGCAGGACAGATTATCACTGAGGAAACAAAAGTGGCAGCGATTAATTTGCAACATCCACTTTTTAAAGAAGTGTTCGAGCATATTCCGCAGAAACTAGATTTACCTCTTGCAAAAAAATATGTTCAATTTAACATACAAAGCAAAACGACCAAACAAAGTTTATTGGCACTTCCGGGTAATAAAGATTTTTTTGATGAGTATAGGTTAGTTAAAGGACGTGTATTCATTTCTGCAGTTCCTTTGAAAGATGATGCTGGGAATTTTGCTCGTCACTCCGTTTTTGTACCAATTATGTATCAAATGGCTTTATCCAGCATGCAGGATCAGCGCTTATTTTATACGCTTGGACAAGATCAATCTTTAGAAATTCCAAAACTCAGCATTAAACAAAATCAAACACTTTTGTTGCGTAAAGGCACATTTGAAGCCATTCCAGATGTACGCCAGTCTGATAACACGAGTCGTTTATTTGTAGCTGATCAAATTAAGGATGCTGGAAATTATCAATTGATGAAAGTAGATAGCTTGATTGCTGTATTGGCATTTAATTACAATCGAAGTGAATCCGATTTGACTTATGCAGATGATTCGACATTGGAAGGGAAGTTTGAAGGGCAAAAAATCAATTTGTTTAATGCGTCACCAGGCTCTATTCAAAATGAAATAAAAGCAACTAATCAAGGATTACAGCTGTGGAAGCTTTGCTTGGTTTTGGCGATGCTATTTTTGGCCGTAGAAATCATACTCATTCGTTTCTATAAAATAACTTCGAAGTCTAAATCATCGGTTAGTTAATGAATAAAGTGCTCCTCAAATCGGTTTCAATTTTAAGTCCACAAAGTAATTATCATAAACAAACTGCTGATGTTTTAATAGCCGATGGCCAGATTTTACAAATCGAGCAAGTGATTTCGGCAGACAAACATACGCAGGTGATTGATGGTTATGGGAAATTTTTATCGCCCGGCTTTTTTGATCTAAATGTCAATTTTGGTGAGCCTGGTTTAGAGACGAAAGAAGATTTAGTGACAGGATGCATGGCTGCGGTGGCAGGTGGTTTTACTGGACTTGCCCTGATGCCTAATACGGAGCCGCCTATTCATACCAAGTCAGAAGTAGCATACATTTGTTCGAAAACAAAAGATAAACTGGTTGATGTCTATCCATTGGGGTGTATTAGCCATCATCGAGAGGGGAAGGATTTAGCAGAACTGTTCGATATGCATCAAACAGGAGCAATTGCATTCACAGATGGCAATAGATCCGTATCGGATGCTGGATTAATGAGTCGAGCTCTTTTGTACTCAAAAGGGTTTGATGGTTTAGTTTTCTCCTATGCAGAGGATATCAATATCGCCGGAAAAGGAAAGATGAACGAGGGGGTAATGAGCACTTTTTTAGGGATGAA
This sequence comes from uncultured Pedobacter sp., assembly GCA_938008555.1. Lineage (GTDB taxonomy): Bacteria > Bacteroidota > Bacteroidia > Sphingobacteriales > Sphingobacteriaceae > Daejeonella. The sequence continues at coordinate 8,971 of CALLKE010000158.1, forward strand.
AGGTAATCCTTCTTTAGCAGAAGAATTGATGATTTCACGGGATTTGTATTTAGCAGAGTATAATGAAGCGAGGATACACTTTAGTACGATCAGTACTAAAAAAAGCGTCGATTTAATTCGTCAAGCAAAAAAACAAGGATTGCAAGTAACCTGTGATGTGGCAGTTCATCATTTGATCTTCTCCGAAAATGACCTGGTTGAATTTGATACATATTATAAAGTAAAACCCCCTTTACGTACAAAAGAAGATCAGCATGCATTACTTGAGGGCTTACATGATGGAACCATTGATGCACTTGTTTCACAACATACTCCTCACGAAACGGAATCAAAAAGAGTAGAATTTGAAATCGCCTCTTATGGGTCAATCGGCTTGCAAACGGCATTAGGCATGGCTTTGCTTGCGGGGCTATCGCCTGAGCAGGTGGTCGAAAAAATGGCTATCAACCCACGTAAAATAGTAGGTCTAGCGCGTAATAAAATAGAAGTTGGACAAGTAGCAAACCTCGTTTTATTTGATATAGAAGAGGAGTGGACTTTTGATGCATACACGAATTGTTCAAAATCCGCCAATTCACCCCTAATTGATCAGAAAATAAAAGGAAAAGTAAATTGGGTTTGTAATAACAAGCAGTATGCTGAATTTTAAAAGAGAGGCAGTATAATATCGCAAGCTTGACTTATTCAGATATGAAACTTGTTATTGGTTTCTGTAAAAAATTAAAAGTAGTGCTGTTCTGATTTAGTACTTAATACGAATAAATATATCATATGAATGCTCGAATAAAAGAAGCAATGGAAGCCGCCTTATCGGCTTTCGGAAAAATTAATAACCATCATACATCTGCATTTGTTGATAAACTTGCGCTCGTATTTGATGCTGAAAAACCATATCTCGACAAGGTAGCAAGCATGGATGAGGTATTTGATGCTGAACCAGCTTTTGAAAATTTAAGAGAAGTCTTTTTTGATTTGCTGTTGATTAATTTCTTTACAGAGGATGTCCAAAAATTAGAGGAAGACTACCTTGAATCCATGGAATGGGAAGCTATCGAGGAAGAAACGATTGAGCGTGGTACTGAACTTCTTAATGTATTGCTGTACTTAAAGGAGTGTGACGACGAGGACATTGAACCAGAGTTAGAAGATTTCTTAAAAGAATTTTTATTAGTTGACGAAGATGAGTTTCAGGATGAGCATCGCATTTATGAAGATGTAATTGCAAATCAAATACTGGTAGACAGCTCATTGGAAGAATTAGCGAAAGTAGCGAAGACGCTTCCTCAAACTTCCGAATTAAAAGAATTATTTTATCCAATAGTTGGTTTCTTTAGAGATCAACAACCCGATCAACAGGAGTTTGAGAACTATATTAAGCATAGTGCAAATGCTAGCTTTGATGCGGCAGTATATGCTTTGTTGGTAGCCTATAAATGAAGATTCACCAAATTCAACAATAAATATGGAACCAATTTCAAAACGAGTAGATCTCAAACAAATGGCAACGCTTAATGGCCTTGTTTTGGGAGCGATTGATACAGCCATCTTTTTACTGGTATTCTATCTCATGCCCAATCTGATGGCTTCATTTGTGTTCAAGACTATTCAAACTTTATTTGGCTTAGCACTTGTCATTTATTTTTGTTTGGATATGCGAAAGAAGATGGGTGGATACTGGTCGTTTAGAGAAGCTTTGACAGGGATATTTATCCTCCTATTTAAATCTGCAATGGTTTTATTTCTCTTTACGCTCATCTTTGGAAAGTTTATCGATCATTCGTATCCTGTCAAGATGAAAGAATTAGTAGTTGCCAAATCGACTGAAATGACGAAACAATGGGGGGTAATAAGCCAGGATAAAGTGGATGAATTGGATGCGAGTCTCGAAAAACGATTAAACCCCAGTTTAGCAGATGTGTGTAAGAGTGTATGTATGATGGCAATTATGTATTTTATCGGTGCTTTGATACTTGCGGCTATCTTCAAAAAAGAAAGGCCCATTACCGGTTTGCCTACTCAAGATGAGTCATTGAATTAAAATAAATTTACGCACGATTTTGTCAGTCTTATTGATCAAATTCGTGCGTTTTTCTTTTTGAAGAATTTACGTTTTAAAAACCTCGATGGATATATCAGTAGTTGTACCTCTATATAATGAGGCTGAATCTTTGCCAGAATTAACGGCATGGATTGAGCGGGTGATGAATGAGCATCAATTTAGCTATGAACTCATTTTGGTGGATGATGGTAGCATGGATGCTTCATGGATGGTCATTGAAGCTTTGAAAGCAAAGAACTCAAATATTGTTGGTATCAAATTTCGCCGTAACTATGGGAAGTCAGCGGCTTTAAATATAGGTTTTGAAGCTGCTGTGGGTGAAGTGATCATAACGATGGATGCTGATCTTCAAGATAGTCCGGACGAAATACCGGAATTATATCGCCGAATTACTCAAGATAGCTACGATTTAGTTTCAGGATGGAAACAAAAACGGCATGATCCGCTGACGAAAACCATACCCACTAAGCTATTTAATCAGGTGACCAGGTGGATGTCTGGCATTCACAACTTGCACGACTTTAACTGTGGGTTAAAAGCATATCGAAAAGAGCTTATCAAAAGTGTCGAAGTATATGGCGAGATGCATCGATATATACCTGTCATAGCCAAGTGGGCTGGGTTTACGCGTATTGACGAGCAGGTAGTTGCACATTATCCACGTAAGTACGGGGTAACTAAATTTGGTTTTAGTCGCTTCGTGAATGGTTTTTTAGACCTGCTTTCCATTTTTTTTGTCGGTAAGTTCAGTAAGCGCCCGATGCATTTTTTTGGCACTTTCGGTGTACTAAGCTTCATGACTGGTTTTATCATGTCCATTTGGATTATGGTCGATAAGCTGATCGCTATTGCTGAAGGAGTTAAATATCGGAATGCAACTGATCAGCCTCTTTTTTACATTGCGTTAGTGGCAGTGGTTGTAGGCTTCCAATTATTTTTAACGGGTTTTGTAGCCGAGCTCATATCGCGCAATGCTCCCGAGCGTAATTCTTATCAAATTGAAAAAACAATCTAGTCTGACGAATTTTAGTTCTTCTAGAGAAAATCGTCGGAGTGATATGATGCTTTTCTCCATTATCATTCCACTATATAATCGGCCAGAAGAAATAGATCAATTGCTGTATACATTAACTCAGCAGACATACACCCATTTTGAAGTATTGGTGATCGAAGATGGTTCTACGGATGATGCAAAAAGTATTGTTGAAAGCTATCAGGAGCAGTTGGCTGTACATTATCATGTAAAGAAAAATGAAGGTCAGGGTTTTGCTAGAAATGATGGATTTAAAAGAGCCAAGGGGGATTATTTTATCATCTTCGATTCCGATTGCTTGATCCCTAGAAATTATTTAGAGATAGTACATAGCTACTTACTAAAACATAAGTTAGATGTGTACGGTGGGCCTGATGCAGCGCATGAATCCTTTACACCTCTACAAAAAGCCATTAGCTACTCTATGACCTCGCCGCTAACAACGGGAGGAATTAGAGGAAACAAAAAACATATTGGATCTTTTCATCCCCGTAGTTTTAATATGGGATTCTCACGTGAGGTTTGGGAAAAAACAGGAGGATTTATATCCACAAACATGGGAGAGGATATTGAATTTAGTCTTCGTGCACGTGCAATGGGCTTTAAGGTAGGCTTGATATCTGATGCATTTTTGTACCATAAACGACGTGTAAATTTCAAACAGTTTTATCAACAAATACACTCTTTTGGTAGAACCCGTATTAAAATTTATAAGCAATTCCCTACTGAACTTAAGCTCGTACATCTTTTTCCTGTTTTTTTTGTTTTTTTTCTGCTGGCAACACTGATTTTAAATAGTATTGATCACTTTTTTGCCGAGTTTTGCAACTCCTTTTTAGCTATTTATATACTGCTTATATTTTTTCATTCGTGGAGTAAAAATAAATCTGCCAAGGTTGCATTTTTGAGCATAGCTGCAGCATTTGTACAACTAGTGGCTTATGGTCTAGGTTTTATACAAGACTTTTGGAGATATATCATTTTAAAATAAAAAAAATATGGATAAACACTTCTTTTTAGGAGAAATTATCGCCGATGCATGGGCCTTAGCGAAAAAAAATATTTGGATAATTATGGGTTTCACGGCTATCCAGTTTATTGTAATTCTAGGAACATTTTTACTGACAGGAGTTTTTGGCCAAAAAGGTAATATGGCATTAATTCAAAATGTAATTGTGGGTTTAGTAGATGCATTTTTTACGGTGGCTATTTATCAAGTTTTTTTTAAGCTCATCGATGAAGATGGAGACCCTGAATTTCCTGACTTTATACCCAGTGTAGTGAAGGCATTAAACTTTATGGTCGTAAAACTTCTTACAAGCCTTTTTGTTATTTTCATTCTTGCCTCTGTTGCTGCTATCTACTTTTTTAATTCACCACAAATTAATACGACTGACTTAATAAGCTGGAAAAATATCCCATTATTGATATGCATTTTAGTGCCTGTTATCTATGTTTCAATTAGAATGTCTTTTGTTGTTTGTTTCATTGTTGATCAAGATTCAGGAGTACTAGAAGCAATCCGACAAAGCTGGATGATCACGAAAGGGCATTTCAGATTTTTACTTCTTTTATTTACAGTGATTTTAGGGGTTAATATGCTGGGAGCAATGGCCCTTTTTATAGGATTGCTGTTTACGGTTCCCTTGTCTAGCTTAATGATGATTGTCGCTTACCGTCAAATGGTTAATAGCTATGCTGATGACGAGGACGAAGTTTTGATAGATGATATAGATAAAACAGATGAGTCTAAAAGCAGCATTGAGTAAATCATTTGCTGCCTTTGTGGTATGGCAAATGAATAATTGGAAGAGTAATGCTGTAGCAAGGCAGGACCGGGTACTTAAAAAATTGGTGAATCAGGCTAAGTATACTGCTTTTGGCATCAATCATTCATTTACTAGCATTAGATCTTATCAGGATTTTAAGAAACAAGTCCCCATCCGAGATTATGAAGACCTTCGTCCATATATTGATCGTATGGTGCGTGGAGAAGAAAACATACTTTGGCCAGCCAAGCCCATGTATTTTGCCAAAACATCAGGCACTACCTCAGGGATAAAATACATTCCTATATCAAAAGAGTCGATGCCAGAGCATATCAAAGCAGCCCGAAATGCATTGTTATGTTACATCCACGAAACAGGCAAAGCTGATTTTCTAGATGGTAAAATGATTTTTTTGCAGGGAAGCCCCACTTTAGAAGAAAAAAAAGGTGTTCATATTGGTCGATTATCTGGTATTGTCGCACATCACGTGCCGGGCTATCTACAAAAAAATAGGATGCCGTCCCATCAAACCAATTGTATGGAAGATTGGGAGCAGAAAGTAGATGCGATTGTTGATGAAACGCTGCATGAAGATATGCGTCTTATTTCGGGGATTCCACCTTGGATTCAAATGTATTTTGATCGTCTTTCAATACGATCAGGAGGTAAGAAAATAAAAGACATTTTTAAAAATTTTCATCTATTAGTTTATGGTGGGGTTAATTTTGAGCCATACCGCACGCGTCTAGAAGAATCTATTGGTAAAAAAATCGATACTATAGAGACTTACCCTGCTTCAGAGGGTTTTATTGCTTTTCAAGATTCCCAGAAAGAAAAGGGATTATTATTACTAGTTGATTCCGGAATATTTTATGAATTTATTCCCACCGAGGAATACTTCGATGAAAATCCATCTCGATTATCACTGGCAGAGGTTGAGTTAGATAAAAACTATGCACTTATTCTCAATACAAATGCCGGCCTCTGGGGATATAGTATTGGAGATACGATCAAGTTCGTCTCAAAAAATCCTTATCGACTTCTCGTTACAGGGCGAATTAAGCACTATATATCTGCTTTTGGAGAGCATGTGATCGGGGAAGAAGTGGAGCATGCCTTATTGGCTGTTGCGAATGAAGAAGGTGTGAAGATTACTGAATTTACAGTTGCTCCGCAGGTGAACCCGCCAGAAGGTGGTTTACCATATCACGAATGGTTCGTAGAATTTGTGAAGGGTCCTGAAGATTTAACTGCTTTTGCAAATAAGGTCGATGCCGAACTTCAAAGAAAGAATGTGTATTACCTGGATTTGATTGAAGGAAAAGTCTTGAGGCCCTTGTTAATAAGAAGTTTAAAACCCAATTCATTTATTGATTATATGCGATCGCAAGGTAAACTTGGTGGACAAAATAAAGTACCCCGTCTATCCAATGACAGAAAAATAGCAAAAGAATTGAAGTCCTATATCTTGTAGTATTTGAAGACAGCTTAGGAATAATTAATACAAAGCATATAATGTGCTACCTTTGCATTATTTAATTGAAAAAGCAATTAGCTCCCGTGAAATTTTTGTTGCGGATTAGTGGATTCAATTTACTCTAAAACAAATAGAACATGCAAACCAATGTATAAAAAACAAAATGGCATCCGTTATGTGGCCATATTAGGCTCTACAGGAAGTATTGGTACACAAGCACTAGAAGTAATTCGCGAACATGCCTGTCAGTTTAAAGTTTCAGTACTAACGGCTTATTCAAACGCTCAACTATTAATTGAGCAAGCTTTAGAGTTTAAGCCAAGGTGGGTAGTGATTCGTGATGAAAGCAAATATGAACAAGTAAAAGAAGCTTTAAATAATACTTGTACCGATGTGCTTTGTGGAGCAAATAACCTGAACGATGTAGTTACCGCACCTGATATTGATATTGTATTGACTGCCATTGTTGGCTTTGCAGGATTACAACCTACGATAGCAGCTATTAAAGCAGGAAAAGATATTGCTTTAGCAAATAAAGAAACGCTCGTGGTCGCTGGCGAGCTAATTACTAATCTAGCTAGGAAGCATCAAGCCAGAATACTGCCAGTCGATTCTGAGCATTCGGCTATTTTTCAGTGCTTAATTGGTGAAGAAAATAATCCTGTTGAAAAAATCTATCTAACAGCTTCCGGTGGCCCTTTTCGTGGGAAAGACACACTTTTTTTATCATCTGTAACTAAAGCGCAAGCTTTAAGACATCCTAATTGGGTGATGGGCGCCAAGATCACGGTCGACTCTGCTACGTTGATGAATAAAGGTTTAGAGGTTATTGAAGCAAGATGGCTGTTCAATCTAGATGTTGCTCAGATTGATGTGATCGTGCATCCGCAATCTATTGTACATTCACTTGTTCAGTTTCAGGATGGATCGATTAAAGCACAGCTAGGTCTGCCAGATATGAAATTGCCTATTCAGTATGCTTTGGGATATCCGAATCGGATGGCAAATAGCTTTTCGAGATTTAGCTTTATGGATTACCCAAGTCTTACGTTTGAGCAGGCAGATACTACTACGTTTAGAAATTTAGCATTGGCTTTTGAAGCTTTGCAATCGGGTGGTAATATGCCTTGTGTGATTAATGCTGCCAACGAAATTGCTGTGGCAGAGTTTTTGAACAATCAATTAGGTTTTTTGCAGATGAGTGATGTGATTGAAGAATGTATGAGCAAGATAGCCTTTGTAAAAGAACCTTCTTTAGAAGATTATTTACAAACAGATCAGGAAACACGTGTGTATGCACAGGAACTGGTAAGTAGACTTTAAATAAAAAATAACAAACTAAACTTTAGAATAAACATAGTATGGATGGATTAGTTATGGCAGGACAACTGCTACTTGGTTTATCAATTTTGATCATTTTGCATGAACTAGGGCATTTTTTAGCAGCTCGAGCATTCGGAATAAAAGTTGAAAAGTTTTATCTCTTTTTTGATGCGTGGGGTTTTAAACTTATACATTTCAATTACAAAGGATGTGAGTATGGAATTGGTTGGTTGCCTTTAGGTGGTTATGTTAAAATTGCAGGAATGATTGATGAATCGATGGATACTGAACAATTAGCAGGCCCGCCACAACCTTGGGAATTTCGTTCTAAACCTGCTTGGCAGCGACTTATTGTCATGCTTGGTGGCGTAACTGTGAATATTATTTTAGGGATCTTCATATTTTGGATGCTCACCTTCAAGAATGGTGAGACGTATATGCCCAATGATAAACTAGTAGATGGGATTGCACCTGGTAAAATTGGAAAAGAGATCGGCTTAGAAGCAGGAGATCGGATCCTGGCAGTAAATGGCAACTTGTTAAAACGTTTCGATGATCTTAAAAGTTCCAAAGTGTTATTGGATAATGCTGAATTAACACTGGTTCGTCGTGGAGAAACTAAGCACGTAAAAATCCCAGCGGATATTCTAGAGAAAGTATCAGATGCAGGTATCGATGAATTCGTGAAGCCTCGTTCTATCTTTAATGTTGTAGGGGTGATTAAAGGCGGGAATGCCGAGAAAGCAGGAATTAAAGCAGGTGATCATATTGTCAGTGTAAATAATATATCCACTAAATTTTTTGATGAATTTGTTGATGAACTTCAAGCAAGTAAAAATAAGACAGCTGCCATAACAGTATTGCGTCATACAGATACACTCAAATTAAATATAGCTGTAACAGCTAATGGAACTATTGGCATTGAATTAAGTCAAGCTCTTCCTTCTGAAAAAATACAATATGGACTCGTGAAATCTTTACCAGTTGGAGCATCCAAAGCATGGGCTCAGTTCTCGGATAATGCCAAAGGGATAGGGAAAATTTTATCAGGTCAGCTAAAAGCAAATAAAGCTGTTACGGGCCCTATCGGGATTGCAACTATGTTTGGGAATAAAGTAAACTGGGTCAAATTTTGGACTTTAGTGGGAGTGCTATCTATGGCTCTAGCTTTGATGAATTTATTGCCGATCCCAGCATTAGATGGTGGACATGCAGTTTTTTTAGTGATTGAGATGATAAAGGGGAAGCCCTTGAGTGATAAATTTATGGAGCGAGCTCAATTAGTTGGTTTTATTATTTTAATCACTTTGATGGTTTTTGTATTTGGAAATGATATCATGAAGCATGTTCTGAACTAGATGCCTGAAAAATCATTGAACTATTTCGAATTGTATGAGCTTCCAATAGCTTTTAACATAGATGCTAATTTGCTTAAGAAAAAATTTTATGAATTGAGTAAACGCTATCATCCTGACTTTTATGTCAATGAATCAGAAGATAAACAGCAAAGCGTATTGGAGCTATCAACACAAATCAATAAAGCGTATCAAGTACTTTCTGATTCACAAAAACGGGTAGAGTATATTTTAAACTTATATCAGTTGATAATTGAGGGAGACAAGTATCAATTGCCGCAGGATTTCTTGATGGAAATGATGGATGTTAATGAGGCTTTAATGGAATTAGAGCTAAATCCTGATGCTGCTATCCTAGAATCAATTAGGACTCAAATTCATGATTTGGAAAAAACTATTTCCAAAGAACTAGCTGTGTACACAGCTGTTTTTGATTCACAAAATAATCAAGGTCGTGAAAATAGCTTGTTGAAAATCAAAGATATATGGTATCGTGAAAAATATCTATTGCGAATTCGAAATAGATTGAATATGTTTGCAGCCCGTTAACCAAATGCCCAGATGGCGGAATTGGTAGACGCGTCGGTCTCAAACACCGATGGGAAACCGTGCCGGTTCGACTCCGGCTCTGGGTACAAAGCCGTGATTAGGACAAATTTTAGTTCTAACGCGGCTTTGTTTTTTTAGGTGAAATGCTGTTAATCAGATAGGTAGTCGGCCCTTAATAACCTAGCAAATTGGGAAGTATTCTGGGGAATGCATGGAGATAGAGGTTTCAAAGCGAACAAGGCAGGCCTTTAAAGCTATCCACTCAAGCATTAGCATGGTCAATAACGGTTCTTCCTTATTAGCACCCCAATACAAATACTCATCTTTCTTTTTTCGACCATTTTTTGTCGCCCTTGCACTCAAACAGTGAGGGCAGTGCAAACTTCGATTTATTAGCATAAATACAAAGTTCGCCTTTGTTGTTTTTTTCTCCCCTATACTATCATACATTTAGATACACTCCCCCCCCCTTGTAACACTAAAAAAAACAAAATTGTACAATAATTTGTAAATTATTTTTAAAGAAAATATATTGTCTTTTGGTTATAAAAAATATATATTTATTGACAGTGATTCTATAAATTGATTTTAAACACACACTATGAGACTTTTTGGGTACGCCCGTTGTGTGTCAACCAGTCAACAATCTCTCACGAGGTGCAGATTAAAGCCCTCAAGGCCGCAGGGATAGAATCACATCAGATTTTTACCGATAAAGGAAGCTGGCATAAACGCAAATCGTGAAGGACTTGGTTTGCTGCGATTGAAAGTTGAGATTGGAGATGTGATACTGGTGAAGAAACTAGGTCGACTAGGCCGAGATACTACCGATATGATCGAGCTCATCAAAGAATTTGAGGCAGCAGGGGTGTCTTATAGATGATGGCATTAGTACCGAAGGTAGCATGGGCAAAATGGTTGTGCCGAACTTATCGGCTACGCATACTTGAGCGCACTAATGAGGGCCGTTTGGAAGCCAAGGCTAATGGAATCAAGTTTGGTCGGAAACAAACCGTAGACAGACAAAAGGTACTCATGCCACGTGAACAGGGTCTTGTGGCTACCAAAATTGCCAAGCAACTGAAGATAGGCCATTCTACTGTCTACCAAGTTTTGACATCAGTACAGAAATGTAGAAAAATTGTCTTGACAAATCCTTAGCGTACGTTTTTGTTCCATTAGACTTCATACGCCATAAACTATTTTTTATGATTAAGAAAGTTATTCCTCGTTTTCTTTTGCTGTCTCTGTCTGTCTTGGTACTGTTAGGCGGAAAATCATCCTATGCTCAGGTTTGTGCTACACCGGGTTTTGATGGATCGACTCCAGTAGGAGGTCAGGTAAACACGTATTATCCACCTGCAGCTAATACAACGCTTACTGCTGGTGCTAATTCTGTTGCCCTGGCAGCCACGCCTGCAGATGTGTTTTTTGGTAGTGGCACTAATACATACAAGCCAATTGTAAATGGTACCCAAGAATACATAAAGTCGGGTGACCTTTTGTTGATTATCCAAATGCAAGATGCGACGATTAATTCATCTAATAGTAATTTATATGGGGCTAATTCGGCGACATCTGGTCCAGACAATTTAGGAGGTACAGGTTATACTAGTTTGGGCAACACGGGTTTATTTGAATATGTAGTCGCTACTAACGATGTTCCTCTAACAGGTGGAACGTTAACTTTTAGGGGTGCAGGTGTGGGAGGAGGGGCCGTTAATACGTATTATAACATAGATTTTGATCCGAATATAGGAACAAATAGTACCCGAGGGCAGCGTACGTTTCAAGTGGTACGTGTCCCTCAGTATTCGAATGTGAAGCTGACGGCCAATATTGCTGCCCCACCTTTTAATGGTAAAGTTGGAGGTATCATCGCTTTTGACGTGGCTGGTACGATGAATTTTAATGGCAAAACGATTGATGCTAGTGCAAGAGGATTTAGAGGTGGGTTTGTTTATACACATAATACCCCTCTTAGTTGTGATAACAGTGATTATGTTGCGTTGTCTACTAATACAGTCTACAAAACATCAGGTAAAGGTGAAGGAATAGTGGGTTCTTCATTAAACATGTGGGATGGTTTTAATCAAATAATCAATACCTTAGAGGGGTTGCCTGGCGGATCTTTTGGAAGGGGGGCCTCAGGGAATGCTGGAGGAGGAGGAAACGCTCATAATTCAGGTGGTGGTGGTGGTGGGAATGGTGGTTTTGGTGGACAGGGAGGAGCATCCTGTTGTAGTTATTGTACAAATAATACGAATCAAAGTAGTGGAGGTCGTCCAGGGGCTGCTACAGGTACACCCACATCTACACGTTTGTTTATGGGAGGAGGGGGAGGTGCAGGTGAAGTAAATAATGCGACTAAGGGTAATAGTGGAGGGGTTGGAGGTGGAATTATTTTATTAAATATTGGAAGCATTACTGGTACAGGCACAATTACCAATAATGGTGGGGCTGGACAGGATGCTGGTTGGTGTTCTGGCTTTGATTCAGGGTGTGTAACAAATGATGGTGCTGGTGGCGGAGGTGCGGGTGGAACGGTTTATATTAAAGTTTCTACCCCAAATCCGGGTGCTTCTTTAACTATCAATGCAAATGGAGGAAATGGTGGCAAATCTTCTGTTGAGGGAAGTGAGCATGGTCCAGGTGGAGGGGGTGGAGGAGGTTTAATTTTTTATACAGTAGGAGCAGCTGGAACAGTAGTTACAAGTGTAGTAGGGGGTGCTACTGGAACAACTACGAATGGGTCAAGCACTAATGGAGCAATAGCTGGCAACGCTGGCCAATCTTTAACCTTCACCATATCTAGTTTGCCCACGTATTTACAAGGTGGTGGGGCTATTTGTTATCCAGAGTTGAGCACCGTAATGAGCGAGGCCAATCTTGGAGCATCTTTGATGCCAGGAGCACCTCTAACCTATACTATTACGGTTAGCAATAAGGCAGGTGTCGGTAATGCTGGTGGTGTGTTAGTCGATGTATTGCTTCCTACAGGTATTACCTATCAATCGGTCACAGTAACCTATGTTGGTGGCTCGGGAGGTAATTCGGCAGCCTCGGTCACTACTAACCAGGGGACTTCTACGAATCCACGTTTTGGTAATTTTGTGGTGGCACCAGGTGGATCTGTTGTTTTAACCTTGTCAGCAAAAGTGAACTGTAGTGCAGCTTCGCAAACCTATCATGCCAGTGCCCAGGTTTATTATTTTGACCCCACACGTAATACCAATCCTATTCAGCGGATTAGTCCTTCGCCTATTGCCTTTGCATTACCTAGTTCCATTTCGGTATCAACTAGCTATGAGTCAGGTGGATCTGTTTCGGGGACGAATTACAATGGCTCCTTGTCGACAACAGAGAATGTCGTTGTCATAAGTGATACCCCTATTTTAAGTAGTAGCCTGGCTCCGTCAGCAATACAAAGTGGGTCTGTGTTTAGCTATACGCCAACGAGCTCATTTACACCGGGTGTACTTAGCTTTGCATGGTCAAGAACGATTGTTGTTGGAATTAGTAATGGTGCAGCCACAGGGACTAATAATCCCAATGAGGCCCTAATCAATACGACAACTTCTACCCTTAGTGTAACCTATTCCTATACGATAAGTGTGAATGGCTGTCCTCAAAATACACAGGCTGTAATTGTTCCCGTCAATCCATCTGTCCTGACGATTAGTGCGAGTCCCAATCCAGTGAATAGTGGTAGCACGAGTACAATTTCAGTGAGCTTGCCTGGGACGGTTACTGCGGCAAGTACGATCACATTGGTACTAACAAAAGCAGGAACGGCAGTCGCTAACACGCATTATGATGCATCATCTGTGCCAATAAGTGTGACCATTCCGATTGGACGAAATAGTATTACATTCACATTAAGTGCTCTTAATACCAATTCCATTGGGTTGAGTACAACATTGGGTTTATCAGGTACGTTGGTCAATTACACCATTAATGGCACCACAGTAACAATCGTGGATATCACGGGCAATGATCAGAATAATAAGGTGATTAACATAGGATCTGGGACGATCACGGAGAGTTTGTCAAAGACTCTAATCGTTGGTTTGACGGGCACGGTGAAGACGTTTTTGCCACTAACGGTAACGATTGTATCCGATAAATCTTTTCCGCGAAATTATACAGCGAATGCGCAATCGATTAGTGGTAGTACGAGTTTTACGGTAGTTATTCCTGCGAATCAGAATTCAGTAAGCGTCACTATTTTGACGTTTAGTGATGGCAACGTGGGTAATAATGTGTTCAATCTGACAGGTAATGTTTCAGCTACAGGCTTTACTGTTAATCCAGGTGTGCTCACGGTGCTCGATATCAATGCTGGCGGTTTAAGTGGCACAGGCTCTACGACGCTGACGATTAGTTCGGGAACAGTGAGTGAGACTTTGTCGAAGACATTGGCTGTAAGTTTGCCAACTGGAGTGAATACCAATACCGCCTTGACGGTTACCTTGGGTTATAGTCCAGCTTTTCCTGTTTCGGGTTACAGCCTCCCCGAGAGTGTGGTTATTCAATCGGGTCAAAATTCGGCGACGTTTGTGGTTACCACGGCCCAGGATGGGAATGTTGGGAACAATGTGTTTAGCATCACGGGTACGGTTAGCTTACCTAATTATGTGATTAGTGCAGGTACTTTAACAGTGAGTGATATTACAGTAGGAGGGATGAATGGAACGGGCTCTACGACGCTGACGATTAGTTCGGGGGTAGTCAATGAAGGATCTTCACGAGTTCTAAATGTAAGTTTACCAGATATGATTAATGTAACCACTACGCCTTTGACGGTGAGGATTGATGTAGATACACCCTTTTTGGCGGGCTATACCATTAATGGTAATTCGGTGAGTGGGAGTACGAGTCTCACTGTGGTAATACCTGGGGGGCAACATCAGGGTAATTATACGATTCAGACAGTATCAGATGGCAATATTCCGGATAATATTTTTTATCTGAGTGGAGCAGCATTGACCAATTATAGTTTTGTTTCGGGCATGCTAACGGTGACTAATAGCGATTCTCGTCGCACGCCTGTGTTGAGGATCACCTCATCCAGTACAACTGTGGTAGGTGGAACCTTGACGGCAAGTATTAGTACGACGGCATTACAGGGCGGCGGCGGAACCGTGACGTACCAAATAGTAAACACAGGAGCAGGTTCGGCAACTGTTAATCCAACGACAGGTTTTATCACGGCTTATAAAGCAGGGGTAGTTGTTTTGATAGTAAGCTCTTCAGGCGATACGAACTATAATAGTTCAACCACCTCGCAAGTACTAACAATCGGTCGTGGTACGCCAACATTATCCTTAACATCTACCACGCAACAGATGAATGTGGATGGCACCTTGCTTGTATCTGCTATTAGTTATCCAGCATTAGCTGGGGGTATTTTGAGTGCAGGTATTTTTCAGTACAGTATTGTGAGCGGGAGTGCCACAATTAACCAGAATGGGTTAATCAAGGCAGTTTCTGTGGGGACGTTAGTTGTGCAAGTAACGCAGTCTCCAGATGCGAACTACAATTCCCCCATTCCAGCTACCCTAACGATTACGATTAATCCAAGTTCACAAACGTTGAGGATTAGTTCGATCAACATCATGTCTGTAGGAGGTAGTATAGCACCTCTTGTGAGCACGAGTGCTACGGGAGGGCGAGGAGGTGTATTGAGTTACAGTATTAGTAATAGTTCTGGTACCGCGTCTATCGATCCGTTTACGCATTTGATTACGGGTGTTTCTGGTGGTACAGTGGTCTTGCATGTTTCGACTTTGGGAGATGTCAATTATGGCCCAGCTAGTGCGAGTCAGACAATCACGATCGTTAGTTTGAATATAAGTTCAACGAGTAGCACGGTGTCAGAGGGCCAAAGTAGTGCACTGGTTTTGGGTTTAAGTCCCTCTGGTGTGAGCTTACCGATGGATGTGACCTTTACCGTCTCGGGTAGCATAGCCAGTTCAAATCATTATCATCTTCCAGCATCGCTCGTTCTCCAAGGAGGTCAAACGAGTACGGCTATTACGGTCCAGGGATTGACTGACAAGGTATTGTACAACGATGAGCAGTTGATGGTATCGTGTAACAATGTGTATTTGGGTTCAGTGAGTGGTAGTATAAGTATTACGGATGTGACGTCTTTAGATCCAAAAAATAGGATTATAACATTGGGAAATGGGACAATCTTTCAGGATGAGACCAGACAGATTAAGGCGAGCTTACCTAGTGGAGTAAGCACTGCACGTGCTATTGTGATCATGTTGAGTATTGATCCAAGGAGCGATTTCTCATTGTTGTCAGGTCAGCCGGTACATGATCCGAGTGTGACCATTCCGATCAATGGGAGCGATGGATTTTTTAATGTGAGTGCAGCGAGTTCAAACGCTCAACCAGCGAAGGTGATCTTAGCTGGAACGAGTTCAAGCTTTACGGTGGAAGAAGGGGTTGTGACGGTGTTGAATAAGAAATTGGATATTAGTATGGTTGTATCGAAAAATGGAGATGGGTTGAACGATTGTCTTTCTATCTCAAACATCGAAAAATACCCCGATAATACGGTTAGTGTTTTTGATAGGAGGGGCATTTTGGTATACCAAAGTGATCATTACAACAACAGTGTTACTGTTTTTTGTGGTGCGTCTAATCAGGGCCATGTTTACGACCTCTCGGCTGGTACATACTACTATATTGTACGTTTTATAGATAAAACGAAGGACAAGAATAATACAAATGAAGAGGTATTTAATGGCTATTTCGAGCTAAGGTAGTGGTTAAGTGTAATGATAGCTGTACGGATAAGTTCGTTTTAGTTGTTGGCTGCTTAAGTGATGATTTTATATAAGGAAGAAAAAACAGCAAAGGCGAACTTTGTATTTATGCAAAAAAACGAAGTTTAGACTGCCCTCACTGTTTGAGTGCAAAAGTGGTAAAAAATGGTCGAAAAAAGAATGGTACACAGAACTATCGCTGCCAACAATGCGGGAAACAATTTCAAGATGAGTACTTGTATTGGGGTTCCAAAAAGAAGAACAAAGATTTGGTTTATAGATTGTTAACTAGAGGATCTGGGATTAGGGACATAGCAGATGTATTAAGGATTAGTACCGGTTGCGTACTCCGAGTTTTACTCTCTTTCATGAATGTTGAATTAAAACCAAGATATCGATACTACCATCAAGTACAAGTAGACGAACTGTACAGTTTTGTTGGCAGCAAGAAAAAGAAGGTGTGGATTTTGTATGCCTATTGTGCTCAAACAAACGAAATATTAGCACTGACAATGGGAAAAAGAAGCAAAAAGACAGTAAAAGATCTATTCAAACGAATGAAGGGTATTGAAGTACATTTCTGGCGCATTGATGCTTGGAAAGCTTTTAAAGAAGTGTTTCCTGTTGACAGGCACCTTGTTGGAAAGAAGTTTACCAAAGCAATTGAAGGGGTAAATACCTCTTTAATAAATATTTGTAAAAGACTCATCAGGAAAACTACTGCCTTCTATAAGAAGCTAATAAATCACTGGTGTGCCGTCAAATTAGTCATGGCACGCAGAAATTTTAAATTATCATACATTTAAAAACACAACCAAAATAAAAACAGGAGCTGACATTTGGAATCGGTCGATATGGGGCTAGGTTGATAAATCGTTCATCCCTTTCCGCCAGATGGGGCAGTATGAAAATTAGGAACTGGGTGGACTTTACTACAATCGGTTTAGGTATTATGATTCGGGTAGTGGGGGTATAGAATTATGGTAACATACTAAGGCTATTTTTTGTTAAGTCAGGGGGTAGCAAAGCCACTGATTTATTAGCAAAAACACAAAAATTCGTTTTTGCTGTTTTTACTTTTCTATCCCCATTATATACTTTATAACACTACGAAAACATGAATTCCTCACCTCGAATAGGAATTTGATATCTTTGGAGATGAATATTTCTGAAAATTCACGTGTTTGGATTTATCAATCCAGCAGGTTTTTTACTGCAGAGGAAGAACATATTATCCAACAACAATTAAATGATTTCATCGCCAAATGGCAGGCTCATGGACATCAGCTTGCGGCTAAAGCTGAAATTAGATATCATTTGTTTATAATCTTATCTATTGACGAGCAGCAAGCGTCCTCTACAGGCTGTTCTATTGACAAGTCTGTTCATTTAATGAAAGAGTTTGAACATCAATTGGGGATTAATCTTTTTGATCGATTTCAAATCGCTTACCGAAATGCTGAAGGAAATATAAAATTGTGCAACCAAAATCAGTTTGTTAAGCTATTGAATAGCGGAGTTGTCTCCAACGATACGATTGTTTTCAATAATCTGGTTGCTACTCAAAAAGCATTACAAACTGACTGGGAAGTGCCTCTCATACGAAGCTGGCATGCACAAGTTTTTAGTGTTTAACTAATTGCGGTTCTTTATTAACGGATTCAAAAAGTGTGTGCATCGTTATCCGGTTTTGAGCTAATTCGATTAAATCCTTGATCCTTTGATCTAATACATGGCCGTGGCTAGTGTCAAAAGAAAAGTTTTTAGAAAAAACCCAGGCCCATGAATGAAAACGATCTGGAATTAAGCCCATGAAAGCAAAACCTGAAGAAAGTAAACTTTGGCATGCAAGTGTATTTTCGGGTAATTCAGCATTTACGAGCATAAATGTCAGTTTATCTTGATTGATATCTTCAAGCTTTTGGCCTCCATCTACTCCCCAGCGATGGAGGTGTAATTCCAAAACTTTACGCTCCGATTTTGTTATTTGCAATTCTGATTGTGAAACAATATGAAGGTCATTGGGAGATTCTATTGACTCAATTGTATCAAGTCCGTTGGTTAATGATTTGGCGCTGGGTACTAATTCTTGTGGCAGAAAAAGTATTTTTTTAGGTTCTGTTTTCAGTGGTAGATAGGCAGAAAGTATGGATTCTCTAGTCTCTCCTTTAACAAAGGGGGAAGAAACATAATCTGGCCAGAAGCTAAGATTGAAGAATCCTAATGATTGTGCTAAACGCTGACTAAAGGGATGATTACAAACCTGTTTACTACTAATGCCAACGATGTTGTTACTTTTTGCAATAGCTATTAATTTTTGAGAAATTTTAAAAGCTAATCCTAAATTTCTTGCAGCTGGATGGACAATAAAAAGTCCTATTTCTGGTATCTCGGGGCAATTTGGATGTGTCCATAGCAGACCATGACCAATAACTTGTTTGTCTGAGCTCATTGCTAATACAGATTTCCAGATTCCCATCTTATGATTTCTACAAAAACTAGCTGGCTCGTATACTTCAGGATAAACATAATTGTCGCCATAAACTAGTTTGAATAAATTGGATACTTGGACAGCATCATCGTTAGTAAACGATTTTAGGTAGGTAAATTCTAGCATGTGAGGATGAGTAAAAAATGACCAAATAAGAATTAATTAAGAGGTGATAGATTGAGTTTGAGAATCGATTAGAAGCCAGGAAAATCAATGGCATAGCAGATCAAATCAACTATAAATGCATATAAATTGATATTGAAATACAGATGTCAGACTATGATGGCATTGCTATTGCTTTCGATAGCGGGATAAAAAAGGTTTGTAAATAAACAAGCAATGACTAATCGGAAAAGAAGATAATGCTTGAGGGTGGCTGTGTGATCGTTCTTGGACGATTCGAAATAGTAAAGTTTTAGCATGTGAAAGCGAGTAAAAAGTGATCAAATGATAGCGGATTAAATGTTTAATATCTTTTAGGTTGTTTGGGCACTATTCAATCGTACGATTGATAGCTATGCCTCAATACATGGATTGTTCACTATTTGTGTTGAAATATTCTCTTGACCGGGAGCCATTAACTTTTTCATCAACACATAAGTAGCTTCTAGGGCAAAATTCTTGCAAAAAAGCCAGGTCCATGTATTGAAACGATCTGGAACTAAGCCCATGAAAATAAAACCGAAAGCAATTAAATGTTCACAAGCAAGTGTATTCTCAGATGACTCGGCATCAACAAGTATGAATGTCAACTTATGAAGATCTGCAATATCAAGTTTTGCAGGCCCATCAGCTCCCCAGCTACGAATGTAGAGCTCGGATATTTTAGGTTCCAACTGTAATATTTCTATCTCGGAACATGGGGAAATAGCATGTCTTATAGGAGATTGTAAAAATTCAACTTCATCAAGGCCATGTATCAAAGGCCTTGTATTGGGTCTTAATTTTTCTGGAATGAATAATGTCTTCTTCGATTTTATGTTTAATGGAACATAGCCACCGACGATAGATTCTCTAGTTTCTCCTGAAATAAAGGGAGAGCTAACATAATCAGGCCAAAAACTAAGATTGAAAAACCCTAGAGAAGAAGCTAAACGTTGACTAAAAGGATGATTACATACTTGCTTGCTACTAACACCTCGAGCACCATTTCTTTTGGCTATAGTCATTAACTCTTGACAAATTGTAAACGCCAGACCCAGATTTCTTGCTTTTGGATGTACAGCAATCAGACTCATCTCCGGGATTTCTGGACAGGATGGGTGTTTCCAAAGCAATCCATGCCCTAAAATTTGATCATGAGATCCAATAGCTAGAATCGATTCCCAAAGCCCACTTTCATGATTTTTATGAAACGTTTCTGGATTGTAAACCTCTAAGTACACATAATTACTGCCATACACTAATTGGAACAATTCAGATACAGCAGTTGAATCATGTTTTTCAAAATGTCTTAAGTGTTTAAACTCTATCATGCTTGTAATGTATTAGATGAATAAAATAGATCTTGAATTAAAACCTAGACCATTAAGAGTTTGCAAGAACTAAAGAGTTTCTTAAATCAACGATAAGTGGGAATTTTCCACTATGTTGATTTTGGATGATAGTTGCGTGGTACTCAATATCAAGTTCTAAAAGTTGTTCATGTACTGCTTCACTTAATTCTGGGTAAAATGAAATAAGATCCTCTCGTAAGTGGGTAATTGTTAATTCAGGTTGGTTATCAAAACGAATCGAAATTCTTTCTTGATGATTGATATTATAATCCAAATGAATCTGTAAGAGACCTTGGTATCCACTATGCTGCTCTATCCATGTTTTAATACGTTTGCAGTCGATTAAATGGGTGCCTATTTTCACAATGTCGCCTATTCGGCCTAATAGCTCAAATTTAGGCTCAGTAGATCCGCAGGGGCATATATGATCTATCCAACGTCCCATATCACCGATTTCATATCTCGGCAAAGGTTGACTACATCGATTGGAAGAGAAAATAAGGCGTCCGGCCTGGTTTTTTTCTACAGGAAGGTCGTTGTCTATTTGAAGAATTTCGAGGGATTGGGTTTCTGTGATTAAATGAAAGGTTCTTTCGGGGCAATGTGAGCAAGCATACGCTAAGATCCCCGCATCTACCGAACCATACATGGCTGACCGAATGACTTCAATACCCATTTCTATAAATAGTT
This sequence comes from uncultured Pedobacter sp., assembly GCA_938008555.1. Taxonomy (GTDB): domain Bacteria; phylum Bacteroidota; class Bacteroidia; order Sphingobacteriales; family Sphingobacteriaceae; genus Daejeonella. Next base: position 29,995 of record CALLKE010000158.1, read on the forward strand.
CTCGTTGGCCAGATCCCAAAAATTCGCCGCCATAAAATATCTTTTTAATGCCTCGATACTCGTTAAGCAATTCCTTTTGTTGAGAAAATAATAAAAACAGAGTACCTGGCATTCCTACCAGTGTATTGACTTTTTGATCCACTATAGTTCGAGCGACAAAAGGCAAGTCTTGCAGTGTTGGCCCACCCATAGGAAAGTGACAGACTCCCAGCTTGTCTAATACAGTTGAATAACAATGAAAGCCACCATAAAGATTTCCGGCATATAATAAATTCATGACGCGATCAGTGTTGGGGTCGATCCCTGCAGCTAATAGACCATCTGCTGCAGTTTGCATTTGCAAATGATAATCTGAATACGAAAATGTGGAGAGTTTTGGGGTGCCACTTGTTCCACCGCTTTGAAAAAACAATTGAGCGTGAGTAGGATGATGCCCCCTTGAAATGAATTCAGGTTTTCTCATGACAGGCAGCTCGTGCCAACCTTGAGGAGGTTGAAAGGGTGATAGCTTAAGACTAGCTCTGGTATTTGGCCAAGCTGCTCTTGGTGTGACAGAAACTCGTCTAGCTAGTTGAGTAAGTGCATAAACACCATCATGAGGCTCACCTGGATACTCGTTATGCATTGCACCTGGGGCTGTAATACGTGTGACACCAGCAGCTAATAGAATTTGTACTAAATCTGAATAATGTTCAGATTTAGTAATTAAAGCACATGTTTGTAACCAATGGCGAAAAGGTTGAAGTGTATAAATTAATTGTTCTGAAGGTATTGGGCTGATGCATAACGTTCGGAATAGGGGAGACGCCCGAAGCCCTGGTTTATCTGTTAGAATAATGCGCCAAGAACCATTTGGGTCTTCCCATATTTTAACTTTTTGTTCGCCTAGAGCCGACTCCAACTCAGCTAAATGTACTTGGGTCGTAATTTCTGCTGTTTCCTGAGAAGAGGCTCGGAGTGCTGGATATTGATCAGAAACTTGAATCATAGCTTCTGCCATGGCTGAACCTACTTCTAATAATCGTTCCCAATCAGATGTGTTGACCAGTAGCATTTGTGGACTGGAACAAGCTTGTTGATCAAATTGACAAATATCTTGAGCAATAGCAGTAAACCAGTGTTGATCACGAATAGGTGCATCTAAGTACACAAAACTTAACTTGTGTCCCCATTCAATAAAGCGACATCCTGTAGGGACTTGGCCACGTAAGGCATTTAATGAAGCATCTCCACCCCAAGCTGAGACACCATCCACAAGGGCCATTAAAGCCGGTAACTGATCTCTAGTGGCGTTTACAACAGCTATATATTTTGATAGGGTGTGAGAATTATCAAAAGAAATTAGGCGATGTAGGAGTGCTGCAGAAAGCCCCTTATCCTGATGACTTGGTTTTAGAATATTAAAATTACCTGCTAACAAGCCTTCAACTATAGCCATAAAAGGCAAAGAACTCGCATTCCCTGGGGTGATATGAAGGATAGCACCCAAGGCTTGCCAGCCTTCAAAGACATTTTCTTTCAGGTCAGGCCGACGAATATTAAAGGGGGTGATGGTTTTAAATTCGCGTATTAATTTTTGAGTTAAATATGCTCTTTGACAAAATAGGCTTAGCTCTTTGCTGAGTAATGATGATTCATCAGGTGTGAGATGATAAGCGATACTTAAATCTCTTAACCATGTTTTGTCATTTTCTAAAAAATCAGCAAAATCCTGACAAGTAGATAAAACTACCTCAGTAGGGCATGGTGAAAATAAAGCCAGATTTCGTTGTTGTTTTATTTCTTCTAAAAGTTCCTCAAATAGGTTTGGGGAGATCAAGTTGCCATTAATGATCGTTTGATGTCTCATAACGTGGATATGTAAAGGTGTATTCGATAAAAAATAGTATTAATTCTTAGATATTAATTCAGAAGCTGCGATTGCACAACTCCTGTTTTTTTTTGTGCCGGCTCGGCCCATCACTTCAAAATAGTCTGCTGAGATACCACAACCACAACTTTTTCCAGGATGCATGACCGCTAAATCGCTCATTAAAATATTATGCACAGGGGCTGTAGTTGAGTAAGGCGATTGCAGATTTAGAAATCCCTCTTGACCATAAGTTAAAGGATCTAGTGTTTTCAAATCTAGTACACGTACTCTTGCCCATACTGGTACATGAAAGTGATGATTTTTACATTCGGTATAAGGAACACAATGCTCTACTGATCCGAACATATCCCGTATTCTGAAATCAGAAATTCCTAACTGATTGCTGATCTCCTGGTAGAATTGAATCTTATTAATTTGCTTATCGGCGTGGTTTTTCCAGCCTCCACCCAAATACACGAGTGAATCAGGATGAAGCTTTAGTGGAGGAATTCCTTGTTTCTTCATATTTTCTAGTATAAAAAATAGCAAAGCAGGAAACCCAAATATTCGAACAGGTAAATCTTCTTTCTCGTAGTTTAATAATGCTTGAATAGATCCAAAAAGATCAAATGCATGACTATCACCAGTGCTTCGGAGTGCGTAGGCCAATTGATGAATGGGTGCATATTTACACAAAGTATGGTCTGTATATGCGGTTCCGACAGATTGATCTTTAAGTGGTTGATAGCTTAGGAGCAAGTAATTGCAGGGTTGATTTGGAGTGTTCCAAGCCAGATCTTCTATATATCGATCTAGCATTCGCATGGGAGTGCTGATTGATACAGAATCGTACGCCATTTGACTCTTTTGACCTAATGTCCCCGAAGAAGTGAAAACGTGTACAATTGACTCTTTGGGGATGCTCCATATGGTATGCTTCTTGAAAAAGTTAGCATGAATTAAAGGCAGTTTATTCGAGTCAGATTGATTTTTGATGTATTCAGGGCGATAGCCTTTTGCATCTAAAAGATTTCGATAAAATGGATTTCGTTGATAATGCCAAGAGGTTATTTCTGCCATGGCCTGATCAAATAAATATTCTTTTTCATATTGAAATGGTTTTTCCAGGGCATATAATTCTTGGACAGCCGCTAATCCATTTTGTAGGTAAGTTTGCTCCATACTTAGTTTTTGTAGTGATTTTGGCAGGCGTATTATTTAAGATTATAAACGAGTTTTTGTGTTTAAATTATATTTTTTAGAAATAAAATTTCACATGAATAAAATATTGCTTCTTTTATGTGATAAATATATTTTTCGGTAGGTGAGTATCAATAAAACATGAAAGCTTTTAGCTGAATGTGAATTAATTCTGCTATTAATTGGAGAAGGAGATAAAAAGGGTAGTGTTTTTAAATGTATGATAGTTTAAAATTCCTGGTGTGCATGACAAGTTT
>CALLKE010000159.1 GCA_938008555.1 uncultured Pedobacter sp.
GCCCAATCGAAACCGGTGAAATACCAGACATCGATCACCGAAGCTGTGGCACCCAAGGGCGCGACAATTGGTGAATGACCGCAGCATGAACCGCATACTTCACGCAGCAGCACGCGGGGCGAGGATTGAGGCGCTCTCAGATGGTCATTGGTATGGCGTGGGCGGAATCGTCATTCCCAAAGACCTCCGAACCCTGCGCATCCATCCAGCGGACGCGGCGCTTGAATACGGCCCGGCCAGTTCGGCGCTGCGGGAGATGGCAGAGACAATGGAGCCGCCGACCATCAACATTGATGGCTGCGGGATAACGTTATGGGTGCAAGAAAACGAAGTGGAATGGCACTGCGCAACGCCGTTACACCAATCCCTGTTCCTGCTGTTTCTGGCCGAGGCGCTGGCTGATTGTGGGCTGTAGATATGACCGACCTACTCACAGTTGACGACATCGCCACCAGGGTGGGCGAATCCCGAGAGTACGTGCGGGACAAAGTTGTAAAGCGCCCAGACTTTCCACGGCCCACACTTGTGCTGTTTATGCCGGTTTATGGCGGTTTATGGCGGTTTATGGCGGTTTAAGACACACTTGGCTCACATACGTCTGCAGCCCTACGAGCCGCGCTTCCAGTCCGTCAGCCTCGCGAGCCAGTCCGACAAGAGTTTGTGCACATGCTCCGAATAGCTGGTTGACGACGTTGGTGCCTGCATCAGTTCCGGCGGGGGCGCTGGCACTTGCACCGGGGGCGCTGGCACCAGCGCGGGCGAGTTCGTCGCGCAGGCGCTCAAGTTCATCAGCAGCAGCACCAGCATCACCTCCACCAGCAGCAACTACAACAGCTGCAGCAGCAGGCTCGATACCATACTCATCTTTTAATATTGTTGCTAATTCGTTAACTTCTTTAACTGTTAAGTTAACTAATTGTTCTGCGAATTGTTTCAAATCTGCCATTTTTTCTATCTTTTAAAATGTTTTGTAAAAATATAATTTATTAAGTGCGTACTTATTATTCTGCTGAATCTTCCTTACCTGGTTGATTCTGAAGAGCTGCAAGAACTCTCTTAGCAGGAGATTGTAATAATCCAATAATTTCTGCGATAACTTCTTCTTTAGATTTAATAGCAACTAAGCTGTCTAATAAGTTGTCACCAATGTAAATTTCTTGGTTAATATAAGCTCCTTTAAAAACTGGTTTCTCACCTTTCTTACGAAATTCTTTAATAATTTTTGCTGGTCCATTAGCTGTATCAGCAATAAACATAGAAGTATTTCCTTTAAGAACAGATGCTAAATCACCGAAGTCGTTATCAGAAGCTTCCATTGCTTTTTCCAACAATGTATTCTTCACAACTTCTAATTTAATACCTGCTTTAAAACAAGCTCTTCTCAAGTTTGAAGTAGTATCTGCATCTAGTCCTGAAATGTCTGCTAAATAAACAACATTCACATCCGCTAACTGTGCAGTTAAATCTTCAATAGCGATTGATTTTTCTTCTCTAGTCATACTAAAAATTTTTAACTACCAATTAAACTGCTTTAGGATCTAAAGCAATTGCAGGACTTTGTGTACTTGATAAGTGAATAGACTTAATATAAGTACCTTTAGCTGCAGTTGGTTTCAATTTGATTAATGTTTGAACAATTTCGTGTGCATTGTCATAGATTTTATCAGCATCGAAAGATACTCTACCTATTCCAGCATGTACGATTCCAGTTTTATCAACTTTAAAGTCAATTTTACCAGCTTTTACTTCTTGTACAGCTTTAGCAACATCCATAGTTACAGTTCCTGTTTTAGGGTTCGGCATTAAACCTCTTGGTCCTAAAACACGTCCTAATGGACCTAATTTACCCATAACAGCTGGCATAGTAATGATAACATCAACATCTGTCCAACCATCTTTAATTTTTTGAAGATAATCATCTAAACCTACGTGGTCTGCACCAGCAGCTTTAGCTTCAGCTTCTTTATCTGGAGTAACAAGAGCTAAAACTCTTACATCTTTACCAGTTCCGTGAGGTAATGTTACAACCCCTCTTACCATTTGATTCGCTTTTCTAGGGTCAACTCCTAATTTTACTGCGATATCAACAGACTCATCAAATTTTGCAGAAGCAACTTCTTTAATTAATGCAGAAGCATCTCTTAAAGTGTATAATCTATTCTTCTCAATTTTTGCTGCAGCCTCTTTTTGCTTTTTTGTCAATTTTGCCATTGTCTAATTCTTTTTAGCGATTAAAAAGGAGCATTTCCTGTTACTGTTATACCCATAGATCTAGCTGTACCAGCAATCATACTCATAGCTTTCTCTAACGTAAATGCGTTAAGATCAGCCATTTTGTCTTCAGCGATAGCTTTAATTTGGTCCCAAGTAACACTTGCTACTTTTTTACGGTTAGGTTCACCAGAACCAGACTTTAATTTTGCTGCTTCTAATAATTGAATTGCAGCAGGTGGCGTTTTAACAACAAAGTCAAAAGACTTGTCTTTATACACAGTAATTTGTACTGGTAAAACTTTGCCAGGTTTATCTTGTGTTCTAGCATTAAATTGCTTACAGAACTCCATGATGTTAACCCCAGCAGCCCCCAAAGCAGGTCCAACCGGTGGCGATGGATTCGCAGCACCTCCCTTAACTTGTAGTTTAACTACTTTACTAACTTCTTTTGCCATTTTTAAAAAAATTTAGCACATCTATCAATTGGAAGCGATTGATGTGATTTATATATGTAACGAAAATTATACTTTTTCAACTTGCATAAAACTCAATTCCAAAGGTGTTTTTCTACCAAAAATTTTCACCATTACTTCAAGTTTACGCTTTTCTTCATTTACTTTTTCAATAGTTCCATTGAAACCATTAAAAGGACCATCTATAACCTTAACCGTTTCACCAGTTGTATAAGGAATAGATACATTATCAACTTTTACCGACAATTCATCAACCTTACCTAACATTCTGTTTACTTCAGATTGTCTCAATGGCACAGCATCTCCACCTTTAGTTTCACCAAGAAAACCAATCACACCAGGAATTGACTTAATAATATGAGGTATTTCACCAGTTAAGTTAGCTTCAATCATAATGTAGCCAGGAAAATAAACTTTATCCTTAGCTATTTTTTTACCATCTCTAACCGTAACAACTTTTTCAGTTGGAACAAGAACTTGAGATATATAATCAGCCATTCCTAATCTAGCGGTTTCAGTTTCAATATAAGCTTTAACTTTATTTTCCTGACCACTTACAGCTCTTACCACATACCATTTATTCACATTATTATCAGCCATAGCAGAGAGATTATTTTATAATATTAAAAAAAACAGCAATTGCTTTACCAAATAGTGTATCAACACCCCAAGTTAATAGAGCAAAAATGATTGAAAATACTGCTACAATAATTGTTAAACGTTGCACATCAGCCCATAATGGCCAAGTTACATTTGTTTTCAACTCTTGAAATGCTTCAGATATGTAATTAACTACTTTTGTCATTTTAATCTTTATTTGCACGGGCGGAGGGATTCGAACCCCCATCAATGGTTTTGGAGACCACTATAC
>CALLKE010000160.1 GCA_938008555.1 uncultured Pedobacter sp.
TGTTTCGTCATGTTTAGAAATTGAATTTTTTTTATACCCACAAAGGTTTTCTTAACGGAGCGTAACACTTGTTTTAAACAAGGGGTTTCTGATCAGAGCGATTTTTCTTTAAGCCAGGCTAAAACTTCTTCAGCATTTTTATCCGGTGGAAAAACTGGGTAAAAGACTTTGCTAGCATGGTAGCTCCTTTCATGGGCCCTCCGTTATCGGCGTGAACTACGATTTGGTGCTTACTGATTTTTTCTTTTTTGCAAATATCAGTTAGTAAAATTGATGACAACTCCATGTCTTGATTTTCATGCACGCTCCAACCAACTATTTTTCTAGAAAACAAATCTAGAAATAAATATAAATAATAAAACTGACCCCGAACTGAGCTTTGCAAATAAGTAATATCCCAACTGTAAATCTGATTCGGCTTTGTCGCTTCATAAGCCATTGGTCTTTCAACGACTCTTGGCTTCGATAACCCACGATGTGCTGTTAGTTTTTCAGCTTTTAAAACACGATAAAAAGTTGATTCGCTTACAATGTAAATTCCATCATCAGCTAGTCGTGGCACAATCTGATGTGGGCTTAAATTAGCAAAAGCAGCACTGACTGAAGTTTTAATAATCAAAGCCTTTTCTGATTTTGTTATCTTATTCGCAGGCACTGTCAGCGGTCCATGCCGCTGATCTGTTGAACTTAATTTCCAGCGCTGGATTGTACGCTCTTTAAGATTAAACCCCACCCAGCGGATTAGCGAATGAGTCTCATCACTTGAAAAGTGAAGCTGTGTAAATCAGCAAATTAAGTTATTTTCAATTTTATAAAAATTAAATAAACTACGTTTTATGGAAAGTAAAACAAAACCATCACGTCAGCTCAGACGTCAAACAGAGCGAACACTTAAAAAAATAAAAATTATTCCAAGCGATACAAAGCTTACAGCAACAACAGGGCTTGGACTTTTACTTGAGATTTTTGATCAAAGCACCCTTTCTGTAGAGTTTAAAAAATGTTTACCTGAACGATCTTCTCACCGATCTGTTGGCAGTTATTTACTAGGACTTATGCTGCTCGCTGGCCATCTACGTGGCGTTGAAAACCTATCGTCACTGCGAAGAGTGCGCTACGATGAGTACTTAAATGATCTATTTTACGATGAGATGGCAGCGGTACGAACGATTCAAGATTTTTTATATGATTTTAATTCAAGCCATGTTGAAAAATTAAATCTATTTTTAAACAACATGGCTAAAGCCATTGTTGAAAATTTACACATGCAGCTTCCTGGCAAATTTGCAGAAGATTATATTATCGACATGGATTCTAGTCACCACGTGCACTACGGTGATGATATTGAAGGGTTATGGTTTAACTATAAAAATGAATGGTGTTTAGAAAGTCATGTGGCCTTTGATCAATTTGGACTTTGTCACGGTATAGAGCTGCGCCCTGGTAACACGAAGCCTGGTGATGGTGCTGCAGACTTTATCGAAAGAGTTTTTAAAGATCACCGCGAGCAAAGGCTGCGTAAGCTTCAAGGCAAAGATTACTTTCGTGGAGACTCAGCTTACTGTAATCAGTTCGTGATTAAAAAATGCCTGGAGCTAGGAATTAACTTTACTATGACCGCACACAAAGCAACCACACAGTGGGATCGTAAGATTGAAAAGATTGGTCTCGATTGGCAGCCTTGGATTTACACAGAAGATGAGCTTAAAAAACAGAAGAAATCAAAAATTGATTTCTCAAAAACTGAAATCGCTCGGTTTTACTGGGAGCCAAGTTGGGCTGAGGAGACTTTAAAAATCCCAATCGTCGTGCAACGCAAATGGGTGACTTCAAATAATATCAAAGACAAGTACGGGCAAACCAATTTATTTAATCAAATCGACACGATCAAAGAAGATGGATCTTGGGAATACTATGCCGTAGTGACGAACCTGGATTTATCAAAGCGGTCTTTGCAAGAAGTGATTGAGCATCACCGCAAGCGCGGAAATGCCGAGAACTTTGTACGTGAAGGAAAGTATAATTTTCATTTAAAAAGTTTTCCGTGTCAGAAGTTAGTTCACAATCAAGCTTGGGTTGCTTTCGCGCAGATCGCACATAATCTTATTCGTTGGATAGCTTTGTTAGAAAACCCTGAGCATCCAAGCTTTAGTAAAAAAATTAGAGACGATTTTATGTTTATTCCTGGACGACTAGTTAAAAGTGCGCGGCAAATTATTTTACGCGTTCCAAAACATTTCAAGGAGGTGCTTCAAAAAATAGAGGGTTGGCAGTTCCCCGGATTTAATTCTGCTCGAATTATTTCCACAGCTTGAGGCTGTGGAAAACATAACGAGTTCTCTGACAATTTATTTGAAACACTAAATAACGGTGTGGATAAAAAAATTGGAGGAGGATTTGAACCCTAAGCAAAAGGCTTAACTACATTCAATCCACTTTCCGCATGAGGTGAGATAAGACCTCGTAAAATATATTTATCCGCGCGGCCCTGACAGCGAGCACGCCGCCCGTAAGTCCACTCGCTCTACGAGGTTAATCGTCAAATTTTGCGCGTGACTGTGCCTGCGTCTGCAAAAATGCAGAATCGCATACATAATTTATTTTTTTTTGAATTTGAATTTTGAAAAAAATGAATTTAACGCGGCTTATCCGCTAAGTTGGGTTAAAAAATTTGTACAATACGATCTATTTATTAACTCAACAACTTATAATAAAGTCAAATAGTTGAAAACTGGCCCACAATAGTGGAGATGGCGAACAAAAAAAAAGAGGTTGTGGTTAATGTGTAGAAATTTAAACTAGATCTGAAACTTCTCGTGAGTGCTTCGATTTCATCAGACAACCGAAAATAATAGCAAAACTTAAAGCTGCGCTTCAGATGAATAACAGAGTTATTCATCTTCCATGATCTGATCACTAAGTCTCTTTAACGGTGATCGGTTCGTGAAGATTAGGTAGGGGTTTAAGTCACTTGTTCTTTGGTGCGCAAAACCTGTATGAATCAATGCACTTTAAGGCATCAGCTTGAAAACCTTCAGGGCACTCAAACGGTTGATTCTTTCGAAGTAGGAACCCTTTTGATTTTTTGAGAGATTTCACCGAAGACTCACAACAGGCTTTCCCGTTACAACGCTTGAATAGCTCTTTATAATCTCGAATATCGACATCATCAACAGGGGCCACATCGCTGGCAAAACAACCCGAACTGAATATTACAAAAAAGAACATCAAAGTGATTCTCATAAGGAAATCATACTAATCGTACTTTGAAGGTTGGTCAGTAAAGAAATGTTTAAAACGAATATAAAGTCATTTAGACTTAACTGTTCTGATCTGCCAGATCAAGTCGTAGTTTCTACAATTAAATAGACTACAACTCAACTTCGCCACAAAAGTGACAGTATTTTGCGAAAGCATTTTTGCGAGTATTGCACTTAGTGCAATTATCAAACAAACAAGTTCCACAATGCATACAAAAGTTTTTTGTTATATCTTTTAAATCAACTGGTCGCTCACACCCCGGACAAATGTTGCGCGAAAGCCTTTGATGAGCTAAATCA
>CALLKE010000161.1 GCA_938008555.1 uncultured Pedobacter sp.
ATAAGAAAGGCGAATCAGATTATAATCTGATTCGCCTTTCTTATTGAAGCTAAATTTTTCCTGTAAGCTAAACCCCAGCCTTAAATTGATTTCTTAAACCATGCTTTTATCTTTTTTGAGTTCGAATCTGTGATAAGATACATGCATGGAACTAATATTAATGTTAAAAATGTGGCGAAACCTAATCCAAAAATCATAGTCCACGATAATGGCCCCCAGAAAGCTACACTATCGCCGCCAAAAAACAAGTGAGGATTAAAGTGAGTAAAAAGTGTAGTAAAGTCAATATTTAATCCTACTGCCAATGGTATTAAACCTAACATTGTGGCTGTTGCTGTTAAGAGTACAGGAGTCATACGTGTTCGTCCTGCTTCAATAACTGCTTCTCGAACCGGCATACCCTGTTCGATCATCAACTCAATAAACTCTACTAATAAAATACCATTACGTACCACAATACCAGCCAATGCAACTATTCCAATACCTGACATAATAATGGACATCTCCATCCGGAAAATCATTAGGCCTAATAAAACCCCAATAATACTGAATAGGATTTCACTCAAAATAATGAGAGGCTTGCTCACTGAGTTAAATTGGATAACCAAAATGATTAATATTAATCCAAGTGAGATCATTAAAGCTCTTCCTAAAAAGGTCGCGGTTTCTTTTTGTTCTTCTTGTTCACCAGCCATTTTTATTTCAACCCCGTCTGTTTTCTTGAACTGATGAATTTCATTACCAATATTAGCCACAACCTCGTTGGGATTATATCCATTCAACACATTTGATGACAAGGTAATGATTCGTTTCTGCTGCTTACGTTTAATGCCTCCGTACGTATTCACATAATCTATTGTTGCAAATGATGACAAAGGTACTTGACGAATAATTCCCCCCATCCCCATATCCCGGTAAGTTATTTTCATATTACGTAATGCTTCCAAATTATTACGCTGATCTTCCTTAGCACGAACATTAATCTGATAATCTTCAGTCAAATCTCGAAACTTAGACACCTCTTTTCCAAACAGAGCTGTACGTAAACTCATACCAATTTGACCTGTTGAAATACCCTCGCGATTAGCCCGCTCACGATCGATATCAAATATGACTTCAGGTTTATTATTTTGAAAATCGGATCTCAACTCCTCTATCCCACCAATCTCCTTGGCAAGTAAATAACTTTTTAAATTTTCTGATGTCTTGATTAGAGAGTCTAAATTGTCTCCCGTAATTTCTATACTGATTGGCTTCGATGTTGGTGGACCCGATTGCTCTTTAGCCACTGTAATTTCGGCACCAGGAATACCTTTTACGACTTCGCGTATTTTGTTTAAATAGGTAGAAGTATTAGGCCCCTTACGCTTCCCGTATTCAACAAAAGCAACAGTTACTTTTCCTTTATTTGCATATTTTCCTTGATCCTCATCTTGAGGGTCGGTAACGCCTACTGCTACATTCGAAATAATGGAAGAAACATCTGGATTATTTTTACCACCTACAACCTTGGTTACTCGCTTCTCAATATCTTGCACCACCTCATTTGTGTATGCTTGATCTGTACCAATAGGCAAGTTGACATACACATAAACAAAATTGGGATCTCCCTCTGGAAAAAATATAATTTTGGGGGGCACAACAGACATCAAGAAAAAGGTAAAGAAGAACAAGCCGATAGTCCCCCACAGCATCGCTCTTGGACGCCCCAATGACCATTCTAAAATATCTATGTATTTATTTTGAATACGAGGCCAAACATTTGTTTGAAACCTTTTGACTAATCCTGTGAGATAAAAATGATTTAAAAGATAAAGTAATGCCAGAAAAACGATGAAATTTCCAAAACCAAAATTGATTAAGTATGCCACAATAGCAAAACCCAAAAGGATTAGCACAACACGAATGACCTTTTTATCAAATGTTGGTGGTTTATCTTTTCCATGATGTTCTACGCCCATAAAGTCAACTGCAAAAACAGGGTTGATGATATAAGCGACTACCAATGATGCCAATAAAGTAATAATAAGTGTGATGGGTAGAAAGAACATAAATTTTCCAATAATTCCAGGCCAAAATAGCAAAGGAATAAATGGAGAAAGGGTTGTCATCGTACCTGACAATACAGGAAGAAAAACTTCACCTGCAGCCATCTTTGCAGCCTGCACGATGGGTACTTTACCATTATCAAATATTCGATGTGTATTTTCTATAACTACGATCGCATCGTCCACAACAATCCCCAATCCTAATAAAAATGAGAAGAGCACAATCATGTTCATCGTAAAACTAAAGCCAAACACTCCTCCCAATGCAGGCATGGCCATAAAGGCAATAAACATAGATAGGGGGACTGATAAAGCAACAAATATGGCATTCGTTGCCCCCATAAAAAACATCAAGATGACAGTCACTAATATAAATCCGATGATAATCGTATTAATTAAGTCATGAAGTGTAATTCGAGTTTGGTCTGATTGATCACCAGTGATAGTAATGTGTAGATCTTTTGGCAATGAAGTTCCCTCCATTTCTTTGATCATTGTATTTATCTTATCAGATGCTTCGATCAGATTCTCACCACTGCGTTTTTTTACATTCAGCGTGATTACATTTTTCCCATACAAGCTGGCATAACTTTCTTGTTCTTTAAATGTATCCTTCACATCCGCAATATCTCTCAAATAAACAACTGCACCACTTGGGGTTTTAAGTGCCAAATTGGCTATCTCTTCCGCACTTCTAAATTCCTTTTTCACATTTAATGTACGACGAATGCCATCCATTTTAACTGTACCACCAGAAATGGTTAAGTTTTCGTAACCCACGGCCGATTCAATATCTTGAAAGGACAATTGTGCAGCATCCATTTTATTTAAATCAACACTGATTTGCACCTCACGATCTAGAGCCCCCACAATATCAACACCTGATATTTCTTTAAATCCTTCAATCTGATCTTTTAAATCATCAGCATATTTTTTTAGTTTCTTTAAATCATAATCTCCCGAAATATTGACATACATAATGGGCAAATCAGAAAGATTAACATCCATCACGCTAGGATCATTTGGTAAATCATTTGGCAAATCTTGGTGTGCTTTATCCACAGCGTCTTTTACACGTTGCTTCGCATCTTTAATATCTACATCAGTATTGAACTCTGCGGTAATAACAGAATAATCCTGGTAGGAATTTGAGGTAATCTTTTTTAAGCCTGCAGTAGACTTTAATTGTTTTTCTATTTGCTTCGTTACTAGGTTCTCCATATTTGCTGGCGAAGTACCCGGATAAACTGTCGTCACAAATATTTTTGGAATGATAATCTCTGGAAAATTTTCCTTGGGCAGATTGTTGTAAGAAAAATAACCCATGATAGCAATGATAACAACCAAAACATAAATGGCTGTTTTATTGTCTACGGACCAACTAGATGGGCCAAATTCTTTATTCACGTCTTTCATTAGTATAGCAGTATTTATTTTTATCGAAACATTTTAGCTTCCTTGCACAAGACTCTAAGGTTTTGTGCAAGCTCTTCAATTCATTTTTGTTATGACTTAAATTTTCAAAATGAAAAACCACTGGATTTTTTGACAATTCAATAAAGACTAATCCGGTAGTGTATCTAAATGTATGATAGGTAATATTTGGATAAAATATGATCGAAAATATCGAAACACACTGTGCTTTTCAAGCAACTAAAGGTGGTTTTTAAAAATCAAAACGCATACTTTTTTATCCCTGAAAAGAGTCATCATACATTTAGATACACTACCGACTAATCCAATAACTCTAACATTAATAAAGTGTCCATTAAAAGCAAACAAAAAAAATAAAAGGTCCAAATTATGGCATTAATGATCATTATTTACTAAAGCTTACGGGATCACCCTCATTCAGATTTTGCATCCCAGCTGTAATAACTTGATCATTCATTTTCAAACCAGATAGCACCTCTGCTTTATTATCAGACATCCTACCTATTTTTATATTAACGCGCTTAGCCTTACCATTTTCTACAGCAAAAACATAGTCACCATTTTCTGATTTTTGAATTGCATTAATAGGAATAATCAAGGCTTTTGGATTTTGATAGTCTACAATTTTGAGTATTGCCAACATGTTGGGATGATACTTGCGGTTTGAGGGTAATTTGGTTTCTATACTAAAACTTCTAGACAAAGGATCTATCGTTTTTGATGCAAAAGACAAATTGGCATTAATGGTATCCGGAACATCAGGTAGTATAATGCTTACTTGATCTCCTTGATTAATACGACCTGAATAAGACTCGGCAACGAGCGCTTTCGCTTTTAGTTTAGTGGCATTGATAACACGTATGGCTGACATACCGGGCTGAACAGATTGACCTATTTTCAAATCCATGGCATCAACAGTTCCTGCAATTGGAGACTTTATTTTATACATCACTACTTGAGAATTCAGTGTAGCCATACGACGCTCAAGTCCTTCTTTTTGTGTTTTTGCATTTAGGTATTGTACCTCCGTACCTATTTTTTGATCCCAGAGATTTTTTTGGCGTTGAAATAAGATATTTTGTAAGTCAAGCTGGCTTTGTAATTCAGCAATATTTTGACGCAAAATCTGATCGTCAATCTGAGCTAACACCTGCCCCCTGTTTACATTTTCACCCACATGTGCAAAAATGGCTGTAACCATACCACCCACTTCTGGATTTACTTGTACATTTTCCTCCGCATCAACCCTCCCCTGCACCTCTATATAACTTCTAAACATGGTCTCTACAACAGGGGAAACATTTACATTTTTCAGATCTCTTGTCTTGTTAGTACCCAACTCTATCTCTAAAGCAGAAATTTTACTGTTTAATTCAGCACGGTCTTTCTTTAATTTTTCGAGCTCAGTCACTTTATCAACTGATTTTCCTGCACATGATGTCAAAAAAATGACTATAGCTATACCTATTATTCGTTTCATTTTATAATGTGTTATGAATTATTAGTAATTGATTCTTCCCAATGCTTTGTCTAAGTTCACTTTATTGATCAGCATATCATATAAGGCGTTTATATAATTATTTTCAGCTTCTTTAAGTGAGGTTTCTGCTGTGGTTATTTCCAGACTCGATCCTACACCCTGCTCATATTTGATACGAGATACTCCTAACACATCTTTTGCCAATTTCA
The DNA here is from genome assembly GCA_938008555.1 of uncultured Pedobacter sp. Classification (GTDB taxonomy): domain Bacteria; phylum Bacteroidota; class Bacteroidia; order Sphingobacteriales; family Sphingobacteriaceae; genus Daejeonella. The sequence goes on from CALLKE010000161.1 coordinate 5,172, forward strand.
TATTTCGCTTTTGATTCTCTAATGATTGCATTCCATTGGTATAGTTAGTTTGCGCCTGCGACACTTCTAGATTAATACTATTCTTAAGTTGATTAATATTATTCTGAGATTTCAAGACCTGCAGTTTGGCATTACGCACATTAAATAAGCGTTGCCCACCTGACATGATAGGCACAGATAGTTTAAGACCAATAATGGTTGTGGGATAGTTACTGCCAAATGCATCCAAAAATTGATCTGCCAGAAAGTTTCTTGAAGCACTTCCAAAAGCAGCAAGAGATGGTAAAAACTGACTTTTATACCGTTTTAAGTCCAACTGATCCAACCTTTTCTGAGTTTGCAACAACGCATATTCTATACGATTTTGATAGATAGTCGTATCTGGAGCGATTGTCACCGGGGCCATCACAAATGATGCAATAGAATCTTTTAAACTAAGATTACTTTGTACAGACATCCCCATTTGAAATTTCAATAAGCTTGTATTTAAATTCAAGGAACGAATAAGATTTTCACGTTCTGTCTCTGAGTTATTCTTCAGAACACTTAAACGATCCACATCTATTTTTTCAACAAGACCATTCTTAAATAAAGCTTCCGTATCATCCAAGGATTTTCTTAATTGTTTTAAGTGAGCATCTAAAAGTGTTAGCTGCTCATTGCTAACCAATACAGAATAATAAGCTTTTATAACAGCTACAGCTGTTTCTATTCGAGTACGCTTAAGATTACGGACAGAAAGTTCTTTGTAAGTTTTGGCAGCTTGTAAGCCTACGATATAGCTACCATCGAATAAAAGTTGACTCACATCTAACTGAGCAGCTGATTGATATTTGGTACCAAATTTTACGCTAAAATCCTGACCTGGTTGTCCCATGAAGCTACCTGGAACAATAACCACTGGAATATTCAAAAAGTCTTGAAAGGTGTAACTACCACTCACTTGAGGAAGCCCAATTCCTATTGTCTTTTTTACTGTATTTTTTGCAATATCCTCATCAATTTGAGCATTTAAAACAGCCGTTTGATGTTTTTGAGCATAATCTATTGCTTCATTTAAACTAAAATTATAAGCATCTGGCTCGGATTGTGCCTTAGCTAGAGAACCCCAAATCAAACAAAAGAGAAGTAGATGTAGTTTGTATTTCATTTTGAATTTATAATAGTTTTTTACTTTTTCTTAAAATCATTAATTAACCTCCGGCCTTCATCCGTACAGATACCATACAAAAAATGATCTGTAAGCTCCCTAATCACCTGCGATGTACTAAATTTTTGTACAGAAAAAACCATTTGATTAAATGCCATATCAATTTGCTCGATTCGCATTCTTGCGATAATTTCCAAATTGATCTCAGTCCTGTAATAATGCTCCTTGATTCCTCGCCTTAAGTTTTCAAGTACTTTTTCATATAAAACATGTTCTCTAAAGTTTTTGAAAAGAGCCCATGCTGTCGGATAATACTTTTGCAAATCAAAAAATAAAGTAGGATTTATATTGGATAACATTTCTTCCAAATTATCAACAGCAATAAATAGCTCATGAACCGCATTCTCTACCCCCTCAAACCCCTTTTGCATGATGTTTACTTGAACTGCTATTTTGCTTTCCATCAGCGTAGTGATTAATTTATTTTTATCACTGAAATATTGATAAATGGTTTTTTTAGACACCCCCAAATGTTTAGCAATATCATCCATCGTAACACTTTTAATCCCATAACGACTAAAAAGAACGTCAATTTCTGCAAGTATATGTGTTTTTAAATCCAATAGTATATCTTAAAAAGCTAGATCACAAAACTGAAGAAACTTTTTTACATAAAAAAGTTTCCAATGAAATAATTTTAATAAATAATAAAACAATTATCAGTTCAATTGGAAATAAAGTAATCCAGCTGCAATAGCTCCTAAGACAGGGCCGATTACGGGTATCCAAGCATACCCCCAATCGCTATGATTTTTATTTTTTATGGGTAAGATGGCATGCATGATACGCGGACCCAAATCACGAACAGGATTAATTGCATAGCCCGTTGTCCCTCCCAAGGATAAACCAATCACCCAAACTAAAAAAGCCACAGGAATGGCTCCTATAGAACCCAAACCAATGGGCACTCGATTTACACCTTGCAACTCGGCACCCACAAGGTGCAATATTGCAAACATCAATACAAAAGTTCCAATAAACTCACTGATAAAATTGACAGGGAGATTTTTTATTGCTGGAGCTGTGCTAAATACAGCCCGTTTAGCATCTGGATCATCTGTTATATTAAAATGATCTACATACATCAACCACACCAGGAACGCCCCAATAAATGCTCCAATGAATTGAGCAAGAATAAATAATGGAACTTTTGCCCAAACAAACTTATCAGCCACAGCTAAACCGATGGATACGGCTGGATTAAGATGAGCCCCGCTATATGGACCAGCTACCAACACACCCACAAACACAGCCAAAGCCCACCCTGTAGTGATGACAATCCAACCACTATTGTTTCCCTTAGTGCCTTTCAGGACAACATTCGCAACCACTCCTCCTCCTAATAAAACAAGTAGTGCTGTACCTATTATTTCTGCAACAAATTCAGTCATGGTATTTACTTAGATAAAAGTTGTTCAAGCTTATTTTTTGATTTACAGGATGCTAAATTATCTCACCTTTAAAATTTGGTTCTATTTAGTCTTGCAGATCTTGTTTACCCTGATTCAGATAATTACTTATTCAGTTTCTGCTCAAATAGCAATTCTTCTTCATCAGGCACAATCCATTTTTTAGCACGCTCAACCGCACGGCTCCAATTGCTAATCAACCGCCTTACTTGACTAAATTCCATTTGTGGTTTAAATATTTTATCAATCAGTTGATGTTCTTTAATCTCATCCAGATCTTTCCAATAACCAACTGCCAGACCAGCCAAATAAGCAACTCCCAACGCTGTTGACTCTTGAATTTTAGTACGAATAACCTTTGCAGCTAGTACATCAGACTGAAATTGCATCAGAAAATCATTAACCACTGCTCCACCATCTACTTTCATTTCTATCATTTCAGTACCTGTATCAGCAAGCATTGCATTCATAACATCGTGCACCTGAAAACAAATGGACTCTAATGCTGCACGTGTGATGTGAGCAGCAGTGGTGCCTCGCGTGATACCAATCATTAATCCTCTAGCATATTGATCCCAATAAGGCGCGCCCAAGCCCGTTAAACTAGGCACAAAATATATGCCTCCATTATCTGAGACTGATGTTGCCAAAGCTTCACTTTGTGCAGAATTTTCAATAATACCCAAACCATCTCGCAGCCACTGCACAACTGTGCCCGCACTAAAGACACTACCTTCAAGCGCATACATGACCTCTCCATTTAATTGCCAAGCAATAGTCGTTAGTAAATTATTTTTAGACACCACCGGTTGGCGTCCGGTATTCATCATCAGAAAACAACCGGTGCCATATGTATTTTTTGCTGAACCAGTAGTCAAACACAACTGGCCAAAGAGTGCTGCTTGCTGATCTCCAGCTATTGCAGCAATTGGAATTTTTGTAGCAAACAAAGTTGTTGCAGTTTCACCATATACCTCACTACATGATCTCACAGCCGGCAGCATAGATGCTGGAATCTGAAACAAATCCAGTAATTGCTCATCCCATTGAAGCGTATGGATATTAAACAACATAGTCCTACTCGCATTGGTCACATCAGTCACATGCATTTTACCCATGGTCAATTTCCATATCAACCAGCTATCAATAGTACCAAAGCATAATTCCCCATTTTCGGCACGTGCTCTAGCTCCTTTCACATGATCCAATATCCATTTCACTTTGGTAGCCGAGAAGTAAGCATCTAGGATTAGTCCTGTTTTTTCACGGACCATATCTGATTTACCTGCAGCTTTTAATTGATCACAAAATTGTGCTGTACGACGATCTTGCCAAACAATGGCGTTGTATAATGGCTGACTTGTTTTCCGATCCCAGACAACGGTTGTTTCTCGTTGATTGGTAATTCCAATACCTGCGATTGCTTTTCCGTTCAGCCCAGCCTTGGCAATTGCTTCAGCAATTACAGAAACTTGTGTTGACCATATCTCATTTGCATCGTGCTCTACCCAGCCTGCCTGAGGAAATAATTGCTGAAATGGTCTTTGTGAAATAGCAATGGGTTTTCCAAGTTGATTAAAAATAATTGAGCGGGAACTCGTAGTTCCCTGATCAATTGCAAGGATAAATTGCTTTTGATTACTCATGAGTTAAGTTCGATGTGAATGATTCTTCATTAGGTGTCAATAAATAACCCTTGGCTAGCTCTATAAATGATTTTAATTGATCATCAATCCATAATTGATCTTTATTGAGTTCGATAGATAGTAAACGTGCTACCTCTGGTGCCATTGCAATGGCTGCACGAGCATCTAAAAAGAGTATTCTTATTCTACGTGACAGTACATCCTCTACTGTCCGTGACATTTCATGACGAGCAGCCCAAACAACTTCGCCTTTTACGTACTCATAGGATGGATGTAAACGATCCGCTAGCTCTGGTTCGCTTTTGATCAATTCTAAAATTGCAGAAGCATCCGACCCATATATGCACAAGTGATTAAAATGATCACTCGTGAATGTATGCCCATGAATACGATGATAATGGGTGGAACAACGCACATATACCAAGCCTGCTGTTTTAATTGCTGCGTCCACGGTATCCTCAGCCATCTTGCGAAAGGTTGTCCACTTACCACCTGTAATGGTCACTAATCCGGCCGAGGATACGATCAATTTATGACTACGCGATATTTCTTTGGTTGACTTATTATTTCCTTTTGGTGCTGCCAATGGCCGTAATCCTGCAAAAACAGACAATACATCTGCGCGAGTTGGCTTACGATCTAGATACTCACCAGCTGTATCCAATATGAATGCGATTTCTTGTTCCAGTGCTTGGGGTTCTAGCGAAATATGATCTACTAATGTATCAGTTGTCCCTATCACTGTTTTATTGTGCCAAGGCACAGCAAAAAGCACTCTTCCATCCCTGGTTTTAGGAATCATCAGTGCATGATCACCAGACAAGAATGAGCGGTCAAATACAAGATGGACTCCCTGACTTGCCCTTACCATGAGCTTAGCCTTCTCATCTTCCATTTTCAAAATATCATCTACAAACACACCCGTAGCATTGATAACTACTTTTGCTTGTGATGTATAAACTATATCACTCTCCAAATCAACCAACTTGACCCCAGATATTTTTCCATTACTGTTCTTTATCAAGCTTGTTACCTTCGCATAATTTAATAGGCAAGCCCCATTTTCGGCAGCAGTTTGTGCCACGTTGATTGCCAAGCGAGCATCATCAAATTGACCATCATGATAAATTACTCCTCCTCTTAAACCTTTTCTGTTGATAGATGGGTGGGCTAAAATTGTTTTTTCTTTCCCCCAATATCTAGCTGAGCCCAGGCTTAATTTACCTGCAAGCATATCGTATAAAGTAAGACCTGTGAAATAAAAGACACCTTCCCACCAAGAGTAACTGGGGATTACAAAAGTTTGATTCCTGGTCAAATGGGGAGCATTTTGAAGTAATAATCCACGTTCTTTTAATGCCTCTAACACAAGAAATATATCTCCCTGCGCTAAATATCGAACTCCTCCATGTACCAGTTTTGTACTACGGCTAGAGGTTCCTTTCCCAAAATCGGATTGTTCTAATAGAAGTACTTTATATCCTCTGAGCGATGCATCCATGGCAATTCCCAATCCAGTAGCCCCACCCCCTATTACAATCATATCCCACAGCCGCCGCTCTTCATTCAATTGCAGTAGCATTCTGTCACGATTCATCATGAATAACTTGTTTAAATTTTACTCAGACAATACACGGAAATATTTATTCCTCAGCAGCCCTCAATATCTCCAAAAGCGAACAAACAAACGTAAAATTCATAACGAGCCTTTTCCATTCATAAGTATGTAATATTGAAAATTTAGATGGTGTGTCTGAATAGTGTATCAGATCTTATCATAATCTTTTGAGATATTCGATATCGTATTTTGCTCTATTTTGGCAGTGTATCTAAATGTATGATGACTCTTTTCAGGGATAAAAAAGTATGCGTTTTGA
>CALLKE010000162.1 GCA_938008555.1 uncultured Pedobacter sp.
GGCGCCATTTACATATGCATGGCGGCTTCAGAATTGGCTGTTTTGCAAAAAGTCTTTAAGCAAGCCGGTGGTCATTGGTCAACATTCCTCATTTGGGCGAAAAATCATTTTTCTTTAGGTCGTGCTGATTATCAACGGCAATATGAGCCTATTCTTTATGGCTGGCCTGAAGGGGCTGAGCGTCATTGGTGTGGTGCTCGAGATCAAGCTGATGTCTGGTTCATCGATAAGCCAAATGCAAATGATTTGCATCCAACCATGAAGCCGGTTGCACTTATGGAGCGTGCTATCATGAATAGCAGTAAGGTTGGCGATATCGTTCTTGATCCCTTTGGTGGTTCTGGTACAACACTTATGGCCGCAGAACGCAGCAAAAGACGCTGCCGAATGATTGAGCTCGACCCAAAATACATCGATACCATCATTAGACGATTCCAGACGCAAACTAAATCAAAGGCCATTCATGCCGTCACGCAAAAGACCTTTGATGAACTTTGCACATAGGTATTGCTGATGGAATTGATGAAGCAATCGCAGTGGGCAAAGCGACATGGATTCTCAAGGCAATATGCCGGTCAACTTGTACAAAGTGGGCTCATTCAATTGGTTGATGGCCTTGTAGATGTCGAACAAGCAGACGCTGCTTTGGCGGCCATGCGTGATCCAAGTCAACCTGAGAGACGCAAAAGTACTTCTGATGTAACTGAGCTTTCAACGCTTCTTCTTAAAACCCGCATCAAAAATGAAATGGAACGCGGCAAGCTTTTAGAAGCCCGAGCCAAAGCAGAAATTGGAGCCCTGGTTTCAGTAGAAGACATCAAAGTATCAGCCTTCAACAAGGCCAGAATCGTTCGTGATAGTTTGATGAATATCCCTGACCGAGTAGCCTCATTGCTTGCTTCCATTGATGATCCCCATAAAATTCATGAGGTGTTATTGCAAGAAATTCGAACCGCATTAGAGGAACTCAGCCGTGATACTTGAAGCTTATCAAACCAGTTTTAATGCCGGGCTTCGACCTGATCCATTGCTTAAAGTTTCTGAATGGGCGGATGGATTTCGTATGCTCTCACAAACCGCATCCTCTGAACCCGGCAGATGGCGCACAGAACGCACGCCTTATCTTAAAGAGATCATGGATGCCTTATCACCATCATCCCCTGTTGAAAAAGTCATTTTTATGAAAGGCGCACAAATTGGGGGCACCGAAGCCGGCAATAACTGGATTGGTTACATCATTGATCAAGCACCCGGTCCTATGTTGGTGGTGCAGCCTACTGTTGAAATGGGTAAGCGTTGGTCCAAAGGGCGTTTAGCGCCACTCATTGATGACACACCTACCTTGCGGGATAAAGTTAAGGATCCACGCTCTCGCGATTCAGGTAACACCGTTCAAAGCAAAGAATTTACCGGTGGTATCGTTGTGGTGACAGGCGCCAATAGCGCTGTGGGTTTGCGCTCTATGCCTGTGCGTTATTTATTTTTAGATGAAATTGATGCCTATCCGGGCGATGCTGACGGTGAAGGTGATCCTGTTTCACTTGCCATTCAACGTACCGCCACCTTTGCTAGACGTAAAATCTTGCTGGTATCAACACCTACCATTCAAGGCTTAAGCCGAATTGAGAGGGAATTTGAAGCTTCCGATCAACGTTATTACTGGGTGCCATGTCCGCATTGTCATACTTTCCAAATTCTCAAATGGCCGCAAGTCAAATGGGACGATGATCCGCTCAATGCCTATTATGTTTGCGTGGAGTGCGAACAGAAAATTCACCATCATCAAAAAACTTGGATGTTAGCCAACGGCGAGTGGCGCGCCTATAGTGAGAGTAACGGTAAAATTGCAGGCTTTCATATTTCCAGTTTGTACAGCCCAGTGGGTTGGCTAAGCTGGGGACAAGCAGCACAAAACTTCTTACATGCTAAGGATAATGAACAGCTACTGAAAGTTTGGGTCAATACCACACTGGGTGAAACATGGGTCGATAAGGGTGAAGCGCCTGACTGGCAGCGTCTATTTGAGCGCAAAGAAAGCTATTCTATTGGTGTTGTGCCGTTTGGAGGATTGGTTCTGACTGCCGGTGTTGACGTACAAAAAGACCGTATTGAGGTTGAGATTGTTGCCTGGGGTAAAAACCGAGAGAGTTGGTCTGTTGATTATCGCATCTTTGATGGCGATCCTGCTAAATCGAGCACTTGGCAGCATCTCTCTACTTTGATGAGCGCTTTATTCCCGAGCGAAGACGGCTTAGATCGAGGAATTTCCATGATGGCCGTTGATGCCGGTTATGCCACTCAAGAAGTCTATGGCTGGATTCGAAGTCAACCGCCAGGGCGAGTCATGGCTGTTAAAGGAGTTGATAAGGCACTTGTGCCACTTGGGGCACCAAGCCGTGTGGATGTCACTGTGCTCGGTCAAAAACTTAGACGTGGCGCCAAGCTTTGGCCCGTAGGTGTCTCGGTTTTAAAGTCAGAGCTTTACCACGCGCTTAAGCTCTCTCAAGGGGATGAGGGTTTTCCTCCGGGTTATTGCCATTTTCCAGCTTACGGCCCCGAATATTTTAAGCAGCTGACATCCGAGCAGTTGGTTACCAAAGTTCATAAGGGCTACCCAAAACGCGAATGGCAAAAAATTCGTGATCGTAACGAGGCTCTTGATTGCCGCATTTATGCCAGAAGCGCAAGTATCGCAATCGGTATCGACCGCTGGCAGCCCTCCAAATGGGATAGCTTAATGGGATACAAAACACCCGGTCAACCTCAAGAGAAAAAGCAAATGCAGCAAGTTACTTCCGGACAGACGAAATCAACAAGACCTCGTGTTATGAGAAGCAGATTTATGGGGTAAACTTTGACAAAAATACTAAATGTGGTATGAATATGCACAGATACTCCGGATCTTCTTCCCCTGGGTTTACTCAGTGATCAGATGCCGGAGTTCTCATTTTAACAGCAATATAAAACTCGCCTGTTACATTCCTGCTCTGACATAAAAACTCAAAGATAATAGATGCTATAATATCCACTAAAGCGATTTAAGCCTTATAAAGGCTACCATATTATCTATTAAAAAATATAGCAGCACTTCCCCCCTCAGTGGACACATCCTTCATCTTTCCTGAATAAGACACCTAAAGGGCAACTTTGAGCCGAGCTTATTTAGGGATAATTTTATGTACACAGAAGATGATCTGGTCAAAATTGAGCAAGCCATCACCAAACTACAGATGGGTGAGCGCGTTGTATCTGTGGCTTATGGCGATCATATCGTTAAATATGCGGAAGTGGATTTAAAAGATCTCTTGAACTTACGCAGCCGCATTAAATCAGATTTAAAAAGCAGCACCTCTTTAAAGCGGCGCATTACCTTTGCTACACATAAGGGGATTTGCTGATGCTGCTAAAATCATTCGCACAATTATTCAAACGCCCTAAAAGCAAAGCCTCTGCTTGGGATGCAGCAGGTTCTGGCAAGCGCTTAACCTATTGGCAACCGGAAAATAGCGCTATCAATAGCCTTCTTGGTAATCATTTAGAAACGCTGCGTAGCCGCTCGCGCGATATGGTACGCAAAAATCCTTATGCTTCCAATATTATTGAGACTTTGGTGAGTAACACCATTGGCACAGGTATCAAACCGCAATCCAAAGCTAAAAATGCAGAATTTCGTAAAGCGGTGCAGGCGTTATGGCTGCGTTGGTCCGATGAAGCAGATAGCCATGGCGTGCATGATTTTTACGGTCTGCAGGCCTCTATTTGTCGCAGCATGATTGAAGGCGGAGAATGTTTTGTGCGTTTTCGTGTTAGACGCGCTGAAGATGGATTATCCGTTCCCCTGCAACTGCAAGCTCTTGAATCCGAACATCTTGATACGTCAGTAAATCGCATTTTAACCACAGGTAATATGGTTCGAAACGGTATTGAATTTAACAAACTCGGCCAAAGAGAAGCCTATTATTTGTTCCGCGAGCATCCCGGTGAAAACCTCCTTGTCTCAAACGGTGAATCAGTCCGTATTCCAGCCTCTGAAGTATTACATATTTATAAACCCTTGCGTCCCGGTCAAATTCGAGGAGAGCCTTGGCTGAGCCGTGTATTACTGAAACTTTATGAGCTGGATCAATACGATGATGCCGAGCTGGTGCGCAAGAAAACGGCTGCTATGTTTGCAGGGTTTATCACCCGTCTTGATCCTGAAGCCAACATGATGGGTGAAGGTGCTGCCAATGAACAAGGGATGGCCCTTGCCGGACTTGAACCTGGTACCATGCAGTTACTGGAACCGGGTGAAGATGTAAAATTTTCTAATCCTTCCGACGTTGGCGCCAATTACGAAGCCTTCATGCGTCAACAGCTCAGGGCCATTGCTGTTGGCATGGGCATTACCTATGAACAGCTGACAGGCGATTTAACCAACGTCAATTACTCTTCTATCCGTGCAGGTTTAATTGAATTTCGCAGGCGCTGTGCCACTTTGCAACATCATGTGATGGTATTTAGATCGGAAGAGCACACGTCTGAACTCCAGTCACTTAGGCATATCTCG
>CALLKE010000163.1 GCA_938008555.1 uncultured Pedobacter sp.
TGTTTTTAAATGTATGATAGTTTAAAATTCCTGGTGTGCATGACAAGTTTGACGGCAGACCAATGATTTGTAAGCTTTTTAGAAAAGGCGGTAGTTCTTCTGATTAACCTTTTGCAAGTATTTCTTAAAGAGGTATTATAAGGGGTAAAACGAAAAGTGCAAAAATGTGAATAGTAAAAAACGCCTAAAAAACGCACAGGAGGCTATTTTTGCTTAAAAATGAGCTTTAGACCAAATTACCATTATCTACCACTTTCTTACCCTTTATCTGCCATTTTCAGGGTGTTTACGAGGCCATATAAAGAAAAAAATACCCTTTTTATACCCTATAACGATATTTTTATTACGATACCTCTACCGTCATTAGTCCTGGGTAGTACATTTGAAATGCATACATTTTTTACACTTTTGGTTTTTTGATAAAATGTATGCGTTTATGTATGCATTTCAAATGCATACATTTTTTACACTTTTAGTTTTGTCGCTTTATTCGGAACGAATGACTCCAACAACCAAAGCTAAATCAGTAATATCTTCCAAAGGGACTTCAAATGGATCATATTCTTTATTCTCACTAATACATATTATATAGTTTGGGTCTTCTGATTTTTTAATACGCTTTATTAATACACCTTGGCTACTTGTATGTAGTACATATACCTTATTCCACTGGATGAATTTTCGTTCATTTACACGACGACAAGCAACTACATCACCACTACTATATTTAGGGTACATGCTACTGCCTTTTATTCGCAGTACGAATTCAGCATCCTTAAAATCTGGTATTACATAGCGTTCTGAAATTTCGTGTTCAGCAATTTGTACATTCCCACCTCCCCAACCAGCAAAGGCTTCTGTAGGAATTAATGGTACACCCACAACTGGAATGTTTCCACCATTCTGAGATGAAATTTTGAGTACTTTCATACTGCCTTTGCCTGTCAATAACCATTCAGTTGAAATGAAAAACATTTCATTTAGAAAAATTATTGTTTCAACAGGAATCTCTCTTCTGCCGCTTTCCATATTAGATATATTTCCTTGTGTAGTGGATAGCTTTCTTGCGAAGTCGCCCTGGCTAAACCCCAGGGCTTTCCTAACTTCAGAAAACCGATAAGATATTTTATTTTGCTCACTCATAGGTGCATAAGTTTATTTTATTTCAATTTGAAAAAATAATTTGGATTTAATTTCAATTTGAAATACATTTGTGTCATATAGATAAAACAAATGTATGAAAGTAAATGAGATCATAAAAAAGAAAACAATTGGCGATCTAAAGATCGCTGCGCAGATTATAGGAATTGATGCTGCCAATGCTCGAGTAGCACTACGTCGTCCTGGTTCAAAGTACCATGATGAAGTAGTGACAGTATTAAGCAATCTAATTCATCATCGCGAATCATTGACTAACAACCGATAGAAGTAGCTTCCCGAACGGTTTACATTCTTGGTTCGATTCCAAGACGGGAACACAGTATAATCAACACGTACAAAATGCAAATCAATACAGGCGACATCATTGTCCGTAAGGAAAAAATCAGCAAGTCAATATGGCTTTCTGAGCGTCTTGTACTGCAAATATGTGCAGAAATCACAGAGAAACTATTGCGCACAAGCAGTCGTCCTAGGTACCTAAACTCCATCCCACCCACCCACCGCACACGCTCAATCCTCCCTGACAGTGGCAAATCCTGGCGTTGGGCACGAATGA
>CALLKE010000164.1 GCA_938008555.1 uncultured Pedobacter sp.
TCTCACATACGATACTTAATTACTTCTCCTTTGTGCCCAGTTTCAAATGTTGATTGACCTGGCTGTAACGTTGTATATGTTCCACTTAAAGGTTTACTTGACGAAAATGTATACTTCACATTAATAGGATAATCACAAATATTCTTTAGAGAAAATTTATTATTGGAATGCATTGAAAAATTTTGTTGAATACACTCGCCTAGAATGACATCTAATTCTTTTTTGCTTTCATTATCCCAAGGATTTGTGTCAGCACTATTAGTAGCCTTTTTAATATTTTTTTGCGTCTCTAATTGTCTTTGAATTTCTTCATGTTTTTCTCTAGCTTCTTTCTGTTTTTGGTAGTCCTGAATTTGTCTTGATAAATCATTACCTAGTTGTGTCCATGCTTCGGCTTTTGATGCTGTTGCATTAGTCTGGGTTCTTGTTGTGTTGTTACAATAAGACCTACCAGATCCATCTCCTGGTGCAACCTCACATCTTTCCGTTGCTGCTTGTAATGTAGTAGAAAGAATACATGAAAAAAATATTGCTAAAGTGAATTTATTTACAGGCAAATGGTAAGACTTCATATTGATTCTGCCTTTTAGCTAAGAATGTTCAATAAATATTACCGCATTAACTAAATTGAATTAAAAAGAATAAATACTTTTAAAAAATTTATTCAATGGGTATATCTGATTCACTCTTAATATCAGAAATAAGATGCTCTTCAGTAATGTAAATCGTGATGCGTCCTGGCTGATATTCTTCAGTAATACGATCTTCTGGATAAACTATACGAACTTTTCTTCCTAATAGTTCCTCTATCATAGTCGGCATAATTTTGACTGAGAGTGGCCAAGGAACCCAACGATCATCATTAATTAAACTCATATAATGTTCCTATTTTTTATTCTTCTGACTAGCCATCAAAATCCTAGATACATATAGCGTATTTATGGACTGATCTCTAGAATAGATTACTAAATCTCATTATAAATATCAAAAAACTCCCTCCATTTAACATAATAGAGCTTATACGAAATGCTTTTTAAAATATCTTTGTTTTTCATATAGTTAAAAAATTACCGACCTGAAAAACCCAAAAAATCCGACTTAGAAACAAGTCGGTTTATTTTTAAGCAAAACTGTCACTTTTAGCCAACAATATTGATCATATTTTAATCAAATCGAAACTTTATTCTGATTTATCAACTCATCCACTGCCGAAAATATCCCCAATTTCTGCGGATAAACCTTGGGGTAAAATTTAAGCATTTATGTACGCATTTCCTCACAATAATTCCCGCCATTGGCAGCTATACGATTTCACCCTGATTTCTTATTATGGGGACATAGAGAGCAGGATGCTCCAGACAATAAAAACAATATGCACGACACGGACAGTAAGGTACGACAGGAGTCATACCTAAGCATCAAATATATAAAAAGCCCAACAGGAGGAGTCAGATCAATTAAGTCCTTTATTTTTGGATAAAAATTGAGATTAGACCCAATTTTCTAACTTTAACCTATCGATACGTTCAAATTCTTTAATGTTGTTTGTGACTAATACAACATCCAAAGCGAGGGCATGCGCTGCAATTAACATATCAAGACTACCAATGGTTTTACCTGTTGATTGGAGGTCTTGACGTAATTTGGCGTAATGCCAGATTGCTTGTTCATCGTAGGGTAAAATATCTAAGGGTGACAAAAATTTATTCAAAGCCTGTTTATTACGCTCAGATCCTGATTTTTCAATACCAAAAGCTAATTCAGATGCAGTGATGCTTGAAATAGCCAATTGACCAAGCTGATATTGCTTGAAACGTTCAAAAACTTGTTGAGGTTTATGATTAATCACATAGATACAAATATTTGTGTCTAAGAGGTAAATCATTTGAACTCCTCACGTAATTGCTCGCCTTGATCAGCTCGTTCCAATTGAAAACCTACTTCAAATTCGTTAATTGCTTCTAACATGATGTCCCAAGGATTCTCGATAGGGAGTAATAAGACACCACGACCAAAGCTTTTAATCGCTACTTCATTCGTATTAAAGCGAAAAGCTTTAGGCAACCTAACTGCTTGGCTTCTACCTGTTTGAAAAACTTTAGCAACTTCCATACTTATCTCCCGATATGATAGATATCATTGATATATATCATATCATTAAATAATTTATAGTGTTCGATTTGTTTTAATGAATAAGTCAGTCACTTGAGTTTGTATTCTAGATGCACATCCAAGCCTGATCTAAAAAATACAAGCAATAAAAAAACCCCGACATCCTGTCGAGGTTTTTTATGGTCATATGATTGAATAATTAAACAGTATAATTCAGCTCAATGATTGATTAAAAGGGTCATTTATAGAAATGGAACTTACACAATAATTTGCAGGTTCAATTAATATATACAATTATTTTTTAACTCCAGTAATTTCAACACTCACACGACGATCTATCTGAAGACATTCTTTCAGACTTTCCATATTTGTTATATCCAAACAGCCATTACTAATTGGTTGTGTTTTACCTGCACTTGTAAAACTAATCATTTTTGCAGGAATATCATCTTTCACCAGATAATTTTTAACTGTTTGGGCACGTTTCAAGCCTAAGTTATAGTTATATGATTCAGAACCAATTCGATCTGTATGACCTATCAGATGAATACGGCTTACTACAATATAATTATTTCGAATAGCATTACTCAAACGTTCAAGCTCTTCATGACCACTTGGCAATAAATCATTTAGACCAGATCCATTAAATTTAAATAAGGCATCTGCTGACAAGTTAATTATATCAACCTGTTCTTTTTGTTTGATAATTACCGGTTGGGTCACTGTTTTGACGATTGGTTTTGGTTGAGGATAGTTAAACTGATCACAATCTTGACCTTTCCAATTTAAAGTTTGAGCGATGCCCTTTTCAAAATCTATCCGAAGCTGACAATGCTTATAGTCTTGAGTTTCAGGAATTCGAATATCTAAAACATAGTTCCATGTTTTATTGATAAACACACCCTCATTAAATTGAGGATTCCCTAATAATGCTCTAAATTGATCTTTATTTAGACCTACTTGTAAACGAGCAATATCATCATATTCATAACGCTGTACTTGCTTTAAATAGCTTTTTTCAATTTTTGGAAACTGCACTTCTTGTGTTTCTGATGCTTCTACCTGATCGTCTGCATTTAGATTTGTTACCGTGACCGCACTTAGAACACCTAGAATCAATGTTTTTTCGAAAAAATTCATGCTAATACTCTCGAGTATAAACTCTTATAAAGGTAAAGTTTTTTATTGCAACGAAGTTAATCAATGACACCATTGATCCCGATCCGGAAACTTGCTTCTCCTTGGCTCGCTGCTGCCACACCACCTGTTAATGACCAACGACCATTATCTGCTGTCTTACGTAAACTCACCCCAAGAGCAGATTGACCATTATAAAATCCGCTTCCTGCTGCATAAGTATATTTACCTGCTACATAAGGTGCTGATTCCAGTGCCAATGCAGAAGCTACACCTGCACTGAGCTTATCTTCGACATCATCGATACGCTTATTGAATGTCTGCTGGAGATTTGTTATGCGATTACCTAAATCAATATCTACTTGATTGAGTGCACCTAACGCATCTCCCACATTGTTATAGGTTCCGCCATTTACATTGTAGGTAGGGTTTTTAATTGAGCCATCCGAATTAATAGTAGAGCCACCACCAAAAATAGATACCGTACTTTGTAATTGACCAAGATTTACTGCATCTGTAACTTTAGTACCTGCAGTAACATGCGTGATTTGTGTATTACCCGCATCAATACCTTTATCTTTATCAACAACGACCTTACCTACTGTGACTTTTTCAAAATCAACATCATCTTTGGTCGCAACGTTATAAACAGTCTGACCATTGGCTCCCGTCGTTGAAGTCACGGTAACATTCTTGCCTTCAGTCACTTCAGTTTGTGTTGTTTTAATACCCTTCGCTAAATTATCTACTACTTCATATAGTTGACTACCATTAACTGCATCGGTAGATGTTTTATTAATTATACCCGCTGCAACATTTTTGATTTGACGTTCATTTTTAATGCTACCAACTGAAACCTGATCACCTGCAGAGATATTTTCATTTCCTGCAAAATTGCTTGCTGAAATAGTAATATCATTTCCATTACCATCTTTAACAGTAATATCACTAGCTGCCGTTGCGTTGGTTTTGGTGTCACTACCTGCTCCTAAAGCTACAGCACCTGCTTGATCAGCATTCGAATGTGCACCAATTGCAATTGCCAGTGAGGAATTTTTTTGGATTACAGCATTGGAACCAATAGCCACAGCTTGGTTAGAATCAGATTCAATTAATACAGAATCTCCTAAAGCAACTGCCTTATCTGAACCATCAACTTTCGCCCCATTACCTTGAACAGTATTATCGGCAAAAGTCATGGAAGATAACGTAGCTGCTAGAACACAAACCCCCAAAGTGGTTTTTTTAAAAGACATATCGAGTTTTTTCATACTTACAATCAGCCTTGAATATAAAAATAGCGAAGAATTAGTTTTAAAAAATTTAGAATTCACTAACCGTAAAGTAATTTTATTTTTTATCATTATTATAGATTAATTGCATATAGCAATATTATTCAAACGATAATAGAAAAAATTAAAACAGATAGGAACAATAAATAAAAACTCTCTGTACACGACAAAAATAGATAACTCATTGAAATAATGTCACAATAATTGTTTTCTAACGACGAATACTATGACACATCTCAATGAGTTATATCTTATCTTAAACAAATATCTAAAATGGAACAAGTCACATTTAAAGTGCTTTGCGCTCATCATGCTTGTGATTATTTTAAAGCAAACATGTAATCTTTCTTCTGCATCTAAAGCCTTGCCCATCAAGTGCTTACCACAATCATTTTATCGACGTATGCAGCGCTTCTTTGCAGGTCAGTATTTTGATTATCGTCAAATTTCTCAGTTGATTTTCAATATGTTTTCATTCGACCAAGTGCAACTGACTTTAGATAGAACCAATTGGAAATGGGGAAAACGAAATATTAATATCCTGATGCTCGCAATCGTTTATCGTGGAATAGCGATACCTATCCTTTGGACATTGCTTAATAAACGTGGAAATTCAGATACGAAAGAGCGCATTGCTTTGATTCAACGCTTTATAGCCATTTTTGGTAAAGACCGTATTGTGAATGTGTTCGCAGACAGAGAGTTTATCGGTGAGCAGTGGTTTACATGGTTAATTGAACAAGACATCAACTTCTGCATTCGTGTTAAAAAAACTTCATTGTCACCAATCATTTAGGAAAGAATCATAAAATTAGTGATTTATTTCGCCATCTTAAAGTTGGTCAAATTGAATGTCGTAAACGACGGATTTTGGTTGGTCGGGTGAAACTATATATAAGCTGTCATTAAAAAGTAAACATGTATTCTTTTCCGAATTGGTTTGATACTCTCTCCACCCATTGCTCTATTTTATCAGCTGTCATGACTTGAAAATCTCGCCAATAATATTTCATCTGCTTCCATACCATCTCGATTCGATTTAACTCAGGGCTATAAGCTGGAATAAAATACAAATTCGTCGAAAAGTTACTTTTAAGTAGCTCTCTGTAATCAGCCATCTTTTTACTTCTATGAATCGAGGCATTATCAACAATAAGAACCAATGGAAGGTTATACGTCTGTTTTACTTGTTGAGCTATTCCAGTTAAATAGGCATAAAACCAAGTGCTTGTAACAGACTCTTGTAAACAACTTGTCACCAGTTTCCCCGTTGAAAGCAAACACCCCATGACATTAACTCGTTTTAATCTTATTGCATCAACCGCATGAACATCACCTATCTTTGTCCACGCATAGCGGTTATCAGGTGTAGATGAAAACCCTGTTTCATCAACATAACCTAATATAATTTCACCACGTGCCGCTTGCTCTCGTAATTTTTCAATCTGCTGTGTTGCTTGTTCAAATGCAATCGGATCTCTTTTTTTTCAAGCTATGACGGGTACGCTTGAAGACCATACCTGAATCACGTAAAAACTTACGAATGGTTTCAACAGACACGGACACTTCGTATTCTTCATGTAGTTTGACTCGGATTTGTTCTGCATTGAGTGGACTTGTATTGACCCAATCTAGGATTTTCGCCTGATAGTCTGAGATCAATGTATTGGGCCGACCTGAGCGATGACCTTCTTTAATCGATTCAAACTCATACAATTCCCAACGTCGGCGTTGTAGCCTTATGGTTTCTGGGATACGTTCTTGTAGAGTGGCAACTTCCGCAACACTTTTACCTTCAGAAAGCCAGAGAATAGTTTGGGCACGTTGTCTTTCACGCCAATGTTTTGCATGCTTGGCCAGAAAAATGAGTCGTTCTCGCTGTTCTAAACTAAGTGGTACAGAAACAATTCGAGGCATGTGTGAACATCTGTTAACTAAAAAAACTTTTTCGCATGATTAGTTATTTTTGTCAACTTATTGATGA
>CALLKE010000165.1 GCA_938008555.1 uncultured Pedobacter sp.
TTATTCCATGACCTTCTTTGTGATTCTGTGGGATAGTCACTCATTTCCCCTCCATTATTTCATTATCAGCTTTGAGAGTTTCTCTGGCTGTATACATATGGTCTATGATTAATTCGTTACTTACTAAATATTTATTTTAACCATGCTTCGTTCTGCTAGACTCGTGGTACTCTCAGATATATCCACTGTTAGCTTCATCCCGTTTCTAGGAACGTAAGTATTCTCCATGATTTCCTTAACCCTTTTTAATTTGGTGTTATCCATACCAGTAGGATATTCAAACACTAACTGATCGTGAACCTGCAACACCATATGTATGTCACTACCGCGAAGCTCTTTCTCTATTTCAACCATGGCTAGTTTAACCACATCAGCTCCACCACCCTGTATGAGATGGTTTGGTAGGGCATAACAGAACTCTTTCTGTGCGTACATCTTTCTACCATACCAGTTCTGAACAAAGC
The DNA here is from genome assembly GCA_938008555.1 of uncultured Pedobacter sp. GTDB lineage: Bacteria > Bacteroidota > Bacteroidia > Sphingobacteriales > Sphingobacteriaceae > Daejeonella. The sequence goes on from CALLKE010000165.1 coordinate 465, forward strand.
CTCGACTCTTTCCTGTTGATATGACATCATCTATTAGGCGTTCAACGTTAGGTAGGGCCATGAAGTATCTATCTCTTAAGCGAGATGCTTCGTGCTTAGTAGTCCCTAGCATCGTGGATAGTTTATCAACTCCCGCTCCATAGAGACATGCAAAGTTTATAGTCTTAGCCTGTTTACGGGATACACCAAACATATCTGCTGTCACCTGGTGGAAGTCAGCTCCTTCCATAACTCTTCTTATAACATCTTTCTCATTGGCATAGTCCGCAAGCATTCGGTATTCCATCTGACTATAGTCTAATGATATGAAAGAGTAACCATCCCTTGGTTTGAAGCAACCACGAATCACGAATGGCTCCTCACTATCTTCTTCCTTAGGCATGTTCTGTAGATTGGGATCTGAATAACTAAACCGTCCAGTCCTAGTCCCTGCCTGCCACATGGTGGGATGTATAATCCCACTGGTATCTTTCCTATTTAGGTATGATTCATAGTAAGTATTGATTCTTTTTTTAAACCATCTTATCTCACGCACTAACCCAAGGATAGTGCTATCCCTTGGTGTTGTACCACCTGCTGATAGAATATAATCTATAACATCATCGGTTAGGGATTGGTTATTAGCATCTGTTAAAGGTAACTGGTATGATAAATGCTTCTGGATTGCTTTAGCTGAATCGGTGAACTCACACCCTAGCATACTGTTGATGATAGCAAGCTTTGATTCCAGTAATTGTTTCTCATAATGATAAGCTTTAATAGTGTAGTCTACATTAAGCTGTAGCCCACGCCTCTCCATTCCATAGCATACTGGTGTTAGGGTAGACTCCATTAGCATTACTTGTTTATCCCTGGTGTCCATGCGCTCTAGATAATTCATACCAAGTTTATAGGTTAGCTCCGAATCAAGAAGCGCGTACCGTTTAAGTATCTCCCTATCCACTCTATCATATCTTGGTGTCTTGTATTCTTCTCCGAAGAAGTTCCTTCGTGTTTCGTATAGCTTATGCTTCTTTATTTCTGCGTCTACTTCTGTGCTCTTAGTTAATCCTATCCGCTTTGCCTGATCTGCTAGGGAGTACTTTAGATAATCGTTGCGGAGAATCCTAGCCATTATGTTTGTATCATACACTGGCTTAGTGAACATGTTCACACCCCAGTGAGATAGCATTCTCGCATCGAACTTAGCGTTCTGAGCAAACACAAGATCACTGGTGTCTAATAGTTTACTAACCATGTCTCGGTCTTCAGTGTAGATGTTAAAGTCTTTACCTGAAATGGTAGCGCAGAAAGGTCTATCGGTTTCCTCTAGACCTGTGGTCTCGGTATCTATAGCAATTGGGTTCATAGTTGGGGCTTTCTATTAACACTTGCCAGATTTCTTAGGCATTGGTTTTTTAGTTTTTGTTTTCTTAGCCATGGTGTCCTCCTTACTCAGAGGATTCTACCGTATCAGTCTTTACTTTAGTCAAGCCATTAATACATAGGGTATTAATCAACCTACTATTTGTGATACCAAGTTCTTTGGCTTTCTTTGTTATTGCTGCGTGAGTCTTCTTTGAAAGACTTACGTTTGTATTTATCTTATCTACTATTGGTTTCGTTTCCATCTTTTACTCCTAATATTTTTGTCTCGAAAGGATAATTGTTCCTCTCTGTTAGTTCTGTTTCTTTTAATAATTTAACCCAACACTTCTCAAACACCCTGGTGTCACCGCGAACCTTTTCCCATGAGAACCCGAGGCTCTTGGCCTTAGCTATACCAGCTCCGTTGTCTTTCCACGGTGCCTCTACAACAGCTCTTATGTAAACCGAAGGTGCCATTCTATAGGTAAACATGTCGCTTGGATTAGCCGATGATGCCACGAGTACCTTACGCATTAGTTCCACATCATTGATAGCTCGATGCAATTCATTAGGATCTACTGGGACACCATAGTCTAAGGCAAGATGCATAAGCTTCCAACTCTTAGACTTCTTATTGGTGTCAATGTCCTGCATAGCACAGAGCCAATTAGCCATTACACCATGGTTATTTCTTTTTAGTTCTTCATCAATGAACGATCTATCGAACTCAGAGTTATATGCTATGATGAACTCTGGCTCGTGTTTGAATATCAGTTCATTAAAGTCCTGCATAGCAAGCCATGGTTTGATGCTATTGCCTAGTAGTTCCTCTTGGGTAATACCTGTGAGGTCTTCAATCTCTGGTGTGAGTGTTGGGTAAGTATCGTCCCACACCAGTTTGTTGTACTCTTCGTGGATTACTTTAAAGTCGGATGATGTTACCATCATCCCTAACTCTATAATCCTATCGGCCTTAGCATCGAGGCCCGTGCTTTCAATATCTAATAGTAATACCTTACGCATTAGAATCTTCCAGCAGACTGATCACCCACTGGTGTTGTGTCTGCTTCTTTCAAATCTGAATCATCAATAATGACATTAGACTTAGTGATTAATTTAAACCAGTCAAATGCTGCCAATTCATAAGACTTGTCGGATGCACGAACCGGAGTTACTTTAGTTACAATAAAGGTACCCTTGTCATTCTTAACCTTCTCACCACTTAGACTCATAATAATTGCAGCGGGAGATTTACCAAGCATCTTGTTCCTAACATACATCTGGTTTAATAGTATCTGACCAGACTTGTAGCTAGTAGATCTAAAGCTTAGAGTCACTGGCATAGCAGTCCCAGCTTTAAGTTGGCTAACTAGTAAACAAAAGAAATCAAGGCGTCTTACTCTCTTCTGTAATTTGCCATTCTCTTCTACTGTCCACTCCCAGTTATCATTATAGTCTGGTTTAGTAGGGTCTTCTACTACTGGCACTGACTTAACCCACTTTGACTGTGCGTTGGGTCCTTCTGATTCCAAAATATCCCACATCTTACGACAGTGAAATGGTATGAACTCAGTTGGATTAGTGATATCCCCAAGCAATTCATGCGTGATGGAGTCTCTGAACTCTCCTATCTTAGCATCACCAGCTGTGACTAGATCACTCATTGCCTGCATAGTAAGGACCTTTGATAATAGTAAATCCTTACCTACGTTTACATCAGTAACCCATTGGGTAACTTCTGTGCTTACTTCCATTGATTCTTTCTTAGCTACTTCTTTACTCATAATACCCTCATAAGACCATAGGTCTTACCTTTCTCTATAAAATATTGACAGCTCTCTTTTACCACCATTGTGTCGTTTGTCAACACTAATTGTGTAAACTCGCCATTAGGCATGAACGATACAATATGGTGTGCGTGAACATACCCAGACTGTTCCTTTCTTTCCTTGACATTTGTGACTTGTGTCACTTGAATTAAAAATGTTTCCCTACTCATTTACTTCTCCCTTCTAAATGTTATCTTCTCTGTTACCGTAGGCTGCGCAAGCCCTGGTATTGTCAATACACCAGTGCTTATTTCCTCCTTAGCCCACGAACCAAGAGTCATGGAATTAATACTAATCATAGAGCGTAGAGTTTCCTCGCCATACTTCTCTTTGATATAATTAAATAATGCCACCTTCTCATCCCCACTCTTTGGTGTTGTGAAGTTCTGTCTATGTGTAATAGACACACTCCCTACCCCTGGTGTTTTAAAGCTCTCACGATTGCTAGACTTTAGTAACCCCATGAGAGTATCTTCTATTACTGTCACAGCTGCGGCAGCAATATTATACTTTGCTTCGGCTTCATCTCTTAGGGATCGTGCTTCTGCTAAATCTTTCATAGCCTTATCCAATAAATCTAATTTATCCCCTGGTGTAGCAAGCTCATCACCCATACCCCACATTACTTCGTTGCTCATTTAATTCCTTTCGTTAGTTGTTTCTTACCCCGTATGTACCATACAGAATTTTATTAAATACGTCGTACATGGCGGCTGCTTCTTCTATAGTTTTAAAACTTCCTATGTATATTCTAGGGGTTTTACCTATGTATGCTACCCAGCACATGTTCTTTTTTAAATAATGAACACCCTTAAAACCGCTCCTATTATTGCGCTGTATTCCTTTGTTTATGTTATTAATGTGAGGCTCAACCACTCTAAGATTTTTTCTCCTGTTGTCTAACCTATTCCTATTAATATGATCCACCTGGTTCTTAGGAAAATTTAAGATCATTCTATGAAACGCAGTAAACTTTCCGTTTAGCTTACAAACTAAATATCCAGAGGATTTATGCACCCACCATTTCCTAATATTTAGAAGATGCGCATCTTCTCTAGATATATAAACTATTGAATCGCCCACTGTAACCTTCATAGTCTTGTCCCCCAGTCCAGTATTTTTTCTGCCACACTTTCCTTATTCTCTAGTGCTTCGTTAATCAACTCATCAATCGTACCTGGTGACACCAGATCTATGCGAGTGATCTTATCATGTATCTCAGATCCCCCTCTGTAGTTCCTCGCTGCTGACTGAAGGTCTGCTTCAAGGCTAAAGTTCTTAGAGTAATATATAGAATAGCTAGCCTCAACTAAATTTACCCCAGTTCCAGCTGCACTTTGGTTAGCAATCATCACTCTCACCTCAGGGTCTTTACGAAAGTCCTGCATGTTCTTCTCTCTATCCTTATGAGATATATCTCCATGGATCTCCCTATACCCCAGTGATAGCTTCGTGCATAGCTCACTGATCATGGTGTAGTTCTCTTTGAACGTAGCCCATACAATCACCTTATGCACTGGTGTAAGGTCTGATAGCAATTCTTCTAAAACCTTTACCCTTGGATTATCTTCAAGTCTATGCACGACTCCCGCGTCATCCTTAGCAAAACCAGATATGATTTGCTGCAAGCGTAGAGCCTTTGTTACTGCTAGTTGTGCGACCACGGCTCGGGGTTCATTGTCCTTGGTCTTAAGCCACGTCACATAGTCGTTCATCATTTGCTTATACATTCTTTTCTGCTCAGCCCCCAACTCCACGTCTACCCTCTGGTTTACAAAAGGCGGAAGGTCTAGGCATTCTGACTTAAGCACTCGCATAGCCTTATGACTTATCCTATCTTGCAAGACCTCGAAGGTGAAAGGCTTAGGCTTCCAGTCTGGGAAATACCCTTGGGTTCCCTTCCTTCTAGCGTTAGCATCTTCAAAGTACTCATGCCTAAATGCATAGTAGTTCTTACCAAAGGTCTCGCCACCATCAAGGATTCTAAACTGCATGAAGACATCAGAGCATGAGTTAAGAATTGGCGTACCAGTTAGAATATACCTATGCAAGCATAGGTCTGCTATTTGTACTACCTTCTTAGCTCTCACTGAGTCTGGGTTCTTGAGTCGTTGGCTCTCGTCACACACCAGTATCTCACACCATTGGGCTAGTAATAGATGTAGGTCCTTATTCTCCATGGCTTCGTAGTTAGTGATGACTATCTTGTTCTTCTCTACTATTTCTAAGAAGTCTTGAACTCTCTTTCTTCCTGGACCTTTCAATACCACTATGTCAAAATGATTAATCTTGGAGTACATGCCGAACTCTTTTTTCCAATTCTCACACACGATGATAGGGCATAGGATTAATGTTCGCATGACTCTATTCTCTTTGGCGTATAGTCTGCGTAGAACTTCAATCATGGTCCGTGACTTACCAGTTCCCTGTTCAAAAAATAAACCAAGATCTTTCTGCCTTAATCCTCTATTGATTCCCTCTACTTGATGATTCCATAAAGGTTTAATAGTTTGATTCATACTTCATGTTCTTCCTTCCTCTTATAGATTTACCGTTTATCTTTATTACTACTGAAGGCTCTTGGTACTTGCTAGAAAACCTGCGCCCAAACATAACTTTATTATATGGTTTATACCCAGACTCCTCACAATAAATTCTATACTTAGCATAGATCTCTTCATTAGATATAAAGTCCTCTTCGTTGTCAGTTTCTATGAGGCAATCTTCTATGAATACTTTAATAGTATCGTTCTCTCTTTTGTATTCCTCTACTAACCTAATTGACTCCAATGGTTTTATAAACTTCTTGGACACCATTAGTTCTTTGTAGGCTGCGATTAGTTTATTGGCAATGCCTGGAAGCTCTGTCCTTATAAGATCTTCCTTTAAGAAAGGATTATATCCCTCATCAGTTGGGGAGATTTTAAAATTAAAAGGTACAATAAGCATACGTCTAAAGAACCCTTCTGAATTATCACTGGTTTGTGGCATCTCATTACATGATACAATAAACTTAGTTCTATTTTCTATCATAGCCTCTTGAGAGTAAAGCTTCTTAACAATCATTGTGCCACCTTGCACAAGGTTCTTGAACACGGCAGACTCTTTGAATATATATCTGCCACTCTCATCGGAATAGTTAAAAAATTTATTCACCATATGCATCCGAATTGTTTTCTCACTCAGAACATCGGACAACATTATTGACGATGCATTCTCAGGACCTACCACCGCAGCTAGGACCTCCATGAATACAGATTTACCGTTAGAGCCTTCTCCCAGTAACACCAGATATATTTGTGCCCAGCATGAGTCATAGCTTAGACAATACCCTGCGTACTTCATAAGAGTATCTATGCGTGTAGCATCTCCCTGCATAATCTGGTATAAGAACGTATCCCACAATGGGCATGTAGCATTAGGGTCATAGTTGTACGGTAGTACGTTGAACATACAGAACTCAGGCCCATGGGGATTAAGCTTATTGTTATATATGTCATAGACTCCGTTGTTAAAATTTATAAATCCCCTGCTTGATGCAAGCATTTCATTTCTATCGTAAATATTTTTTGATTTAATTCTATAAAGAGCCTCTTCACTCTCGACTCGTGAGGCACTCGGTTTAATCCACTCATTAACTAGATGCCTAACCTTTAATGCATCCACTTCATACCAGTGCTTGCCATTGTATGCTACAATCTGACCAGTGTCAGAGAGTACTCGGTAGTTATAGATATTTGAAAAGGCTTTAATGATGTCATCATATGCTGGTTTACCTGGCTTTATGATTCCATCCTTACCTATGCTGCGCTCTCTAAATCCATAGTCTGAGCTTGCTATATAGTCCTTACCCTTAATCTGAATGGGGCTTTTAATCTGTCCGTAGTGAGGACATGATGAACACCCCTCGTGGTATAGGGAAATTGACTTACACTTCTTAGGACCTGCCGACGCAAGAGCCTGAGCAATCTTGGTGTCTGTCTCAAAACTATTATAATGGGGATGCCCTCGACTCATGGAGTGACAAAGTTCTGCGCCATCATCGAGTCTTGCTACGATACTTAGCATGTCATACCATTGGGGTTCTGGAAGTGTTGCTTGGTTCTCCTCACAGTATCTTATAAAGGAACACTCTGCCATGACAGCTACGGTGTCTGGCTTCGGGTAGTTCTTAAGAACTACGTCTGTTATTACCTCATCGCCTGTGACCTCAGGCACCCCAGAGATTTTAACTATGTCCCAGTCTATGGGTTCGATGCTAGACTGAATGACTATAGCCCTTCTCGTTGGCTTATCTTTCTTTCTATTCTCTGTCCATGGTAGCCTCAGGATTCGGGCATCATCAAATACCTTTGGGTCTGCGCTACCTTGTAGTCCAGCCTCGGATAGTCTTACGTTTATCGTGTGACAGATAACAGAGTAGTGCTCTCTATACTTATCAAAGTACTCCTTTTCCTTTATGGGTTCGTTGATGTTAGCTATTACCTGAACACCATTGCCTGAGAATAACACTCCAAGTTTAGATACATCACACCCTATGGTTGTAGCTACCACTCTAGCTATAGCAAGGCACCTCTCTGGCACCCCAGTTGGTGTGACTTCTATGCCGTCAATGTCAAAGGGAACTATAGACATGCTGTGCATGGCCCTCTTAGAATCCTCGAAGCAATGCGCCGCAGTATAGAATAGATTAAACCTTTGGTCTTCTGGTATAGACTCCACAAGTTCCTTACATCTATCACCAAAGACTTCTTGTATTGAGTTAAGTCTCCAACCTTTCTCAAAGAATCTATCTGATAATCTCTTCTTGCCTGTTTTTCTGTCAGTAAATTCTCTTAATCCCAATACTTGGATTAACATAATTAAATATTCCTTTACTTATTATTGCTTCGTGATAGCGTAGATGCTGGGTTTAATTCTAGTTAGGGGCTGGATGCCATAGTGTAAAAGCTATGGCATTTTTATTTTAATGTCATATTAAAATATTCCTCTGTATAAAACATATCTTCTACTCCATTATCTAAACAGTCCTGTAGATTTGAATGCATATCTCTTAGTGTATCAATTGGATTTTCATTATCACTTTCACAAATCATATCACCGCATAGGTGGATGTTCTTCACAAAGCAAGCGGTCATTGTCTCTCGCTCTGTTCTATGTAAAGTCTTGGCTACTCCTGTGACGAACACTAGTAGACCTACTATAATCCATACCTTCATTACTTTGTCTGATAACATATAGTTCCTTTCGGAAGAGCAACGTGCTCTTGTTGTGGTTTAACATACTTAGTTAGCTTCCCTGTCTGCACCCAACTCTGAATCGTGGGTCGTGGAATTCCAGTGAGCTTGCTAATCATATGATGAGATGTCACACCAGAATTAAAATGGTGTGACACTAAATCAATGTCCTCTTTTGAATACTTACGCTGCACTCTTCTAGACACTTGGTTCTTTCTGTGATTTATTATCAAGTAAAACATCTAAGTATGCTTCTATATTCTGCAAATGCGTGACTATTTTGTTAAGCATATCATCCGTTTTAGTGCTTGGAATATTGTTGCTTGGTGATCTTCTCTTGCCAAAACACCAAGAGTGGATTGTGCCCCTTGGTATTCCATATTTATTAGCAGCTATCTTATAGTCCATTCCATTCCTTACTTCATTTATGATGATAGCCTTTATCTTTTCTGGGTATGTTGTTTTAGTTCTCATCGGTTTAATTCCTTTCATGTAAACATGTGAACGTTATGTTCTGATTTGTTAAGGTCCATTAGTATTGTTTTAGGATAAGGTTCTTTGGCAAGGATATTCTTCGCTACCTTACACACCATGCTACTAGCTGTTAGTGTTGTGTATATAGTACTCTTTGCGGTACATCTCTCAGCTACGCTCTCTGCGTCTGTATATAGTGTCTTACGATAACTTGATATACTATCCGTAGAGCGCATGTTCACAGTGTATTGTGAATATTTCTCTGCACTCATGCGTGTATCAATTAAATACTTACACGTCACTCCATCTAGTATCTCGGATCTAGCACTCATACTATCCACCGCCATGATTATTATATCAGCACTCACGTTAGTATGCTTTGTCACCCTACCATTGTAGCAAGTTGGTATCACCCCAGTGAAGTCTTTCACTATATCTCTGACAGCCTCAACCTTGGACTTACCAACATCACTAAATCGAAAGAGCTGTGAATTCATATTGACCTCATCAACAGAGTCAAAGTCATAGATGGATATTTTCTCACACCCCATCTTTGCTAGTGCTAAGCACGCAAAGCTACCTATCCCACCCACTCCAATGATAGCTACTGAGAGTGAGCCAATGGCCTTAGAATCAATGATGTCCGCTTGCCTTGTTAAGTGTACTTTCTCTAACGCCATGTTAACCTACCTTCTTTCTCGGCCTTCTCGAGCCTTGCTTCATAATCCATTAGTGTACTCATATGCTTCTTGTTTAACTCTTTTAAATATTTCTTAGGATTAATCCCTAATATCTCCGCCTCATTCTGCAATCCATAACCAAGCAATCCATAGATGCTATGGTCGCTTGCCTCTAATCCCCCTTGGTATTCGTAAGAACCAAGCAATGATGGATTGTAGACTTCCTCTATTACATTAGCTGTGAACTCTTCCTCCCATGCACTTGCTTCGGGTGATACCAAGTCGTCTACCGACAAGGGAATATCATCAGCAAGCATGGTATCATCTCCAAGTTCTGAGGATACCTTATAGCAAGCAGCACTTCGTGATTCGTTCTTCTTATTGAACACGGTAGCAAGACATAACCCTTGAGAACCTATAGATCTAATCGTCTCATGATCGGTGCCACTCCAAAAGCATGCCATGTTGACGTGGCTATGCCACCAGTAATTAAGCCTCATACCTTGAAACTGGGGTTCGGTCGCAACCCTATACATCAATCTCCCCATGGCTTGTGCGTCGATGTCCGTGTGAGCTGCGCCCACCTTTTGGCGTAGTAGCATGACATCATGGACTCGGAACATCACCCCAGTGGGAGTAGCCTCTCGGGTCGTGACACCAAAACCTGATACCTCTTTGTCCGCTCGATTAACCCAATACTTTATCTTGTCTCTCGCATTAATCGAAAGCCTTATTTGTATTTCCATTACTTACTCCTAATCTCAAAGGGGCAATCAAGATCAGCAACATTCACAAATGAACTCTCTTCTAATATACAGTAGTTAGCATCTATGCGTGATCCATTGAGCGTCTTAATATAAACTACATGCACGTAAACTGTACCATCATCAAGCATACCTCTGACATCAATTGGAGTATCCTTGTCTATTTGATACTCTCTTATATAGTTATTATTAGAGCCATCATCTTGTAAGTGCGCTAACTTATCACACTTGGTATATTCTGCGTGAGTATACTTTGTTGGGTTCCTCTTTTGACCGAACTCCAACAATTTTATATAAGGTGACTCTGGATTGTAAGTCGTGAGCAATCCATATGTTAGTGATAGGATAGCAGCAATGTCCTGCTTGCCTCGTGCTTGCGTTATGGACGTGATTGCATTGCCCCAGCATGGCTTACCTGAACTACCTACATGCGGGTGGCAGTATCTTTCATCTCCCTCCTCTGCCGATCTTATATCTACCGATAATGATGGAAGCGAAAGGTGAATCTTATATTTCCCGCATGAAACATCTAGTGCTATCCCAAGTTTAGCGTCTCTCCAAGAGCAAGTAATATCAGGAGTTAAAAAAGTTACTTCACTTGCGCTCACACCAAGTAGCTTGAATGTCCCTTGTGCTAGTGCATTCTCAATACTAGCAATCATAGGAGGGTCCTTAGCAAGCAGCCTAAGGTTCTCAATATCCTCATTAACAATGTGAATTCTTCTTATGCATTCATTCTGATCAATAATTAATTTATTCACCTGCCTTTCATACCTAGAAATATCATTCAGTAACTGATTAATCTTTACCTCAGTGTCGCTGTGTCCACGCAGTAGCTCACGTTGCGCCTCTGTTAATGCCAGAAGTGCTGGCCGTGCTTCACTCTTTATCTCTATGAGCACGCCATTCATCTCGCTAAGTGTAGCGAGTGATGCTATCCTATGGAGATGCTCTGGTCCGAGACTCACACCAAGTAGCCTCGCCGTCGTCAGACACCTATCAAAAGCCTCTTTATTTATAATAGTATTGTTCATTGTCATTCCTCTCTGTAATTTCTCACACCAATATCTCTTGGGAATTCACCAAGGGACATAGGTCTAAGGCTTGCGCGTTTATGCGCGCAAGCTATACACAAGGGTTTAGTTATGATGCGCTGCAGCACCTTTAATTTGCTCAGATAGCATGATGACTGCATTTTCAAATAGCTCAGTGTCATCGTCTGCGATTTCGCCACTCACATTAAAAGCGAATGATGAATATTCACTGTTAGCATTCTTAAATTCCCCAACAGTCTGCGCCTCAGTCTGAATCACCTTCGCCGTAGCTTGCCCTAATGTTTGTACTAGTACTTTCATTTTTAACTCCTTCTTTTCTTGGCGTATCACACCAAAGTATTTTTTAGGGATTATCCCTAAGTTATTTTTAATTTTTATTTACAATACAATCACTGTGCAGCACTGTCAATATTATTTTTCTGCACTCACACCAGAGTGTAAAATTTCCACTATATGGATTGCTTCATTAGTAGTATCGAAGTCAACCCAAGCACTGTGCAATTTGTATGAAGCTCTTGGAAGAAACTGATTCACGAGCATCGAGGCGGCGAGTAGATGATGCGAAGCCAGTGATTTACTTAGGTCTATGCGAATAGTGATGTGATGTGCGCCGCGCGTCGTGGCCTTAATTTTCATGACCCCAGAGTTATTCACAATCTTAGTCTTTATTAATTGATTCATATAATTTCCCTTGCATATACAATTTCACTATCATTTTTATATAGGTTACTTTGCGAAACTACAGAGACGTAAATCAGTCCCTTTCCTTTTAGAAAAATATCACACCATTTTTTGACAGCTTGGGCATTGCTTCGTGCATGTTTGCAATCAACATAATGCTTTTGCGTCGCGCTATCACACCAGCCTCTTAACTTTCTTAGCCTCAAAAGCTCTTCTTGAAGTGACCCCGACTCAATATTTTTGAACTCTTCAAAATTACTGATGATCTTTCTCATAGGTGAATTTCCATTCCATCCACTAAGGGCATGATTAATCCATTGGAGTCTTTAAGAAAAGAGCGTCCCTTTTCTCGGACTATACGCCAGTCTGTGTTAGAAAGTTCTAATGCTCGATTAATCACTAGCCTCGTTGATATTGTGTCATAGCCTCCTGTGCGCAGCGTTATTACTCCAGTTGGGTTAAGAGATGCGCTGCGTTTTTTATGATGCGTGAAGACTATTGTTTTATGGTAGATTACCTGCGTTAGGTTAGGTGAGTCATTGATGACGCATATTGTATTGTTTTTGACACCAGTTGTTAAGTCAAAACTCCTGTGAACACCAAACATTTTTATACTCCTTGTGTGTGTGTGAGGCATTGATACGGTATTGTTGTTGTGCATGTCAAGAAAAAAGAAAAATTATTTTCGTGAGCAATGCGTTATGGACACAGCAGATTTTTGAGTCGTGTATCCGTGTTTTTGCGTATCAAAAATTTTGCTTAAATATTGTGCAGATCTGCTTAAATTTTATGCATAGTTACAGAGTTACAGAAAAGTTACAAGAGAATTTTGGTTCGTGTTTCGTGTTAAGTTATTGATTCCAGAAAATTATTTTAAAAAAGATACATAGTTACACAAATACTCTTCTATCTAAAAATAAAAAAATATATATTTTTTTTTAATTTATCTTTTACCCTTTTTACCACTCATTACTAGAAATTCTCCATGATTAAGTTTCAATACTTTTACTTTCCAACCGAAACATACAAAATTGCCAATTTATTATGTATGAATATTTAACATGTTTTTTCTAGCTTCAGCAAGTTATTCGAAGTATTTTTAAGCAAATTTAGGGCGATTATCTAATATTGTATTTAGTTAAGATTGGGTTTAACGTAAAGAAAATACGTTTGATCTTTCCAATCATCCTCAGAAGTTTGAATATAACTTTTCCCCTCACTTTCAACCACCTGAGCATAATGCCCAGTCGCAAGATAAGAACAATC
>CALLKE010000166.1 GCA_938008555.1 uncultured Pedobacter sp.
TTTTTGATTTTATATATTTAATTATTAAAATAAATATTTTCTATTTGATTCAAACACATTCAGAAAGGTATTCATGAAATATGATTTGCAATGGATGTTCCAAGTAAAAGATTGATCAGAAACACACGCTTGGCTTTCCTAAAATGCTTCGATCCTAAGTCAAGATTAATATTATATATACAAAATACAGGTATCATCTTCATCAAGAAATCAGTTTGCTTGTTCATATTAAGCTACCTGATTGTGTTTAAAAGCTTTGGGCAATGTGTGGTACCAATGCCTAATTCGGGTTTTGAGCAGCCAATAATTTCAAACAAGATGAACACACTGGAAGATAATCCTTCACAAAAAGCGCCCTCTAACGATCATTGGGTTGGCGTTGAGGCAGTCAACGATAATCGCATGGAGGGGTGGAAAACAACCTCGAGCAATCGCTGGATTGGAATATGGGCCAGTGGAAGCTTTGGCATAAAATCGTTTGAAGGAAATCAATTTGTTGAGTTAAACCATAATGACGACTCTGGCATCTATCAAGATATCAGCACTCCCCACGCCACTGTATTCACTATCAAATTCTCACATAGGGGCGGCGGAGCAGGCACCCTCGGATGGTCACGAACAGGAAACAGGAGTTGGATCAAAAAAAAGATAGATAATGATGGAACCAATAATGGCCTAGACGTTTGTAGGCTTTCTGTTGGTCCACCCACAGGACCTTTGAAAGAAATTATAAGGGTATCTGACGGCGATGCTTGGGGTACGCATACTGTTACCTACACCATCCCAAACGGACAAAAAATTACCAGGTTTTTATTTGAGCCAATAAGTTCTTCAGACGGAAAACACTCTTTAGGTAATTTTTTAGATGCTGTCAAAATTACGGTCGATAACGGCGTAAAAGGAACGGGGCAGATCACGCTACCTTGCACATCAAGCCAAACAACTGTTACAGCAACAGGAACAGGAACATGGTCACAAGATCCAACAAATCCATCAACAACAATCATGAACCTTAGCCCCAATGACCCAAATAACACAACCACAATAAGTGGGTTTGCCACTCCTGGCATATATCGATACACCTGGAAAACAAATTATTGTATTAGTTTATTTACAATCAAAGTAGGCGATGGACGTTCAGGGAGGCCCGCTATTAGTTCCAATTCGCCAGTACGTGCTGGAAATCTGTTAAAGCTATTAACAAAGTCCACTTTACCCACTGCAAAATATAACTGGGTAGGACCCAACGGATTTATCTCACAAGAGCCCAACCCCATAGTTAGCCCCAATGCAACCACAGAAATGAGCGGTGTTTATACATTAATTGTTTCTGCAGGAGATTGCCCATCCTTACCTGTATCGACAACGGTTACCGTGAATCCATCTCCTCAAAAAAACACACCTAACCCATTGAAGACTTTAACCTCTTCCGTATCAGCCACAGCAATATCGCCATCGAATAACCCTATTCCACTCAATGTTTCAACAAAATCAATATCACCATCTTTAATTCTTCCTTCCCAGTCAAGCAATACACCTCACTTAGTATCTGAATCCGAAAGACCACTAGATGGTTACTACAAGAAAGAAATTATTCCAAGTTCAGAAGTAACACACTATACAGCCCTAAGAGAAGCCGATGTAGTTTACGCTAAACGTATCTGGCGAGAGATCGATATTCGTGAAAAAATAAATCGTGTATTTGCTGCACCTAAATCACGACTTATTGAGATCCTATTAGACGCCATCAACGCAGGAGAGTTGACCGCATACGATCCAACACCAAGAGAAGATGATCCTGACGGGGACGAATTTTCAACTACTTTAACGCCTCAACAAGTGATGACTAAGCTTGCCGATAGTGTGTTGGTTCCAATAGTAGATAAAGATGGAAACACAATCGGATCCCATATCAAACCAGGAGAGTTTAATCCCAATAGTATAACCAAGTTTCGGATCAAGGAAGATTGGATATTTGACAAAGAGCGCTCTGTTTTTGAGCCCCGTATTATTGGAATAGCACCCATGATCACGATTAAAGCTGCTGGACAATCACTTGATGACCAACCTGCTTTTTGGATCTATTTCCCAGAAGCACGCCCCCTATTAGCCACGAAAGCAATTGCCAATCGCCAAAATGATGCGACAAGGTTGAGCTACGATGATCTATTCATCAAGCGTATATTCTCAAGTTATATTGTCAAGGAATCTAATGTAGAAGATCTTCGAGTTAAAGACTATGTTCAAGGTATTGACCGATTATATGAATCCGAGAGAATAAAGAAAGAGTTAATGGACTATGAACAGGATTTGTGGTCACATTAAATAACCAAACACATAAACTATCACATAAATATAGTAGGGCAAACTAAATGACACATTTTTTTTACAAATAATGTGTTTTTATGTTTATGCATATTTTATATTTGATACAATATGCTAAAATCCGTTTCGCCTTACACCGATTCCTGTGCAGCCAAAAAAGAACAAGTGGCAGCCATGTTCAATAATATTTCTACGACATACGATTTTTTAAATCACACGCTGTCATTAGGAATCGATACCCTATGGCGTAAGAAGGCAATTCAGGAATTGGTGGAGAATCAACCTCAATCTATATTAGATGTAGCAACTGGAACAGGTGATTTTGCATTCGAAGCCATTAAAACCTTAAAGCCCAAACACATTATTGGAGTTGATATTTCAGAAGGTATGTTAGCTATCGCAGATGCAAAAATTACCAAAAGAAATATGAATCATATTTTTGAAGTGCGCATGGGCGACTCAGAAAAACTTCTATTCGAAGACAATGAATTTGATGCCGTGACAAGCGCTTATGGAGTACGAAATTTTGAAAATCTAGAAAAGGGCCTATCTGATATCTTAAGAGTACTAAAGCCGGGAGGGAAAGTCATTATTCTTGAATTCTCAAAGCCTCGCATATTTCCTATTAAACAAGGCTATCACTTCTATTTCAACCATATTGTACCCACTATTGGAAAATTGTTTTCCAAAGATTCATCGGCATACACCTATCTTCCTGCTTCTGTGGCCTCTTTTCCTGAAGGGAACTGTTTTACAAGTAAAATGCAAGAAATTGGCTTCCGAAATACAAAATGTAAACCCTTAGCTTTTGGCATTTGTTCAATATATACTGGCATTAAATGACGAAGTGGTTCCTTTTTTTCACCTTATTATTTATTTCGCTTGCCAACCAATCTTATTCACAAGAAAATTGGGGAGGGGGCACAGACGATTCTCCTATCAACTTTGGATTTGTATTTCAGGCCATATCATCAGATTATACCATTATTAAGAAGGCTAGCTGGAGAGACCCATTTATTGACAACACGAGTATGATCGGAGAGTTAGTAAAACCTCCATTATACTCTATTACTAGCCCCGCAACACCCGGCTTTGGCCTTGGTTTTGTAACGAATATTAAATTAGGCGAACATTTTGACTTACGTTTTTGTCCCGGATATATTTTTGCAGATCATACCATTAAGTATGAGTATGCAAACCCAAGTGACGCTGTAACACAAGTGGTTCCATTCTCAATCCTGAATCTTCCCTTAGGAATACGAGTAAAATCTGATCGGAAAAGAAATTTCAGGTCCTATCTCATCGCAGGAGCACGGTATTCCATTGATTTATTGTCAGAGGATAAAATCAATAGCGATGCAAACAAGCCACTCGCACAAAAAACTGTAAAAAATAATAAAGGTATTCTATGGTATGAAGCCGGTATTGGATTTCAATTTTACTTTGAATACTTCAAACTGTCTCCTGAAATCAAATTTTCACATACCGTCAACAGCGTCTTACGTACAGAAAACCATCCTTATTCAGCTCCCCTTGAAAAACTTTTCTTACAAGATATCCAGTTTAGCATTTACCTAGAATAAAGCCCATTATTTTCTGGCATTGTTATTGAGAAGATTAACCTTATGAAGGAGTAGGGATATCTATATTTTCTCCTTGTGTTACCATTTAGAGTAGATAGAAACAATATGGAAATTACATGGAATGATTTTGAAAAAGTCGAATTACGCGTAGGAACAATACGCGAAGTACTGGACTTTCCACAAGCAAGAAAACCAGCATACAAAGTAAAAGCAGATTTCGGAGAGTTTGGAACGAGATGGAGCAGCGCCCAAATCACCAAACATTACACCAAAGAAGAGCTTATTGGTCGGCAAATTGTAGGTGTTCTTAATTTTCCTAAAAAGCAGATTGCAACCTTCATGTCTGAGTTCTTACTAACTGGCTTTGCAGATGAAAACGGAGATGTTATTTTAACCACCCCTGATAAAAAAACACCCAATGGGACTAAAATGTTTTAGGAGTAATTAGACATATGAAGTACATTAAATTTGGCGAGGAAACCTCTACCCAAGCAGCTGATCTATTTTTTATGAATGAGGCTTTTAAAGAGGCCCAAAAAGCATTGGAGATTGATGAAGTTCCTATTGGCGCTGTCGTCGTTCATAACGGACGCATTATTGGACGTGGACATAATCTCACCGAGCAATTAAATGATGTAACGGCTCATGCAGAAATGCAGGCTTTCACAGCAGCATCTCATTATATTGGGGGTAAGTATTTACACAACTGTACATTGTACGTTACGCTAGAACCCTGCACCATGTGTGCAGGAGCATCTTATTGGGCACAAATAAGCCGAATTGTGTTTGGAGCCGAGGATCTTCAACGAGGATTTAGCCAAATCAAACAACGCATCATACATCCTAAGACACAAATTGTTAGTGGACTAAAGGCAGAAGAATGCAGCACTTTACTAAAAGATTTTTTTTCAGCAAGAAGGAGTAAACTTTAGTCGAAAGAATAAACTTTCACAGTACTGCTCTATATATTTGCAAACTAGTTTACAAACCCTTTAAATTATCATCATATGGCATTCAAATTACCTGCGTTACCTTACGCAACCGACGCTCTAGAGCCACACATTGACAAAATGACCATGGAAATACACCACGGGAAACATCATCAAGCCTATGTTGACAACCTTAATAAGGCAATAGCAGGAACAGACGCTGAAAATCTGTCAATTGAGGACCTGATAAAAAATATTTCGAAATATCCAGTAGCTGTTAGAAACAATGGAGGTGGACACTATAACCACACACTATACTGGTCAATAATGTCTCCAAATGGTGGGGGGGCTCCTACCGGCGATTTAGCGACAGCAATTAATTCCACTTTTGGCTCTTTTGATGATTTTAAGAAAAAGTTTGCTGAGGCTGGCGCAACCCGATTTGGCTCTGGATGGGCTTGGCTAAGCATTGATAATGCCGGCAAATTACAAATAAGTTCTACCCCTAATCAAGACAATCCGTTGATGGATATCGCTGAAGTTAAAGGAAAGCCAATCTTAGGAATGGATGTTTGGGAGCATGCCTACTATTTGAAATATCAGAATAAACGCCCTGACTACATTTCTGCTTTTTGGAATGTCATTAACTGGGGAGCAGTAGCTACCAATTTTACCAAATCAAAATAACAGTACAAACTAAATCTGAGAGGTGATGCACAGCAAGATGTATCGCCTTTTTTAATGCCATAGGCATCCTATCATCATACCCAATACTTTTCAATATGAATACCAGCATTTATTACATTTTAGCTTTTTTAATCGGGATCGGTTTATCCGTTCAAATAGGGCTCAATTCACAACTTCGAATCGCACTAGGAAACCCTATCGCTGCCTCTTTAATTGCGTTCCTAGTAGGCACCTTTTTTTTAGTGATCTATGCATTAATTTTTCAGCGCGAGGGCTTTTTTAATTGTTTATCCAACATCAAAGAAGGAATCACCTGGTACAAATGGGTAGGAGGACTTTTTGGGGCTCTTTACATCGCTGGAATGATACTCATCGCTCCCCAAATAGGTGTAGCGAATATTGTAGCTCTTTCATTTACTGGCCAAATACTTTTTGCACTTGTATTGGATCACTTTGGCCTATTAGGCTTCTCAATGCACTCACTAAATGCCATGCGCGTACTTGGTGCTTGCCTATTAATAGCTGGAACCATGTTAATCTTGCGGAATTAGAACTATCTATTTTACTAAAAAGAAGCCAACAAACGGCCTCCTTTGTAATAATACTTTGACCAATAATCATCATCTAAGCTACTGATCATAACGCCCCGGCTTGATGATGCATGCACAAACTTATTGTTACCAATATATATACCGACATGTGTAATGGAACGACTTCGTATTTTAAAAAATATCAGATCTCCTTCTTTTAACTCATCTCGAGCATTTACTGGACTAACCATCCCGAAAATATTTTGCGAGTTATTGCCAATCATCGTATCAAAGACCTTATTGTAAAGCTCAAAAGCAAACTTAGAGCAATCAATTCCTTTTTTGGAATCTCCTCCTAAACGGTAGGGGGTTCCAATCCAATCATAAACAAATTGATAAAGTTTTAAATTAGATGACGCTGATAGCGCAATACCCATAATTTGGGAAAAGTATTCCATCGCTAACTTATCATAGGTTTCGACTTTCTCAGGCGCTTTTAAGTCTTTTTTATTGCTGGTCGATTGAGCCTGCGCTAAAATAGAGGGTAGCATCAGCAAAATGCTCAGGGTAGCTATTCGTATTTTTTTCCTCATGGTTTATTCAATTTATTAAGTGGGGAATAACGGTTTTTAAGTATTTCCCATAAAATATCCTAAAGCCATGCCCTATTTCTATAGAAGCAGGACAAAATGCTAAATTAAGTTTTCGGGTCCAAAAATGCTAAAATGAAGCCAAAAAAGTTGAATTTTAACCTTTTTTAACACTGCTCTTTCGTCCCAAAATTCACACGCTTTGTTTTAATATTTATAATTAGATTTGTCGGTCGTATAATTTATCACGAATGAGTTCAGTACAAATTACAAAGGATACCTATTTACAATGGTATGAACAGATGCTCCTGATGCGCAAATTTGAGGAAAAAGCAGGGCAGCTTTATGGTCAGCAAAAAATTAGAGGGTTTTGTCATCTCTATATTGGACAAGAAGCTGTTGTAGCTGGAGCAATGTCTGTATTAACAAAAGAAGATTCTATGATTACTGCCTATCGTGATCATGCACATGCTATTGCAAAAGGTATACCTGCTAATGCAGTAATGGCAGAGTTATATGGTAAATCAACAGGATGCTCCAAAGGCAAAGGTGGATCGATGCACATGTTTAGTAAAGAGCACAATTTTTTTGGTGGACATGGTATCGTAGGGGGCCAAATCCCACTGGGTGCAGGTATCGCATTTGCCGAAAAATATAATGGGACAACCAATGTAAATGTTTGCTACATGGGTGATGGTGCTGTACGCCAAGGAGCCCTAAACGAAACTTTTAATATGGCCATGCTATGGAAACTACCTGTTGTTTTTGTTTGCGAAAACAATGGTTATGCCATGGGCACATCTGTTTCTAGAACAACCAATATGGCCGATATTTACAAATTAGGTTTAGGTTTTGACATGCCTTGCGCACCTGTAGACGGCATGGACCCTGTCGCTGTTCATCAAGCGATGGATGAAGCCGTACAACGTGCCCGTCGTGGCGAAGGCCCCACCTTTCTTGAAATGCGTACGTATCGATACAAGGGACATTCCATGTCAGATCCTGCAAAATATCGCACAAAAGAAGAGGTGGAAGCTTATAAAGCAAAAGATCCTATTGAGGAAATTAAAAAGGCCATCCAGGATAAAAAATATGCTGATGACTCTTGGTTCGAGCAAATCGATAACAAAATAAAAGGGATCGTCGAAGAATCTGTTCGTTTTTCTGAAGAATCACCTTATCCTGATCCCTCAGAGCTATACCGAGATGTGTATATCCAAAATGATTATCCATACGTGAGAGATTGAGCTAGAGCCCTCCCATTATAAATAAAATTTGCAAAAACATGGCAGAAGTAATTCGTATGCCCAAAATGAGCGATACCATGACTGAAGGAGTTATCGCAAAATGGCATAAAAAAATAGAAGACAAAATAAGCTCTGGTGATCTTGTTGCAGAAATTGAAACTGATAAAGCAACAATGGACTTTGAATCTTTTCAAGAAGGTACTTTACTATACATTGGGGCTCAGGAAGGTCAAACTGTTCCAGTTGATTCTGTTATAGCCGTAATCGGCTCACCTGGTGAAGACTATAAATCCGTATTAAGTACCAGTACTAAAAATTCAGTCTCTGCTGTAACAAAGCCTACTACAAAAGTTGAGTCGAAGTCAACGACTTCAAACAACGAAGTTTTTGATTTAAATGCTATAGATGCAACAGTTATTCGCATGCCACTACTCAGCGATACCATGACTGAAGGAGTTATCGCGGAATGGCATAAAAAAGTAGGTGACAAAGTAAGAAGTGATGACACTTTAGCCGATGTGGAAACAGATAAAGCAACCATGGAAGTTGTTGGTTATACAGAGGGAACTTTGCTCTATATTGGTGTAGAAAAAGGACAAGCAGCTAAAGTAAATACCATCATTGCAATTGTTGGTAAAGAAGGTACCGACATCACTCCACTTCTTAAAAATGAGTCAAAAGCTGAACCGACAAGCGAATCAACAAAAGCTGAACCGGCAACAAGCACTCCAGTAAAAGAAACGCCAGACCATAGTAAAAGCGACATACGTGTAAAAGCATCTCCACTAGCCCGTAAAATTGCCAAAGAAAAGGGGATAGACTTAGGCTTGGTAAAAGGAAGTGCAGAGGGCGGTCGCATTATTAAAAAAGATGTTGAAGAATATCAATCATCTCCAACCAACGAAGGTGCAAAATCAACGATAGAGGCTCAAGGTGCCAACATTCCATCCTACATCGGAGAAGAAAAATTCACCGAAAAGCCAATTTCTCAAATGCGTAAAGTAATTGCAAAACGACTTTCAGAAAGCTTATTTACCTCCCCACACTTCTACCTCACCATGTCTATTGATATGGAATCGGCAATGACAGCTCGTGCAAAAATGAACGAGTTTTCTCAAGTGAAAATATCCTTCAATGATATGATCATCAAAGCGGTAGCAATTGGTTTAAAGCAACACCCTCATGTAAACTCATCTTGGCTAGAAGATAAAATACGTTATAACGAACATGTCAACATTGGTGTAGCTGTAGCTGTTGAAGATGGGTTACTGGTTCCCGTGGTTCGCTTTGCAGATGGCAAATCCTTGTCTCATATTTCAATGGAAGTAAAAGACTTTGCTCAACGCGCTAAAGCCAAGAAGTTACAACCCTCAGATTGGGAAGGCTCTACCTTTACAATTTCTAATTTGGGAATGTTTGGCATTGATGAATTCACAGCAATAATCAACCCTCCAGATGCATGTATTCTAGCTATTGGAGGCATTCAACAAGTCCCCGTTATTAAAAATAATGTACTTGCAGCAGGTCATATAATGAAAGTGACCCTAAGCTGTGACCATCGTGTAGTAGATGGTGCAACAGGAGCTGCATTTTTACAAACACTCAAGTCTTTATTAGAGGAACCTGTAAGATTATTGGTTTAATAATAGCTTCCACTCCTCAAAACGTGAAATAAAAAGGGGACTTCAATACTGCATTGAAGTCCCCTTTTTATTTCACGTCGAATTTCTCTAAAAGACCAATCAACCTTAAGTCAGTACAATAAAAAAGTGAACTATCGGTTAAATAGTTCACTTTTTTATTGTACTGATAATATGCAACAGCACACTTATAGTTTACGTTTAACCTCTACTTGTTCATATGATTCTACAATATCTCCAACTTCAATATTATTGAAATTGTGAATGTTTAATCCACACTCATAGCCTGATGCTACCTCTTTTACATCATCCTTGAAGCGTTTTAATGAAGCTAGTTCACCTGAATAAATAACAACACCATCTCGAATGATACGCACCTTACTATTACGTGTTATCTTACCATCTAAGACCATACAACCTGCAACTGTTCCAACTTTCGTGATCTTGAATACTTCTCTGATTTCAACGTTTGAAGTAATTTTTTCCTCAAATTCTGGTGCAAGCATACCCTCCATAGCTGCTTTTACTTCATTGATCGCATCATAAATGATAGAATACAAGCGAATATCTATTTGCTCATGCTCTGCCAATTTACGTGCATTGGCTGATGGACGTACCTGAAAACCAATAATAATTGCATCGGACGCAGAAGCTAACAATACATCTGATTCCGAGATTTGACCAACAGATTTGTGAATAATATTTACCTGGATTTGCTCTGTTGATAATTTCAATAAAGAATCAGATAGTGCTTCGATAGAACCATCCACATCACCTTTGACAATTATATTTAACTCTTTAAAGCTACCAATAGCCAAACGACGTCCTATTTCATCTAACGTAATATGCTTCTGAGTTCGAAGGCCTTGCTCTCGCTGTAATTGTAAACGCTTATTAGCTATTTCACGTGCCTCAACTTCACTTTCGATCACATTAAATCTATCACCAGATGTTGGTGCTCCTTGCATCCCAAGCACTTGAACAGGAGTAGCAGGACCAGCATAATCTATTTTCTGCCCACGCTCATTATGTAGAGCTTTCACTCTACCACTATAACATCCTGCTAAAATTGGATCACCTACACGCAAAGTTCCTGCCTGAATCAATACAGTGGTAACAATTCCTCTTCCTTTATCTAGGGCTGCTTCAATGATTGTACCAACAGCACGCTTATTAGGATTGGCTTTTAAATCTAACAATTCCGCTTCAAGCAATACTTTTTCTAAGAGCAGATCTACACCTAGACCTGTTTTACCTGAAATTTCTTGGCTTTGATATTTACCCCCCCAATCCTCAACAAGAATATTCATAGTTGATAATTGTTCGCGGATTTTTTCGGTATTAGCACCTGGTTTATCTACCTTGCTAAATGCAAACACGATAGGTACACCTGCTGCCTGGGCATGATTGATGGCTTCTCTTGTTTGAGGCATCACACTATCGTCCGCCGCAATTACAATAATTGCAATATCAGTTACTTTAGCACCTCTAGCACGCATAGCCGTAAATGCCTCGTGACCAGGGGTATCTAAAAATGTGATTTTACGTCCGTTTTCTAATGTTACTTCATATGCCCCAATGTGCTGTGTAATTCCCCCAGCCTCGCCTGCAATCACATTCGTTTTACGAACAAAATCTAACAATGAAGTCTTACCATGATCCACATGGCCCATTACTGTAACAATAGGAGCTCGTGGAAGCATATCCTCAGGCTTATCTACTTCTTCTAACGTAAGGGTTTCCTCATCTTCTGGTTTCACAAATTCTACTTCATAGCCAAACTCATCAGCAACAATCGTAAGTGTTTCAGCATCTAGACGTTGATTAATGGATACGAACATACCCAAACTCATACAAGTAGAGATAACTTGTGTAACCGAAACATCTAGCATACTAGCTAGCTCGTTCGCTGTAACAAACTCTGTTACTTTTAATGTTTTAGATTGTAGCTCGCGCTCCATTGCAGCTTCTTCAGCTGTATGTGCAACATCATCACGTTTCTGACGGCGTAGCTTAGCTCGTTGTGCAAATTTTCCCGACTTACCGGCACCACTTAAGCGAGCAAGTGTTGCCTTAATTTGGTCTTGTATTTCTTTATCTGTAGGTTCTACTTTGGGTGCTTCTGGCATCCGGGACCTATTTCTAAAATCAGGTCGAGAGCCTTGTTGTCCCCCTCTATGAGGAGGAGTACTATTTCTATTTCTGAAATCAGGTCGAGTACCTTGGTTTTGGCCTGTACTTGGCTGTGCAGCTGGATTAGGTCGATTACCTGCTAAAGGGCCACCTATTTGATTGTCTTTACGTTTACGTTTACGTTTCTGATCTGATCCAGCTATGTTAGATGAAGATGCAATAGGCTGTCCTTTCCGTGGTGGTGCAACAGGCAGCTCTATTTTTCCCACAACATTAGGGCCTGTTAAGCGGTTTGCTCTGGCACGAATAATATCATCTTCTGGCTTCACTTCAGGCAACTCTGCAGGAACTGACTTTGGTATTTCTCCCAATATCTCCACTATCTTTTCTTGTTCTGGCGCCTGAATTTTATTCTCTTTAGTAAGATCAAGTTTTTCACCAGATGCATTTTCAGCCATCAGCACTACAGGCTCATCAACATTTGGGGTCTCTAAAAGATCAGGGGTGGTAGCTTCAGGTTGTTGAATAGTTTTTTTATCGGGCCGGGTTCGATTATTTAACTCAGACAAGTCAATTTTCCCAACCACTTTCACACCCGGCAAAACCGTATCCTCTGTCTTATGAGACTGTTCAGCCATATCGTCAACAAGAAGAGCAGAAGACTCTTTCGGCTTTTCTGCTTCTATTGTAGAAGCCGGTGTAGGTGTAAATGAACTTACATTTTTAATCAGAACCTCTTCTTGTTGTTCAGCATCTTTATTAAGGTGTGGGACTTCCACACTTTCAGGAATAGCAACGGGTTCATCACGACGAATTTTTCCAATAACGATTTGTTTGGCTTCTTCTCTTACGATCTTATCTCCCTGAAACTCTTTTAAGAGAACAAGGTACATCTCATCCGTAAGTTTGGTATTTGGACGTGCGTCTATAGAGAAGCCCTTTTTCCCCAAAAAATCGACTGCAGTGGATAAACCAATATTCAGCTCCTTTGCAGCTTTAAGTAAATTCGTGTTTTTACCGTCTGACATTTATTCTTTTACCTCGCTTATTTATACAAAAGTACATTTATGTTCTGATAATAGCAGAACATACCACTGTTATTCAAACTCTGATCGCAAAATCTCCATCACATCTTTTACCGTACTCTCCTCTAAATCGGTACGTTTAACAAGTTCATCAACAGAAAGATCTAGCACAGACTTTGCTGTATCTAAGCCAATGCGTTTTAGTTCATCAATAACCCAATCTTCTATTTCATCAGAAAATTCTTCTATATCCACGTCCTCATCATCATCAGCAGATTCACGATAAACGTCGATCTCGTAGCCCGTTAGTTTACTAGCAAGCTTAATATTCTGTCCACCACGACCAATGGCCAACGAAACCTGATCTGGCTTTAAATATACAGCTGCTCTCTTTTCTTGATCGTCTAGTTTGATACTCGTAATCTTTGCTGGACTTAGTGCACGTTGAACGTATAATGATGCATTATTAGTAAAATTAATGACATCAATATTCTCATTTTTTAACTCACGAACAATGCCATGTATGCGTGATCCTTTCATTCCAACACAAGCTCCAACAGGGTCAATACGATCGTCGTATGACTCAACTGCAATTTTAGCCCGCTCACCAGGTTCACGAACAATTTTTTTAATTGTGATCAGTCCATCGAAAATCTCTGGAACCTCCATTTCAAACAAGCGCTGTAAAAACTTAGGAGAAGTACGAGAGATAATAATTTTGGGATTATTGCTTATCATCTCTACTTTATCAACTACTGCCCGAACAGTATCTCCCTTCTTAAAATAGTCAGCAGGTATCTGTTCTGTTTTTGGTAAAAGAAGCTCATTCCCCTCATCATCTAAAATAAGCGCTTCCTTTTTCCAAACTTGATAAACCTCACCAGTCACTATTTCACCCTCGCGATCTTTATATTTTTTGAAGATATTATCTTTTTCTAGTTCAAGTATTTTGGATACTAGTGTTTGACGAGCAGCCAGAATTGCCCTGCGGCCAAAACTTTCTAATGTAATCTGCTCGATAAAATCATCACCTATCTCTAAATCTTGATCTATTTTTTTAGCTTCAGCTAATTCTATCTCTAAATCATCGTCCTCTGAGAATTCGTCTTCTACAACTACCCGTGTACGCCAAATTTCTAAGTCTCCGTTGTCTGGATTGACAATAATATCACAATTTTCATCTGTGCCATATCTCTTACGCAACATGCTCCGGAACACTTCTTCCAATACACTAATAACCGTAGGACGGTCAATGTTTTTAAAGTCTTTAAACTCTTGGAATGAATCGATTAAATTAATATTGCTCATTTTATTACTTAAATGAAATTAGAACCTTAGTTTCTGCTATTTGATCAAAGGGCATAAAACTTTCAATCAGCTGGGCCCTCTGTCCTTTTTCCTTACTATCCGTGGCTAATTTAATTCCTATATCATCCACCTCTATTAACTTGCCTTTGCATATTGTCTGATCTTTTAATTTGACACTCAAATTTCGATTCACATTTTTCTTATACTGCCGAAAAGAAATCAAGGGTGTATCAATTCCCGGCGAAGAGACTTCCAGATTATATGCCTGATCAATTGCATTTTCTTCCTCGAGATGAAAACCAACATGTCTACTTATTGCTACACAATCTTTAATATCAACTCCTTGGTCCCCATCAATTAAAATAATCAATTGACCGTTAGAATGCATTTTTATATCCACTAAAAATAAATCCGAGCGATTACTTATTTTTTCTTCAACTAATTGTTGAACCCGTCTTTCAATATTCATTACAACCGTTCGTAACCTTTTTAAAATTTACAGGTAAAAAAAGAGGGGGCAGACTGCCCCCTCTTTTTAGATTGCTGCAAATGTAGACATTATTTGCTTGTCTAACAAATAATGTCTACCACCTCTTTATGCTAAGTGGCATAAAAACTCCAAATATGATATTTCTTCCAGGATTATAAATTCCCAAGTCGGGTCTTGTTACATCCAAGCGACCTGGCTTCAATTGACTAAGCGCATTGTAATATTTTTGATCAGCTAAGTTCTTGGCAGCAATATATAAAGTAAGTTGTTGTCTTTTAAGACGAATGGTAGTCCCTACTCCCACATCAATTAAGCTATATCCAATTGTTGCTGTTTCAAAATCATCAACTCTATTTTGGTTAAAATAGTTATCCAAAGCAACAAAAATGTATGATTTACTTAACCCCTTAATGGTTGGTTCAAACTTAAGTTCATTCCGCAAATTCGCAGCGGGAATAAGAGGCAAAGGCTTGTTGAGTGTTCTGTTCTTGGCAAATACGTACGAAAATATATTCTCGAAATGAACATATTTTACAGGATGAACTGTAAAAGAGGCCTCAACCCCACGCAATGCAGCATCATTTTGAACAAATCGATAAACAGGAATGTTGTCTGGTCCTACTAGTATGGTTTCTTGGTTTGTATTTATGTAGTAGATATAATTGTTGATATAGTTTAGAAACCCACCTAAACTCGCCTCTAGTTGATCAGAGCTGTAGGAAAAAGAGGCATCAACCTGATAGCTCCGCTCTGGGCTAAGATTAGGATTACCTATTTCATACCTAAATGTCCCTTCATGTACTCCATTAGAAGCAAGTTCAGCAATGTTTGCTCCCCGAAATGCTGTTCCCGCATTGGTTTTGAAGCTTAGATATTTTCCACATTCTTGGGTAAAACCAAGTGCTCCACTCACATTAGAAACATTGTTTTTAAATGCAGGATATATTAAAGTACCCAATCGATTTAAATACTGCATTCCATCCAACCCACGATAATCCCATCTAATCCCTCCATCAACAGTTCTGGTAGACCAAGTTTTTTTAAGGTAGGCGAATAGGCCAACTGCGCTAGAATGATAACTTGGAATCAATGTGCTATTAGCCTTTACACTTGTATTATCTCCATATTGAAACTCTGCTGATGTACCTAATACAGGCTCCCAGCCATTTTTCTCCTTGAAATAATATTTAAGATCATAGCTATATGCATTTAAGTCCAAGTAAAGACTCGTTGAATTAGGATCTGGTATTTCCTGACGTATATTACGCTGATAGCCAAATACCGACTTAATCTTACCCTCTCCTAACTGAATATTACTGTTGACTGCTACTTTAAGATGACGAACATCTTGATTAGGGAAAGATAGTCTACGGTCTTTAAAGTCACTATTAGAATACACACCCATATTCCCATTTGTAAAAATAGCATTGGCATTTGTAGTACCTGTTATATTGTCAGGATCATAAAAACCAATCTTATCATGAAAACTTGAGAAATCAAGATGCACATAGCCCCAGGGCCTATTTAGCCCTGCTTGCAGGTCATAATTGGCTTCGATATATCCTGAGTTTGGATAATATCCAGTAGGAGTCTGAAAAGAGTATGCATTTTTATACGTTCCATGTACGCGATAAACAAAACCATTTCGATTTTCAGCAAACATTAATGAATTAGAAGTAAGTCCACTATTCGTATTGTAATTAGATAAAAACTCTGCATGCATACGTCCCTCTGGATCTGGAACCGGTACCGGATTTTCAATATTAATCACTCCACCCAAAGCATCAGACCCATATAGTAAGCTAGCCGCACCACGTAACACCTCCACACGCCCCGCACTAAACTGATCTATTTCGATGCCGTGTTCATCTCCAAACTGATTCCCTTCTTGTTTTACACCATTCGCAACAGTTACTACTCGATTGTAACTCAAACCCCGGATCACGGGTTTTGAAATTGCATTACCCGTTGTAATCTGTGATACTCCAGGCACATGAGAAATCGCATCGATAATATTATTTGCCGGCTTAGTTAATAAATCTTCATGTGAAACGATACTTGCTGATGTACTATTCTTCTTATTACTCGCGCTGAATGCAGTACCTGTTATGACTACTTCTTTGACCTCTATTGTACTGGGCGATAAAATAAAATCAAACGAAGAGGTAGTGCTTAAATCAACAATCTGCGTAAGTGTCTGATAACCAATAAATGTCACCTCCAATAACACGCGCCCTTTACGAGCAAGATGATTAAAAATGAATTCGCCTTTATCATTTGTGACAACAGACAAACGCAATTCAGGAATACTGACCGTAACTCCTGGTATTCCATTTTTTGTGTTCACATCAGTAACCTTTCCCCCCAATTTAACGGTCGATGCAAAGGTGAATGCATGTAAAGCAATAAAAAGTACGGCAATTGAAAATATTTTTAGCTTCATTTGGTTAGTTGCATGTAAATATACAGATGAATAAAAGCCTGTTGCTCGATCGCAACGAGCACAAGTTTATAAATAAATAATATTAACTCAAAATTAAACAAAACTGACCCCCATCCACACAAAATCCACTTTCTGAATAATTCGGTTATCACTTTTCACTAATACAGACTTTTGTAGATGATAAGCCATAATGATATTTAGAATTACCTAAAAGTGTATGACAAATGTACATCCAAACCAAATCTTATCGTTTTATTTTTTGCCTAAGATAAAGAATAAGAAGCCAGCAGTAAAGCACAACGAAATGAAGATTTAAAATGAGCTCTTTTTCCACCCAATTAGCTTACATAATAGTTTCATACCTTACAAATGAAATGACAAAAGCAGCAATTCATTATTATTAGAACACACTTTAATGGTCACATATATGCTTAATTTATCTACAAGAAATACACCCACCGGAAACGCTCTCACGTGCAAGGGCTGGATACAAGAGGCGGCCTTACGCATGCTACTCAATAATCTCGACCCTGAAGTTGCGGAGCAGCCTGAACAACTGATTGTATATGGCGGCCGAGGAAAAGCTGCCCGAAATCCAGAAGCGCTAGAGCTTATTATTAAAGCACTTCGTGATCTAGAAACCGATGAAACATTATTAATTCAATCGGGTAAGGCTGTCGGTATTTTACCTACTCATTCGGATGCCCCACGGGTATTAATATCAAACTCACAGCTTGTCCCCCAATGGGCAACACAACAGCATTTTGATGAACTAGAGCGCAAAGGCTTAATCATGTATGGACAAATGACCGCAGGATCATGGATATATATTGGTTCACAAGGTATCGTTCAAGGT
The DNA here is from genome assembly GCA_938008555.1 of uncultured Pedobacter sp. GTDB lineage: Bacteria > Bacteroidota > Bacteroidia > Sphingobacteriales > Sphingobacteriaceae > Daejeonella. The sequence goes on from CALLKE010000166.1 coordinate 17,787, forward strand.
ACCTACGAAACATTTGCAGAAATTGGGCGCCAGCATTTTAATGAATCATTAAAAGGAACACTTTCTGTTACTGCTGGACTAGGTGGGATGGGAGGAGCTCAACCTTTGGCAATCACCATGAATGAGGGCGTCTGTATTGCTGCCGAGGTAGAAGAATGGCGCATTCGAAAACGCTTAAAAACACGCTATATTGATGAAATAGAGTTTAGTATTGATGCAGCTATTGATCGAGCCGTGCAATACAAAAAAGAAGGGAAAGCCCGATCAATAGGAGTAGTATGTAACGCCGTTGAATTATTACAGCGCTTGATTGATCGCAATATCGTTCCAGATATATTAACAGATCAAACTTCTGCCCATGACCCATTGATTGGTTATTTTCCAGAAGGACTTGATGTTGACCAAGCAAAAAAGCTTCGTATCCAAAATCCGAATGAATATACCAAGCGTTCGTACGCAACCATGGCAAAGCATGTTCAACAAATGCTCAAATTACAAAAACAAGGAGCGATTACATTTGACTATGGCAATAACTTGCGTGGACGTGCATTAGAAGCCGGCGTATTAAATGCATTCGGTTTTCCTGGATTTGTACCAGCTTATATTCGGCCTTTATTTTGTGAAGGGAAAGGCCCTTTCAGATGGGCTGCATTGAGTGGCGACCCTCGAGATATTTACGAAACTGACAAACTAATTTTGGAACTCTTCCCAGAAAATAAAGGTTTGCATCGGTGGATTACCATGGCACAAGAGCGAATTCCATTTCAAGGACTACCTGCTCGTATTTGTTGGCTCGGGCAAGGTGATCGTGAAAAGGCAGGTATCGCATTTAACAAATTGGTTGCCGACAAAAAGGTACAAGCGCCTATTGTTATTGGCCGAGATCATTTAGATACAGGCTCTGTCGCCTCTCCAAATCGCGAAACAGAAGCTATGAAAGATGGATCTGATGCCATTGCTGATTGGCCTATCCTCAATGCGCTCATTAACACTGCGGGAGGGGCTAGCTGGGTTTCTTTACATCATGGTGGAGGCGTTGGAATTGGTTATTCCATTCATGCAGGAATGGTTATCGTGGCAGATGGAACTCCTGAGGCGGAGCACCGAATCAAGCGTGTATTGCATAATGACCCTGCGATGGGAGTAATACGTCATGCAGATGCTGGATACGATATTGCACAGGATACAGCGAGAAAACACAAACTAGATTTGAAAGAGCGATTAAAAAATGTGCCAACCAAACCTGCTTAGCTCCTGATAATCAAAAGACAGCGTTTTAGCTAGAAAAATGACCCAAATTGAGATCACTCAATAGTCATGTGTATATTTGCACCAATGAAACCTGCCGAAATAAACTCCAAATGGAACGCCCTACAGGATCGCATCGCACTCGAATTCGATCATGAAAAACCCGACTTAAAGGTAATCCTCTTCTTAATTGGCGTCCAAGAGCTCGGCCAAGGTCCTCGTAAATTTAGCAAACGACAAAAAGAAGAGTTAATGCATATCGCCAATTGTCGTCTATTCAGCGAGCTAGGGTTTTACGAACTAGAAGGTTTAGATCAAGATGGCTGGCCACACTGGAAATTATTAAAACCGATCCCAGCTTATACGTTGCTAGAGCAAGAGATGATTCTAAAATCATTAATTGTTTCCTATTTCGATACCCTGTACAATACTTTACATTCATGAAAATTATAACCTATAATGTCAATGGCATTCGTTCGGCATTCAGTAAAAATTGGCTTGGATGGCTTCAAGCTACCGATGCAGACATCATTTGTCTTCAAGAGATAAAGGCAAGTCCTGACCAATTAGTAGACCTATTATTGTTAGAACAGATGGGTTATCAACATTATTGGAATCCAGCAGAAAAAAAGGGGTATAGCGGAACTGCAATCTTTACCAAACAAACACCCATACATGTTGAATATGGCTGTGGAATTGAAGATTATGATCGTGAAGGACGTATTATCCGTGTTGATTTTGAAAAATTTTCAGTCATGAGCGCTTATTTCCCTTCTGGATCAAGTGGTGATCATCGTCAGGATTTCAAATTTCGTTTTTTAGATGATTTTCAAGCATACATTGATAAGTTGACGATCGACTACCCCCAATTGGTCATCTCTGGTGATTATAATATCTGTCACCGTCCAATTGATATTCATAATCCCAAATCAAATGCCAATTCTTCTGGATTTTTGCCCGCTGAACGCGAATGGATGGAAAATTTCATCAACAGCGGATTCATCGACTCATTCCGATATTTTAACTCAGAGCCTCATCAATATACTTGGTGGAGCTTTAGAGCAAATGCAAGAAATAAGAATTTGGGATGGCGTATTGATTACAATATGGTCAGCAAAACGCTTCAAGATCATCTCAAACGAGCAGCCATCTTAACTGAAGCCAAGCACTCTGATCATTGTCCAGTAGTACTTGAAATGAACATTTAACAAAGAAGCCTATATAAAAAGGCTTTATCAAAGATCACACCTTTGAGCTGCAGAACTTTACTCACACAAAAGAGATGGCGCTCCACGCACGCCTCATTTAAGATGCTCTTAGTTCGCAATCTCAATTTAAGTAGGTAAATATATTCAAGTCAAAGAAGGCCGATAGAAGCGGGAGCAGAAATGATCTCTTCTTTTTATCAATAGAAGTAGAGATCACAAGAATAGGTGAGCGGGCGTGAGAGCCACAAACTATTTCTCTGTTTATTAAGATTCCAATAAATTATTCAGGATAGTTCTTGGTCTATAATTTATAATGATGATCTAGATTATCATCTTCTTGGTCTGCCTTTAGTTAGCCAGACCTTCGACTAAAACAACAATTTTATTGTCAAGTGCTTCTACAACACCACTTTTAACAAAGAATGTTTCAACATTTTGAGCTTTTCGTACTGTGATATACCCTTGCTCGAGGGTAGAAATAATAGGAGCGTGGTCACTTAATATCTGAAAAGATCCCATTGTTCCAGGCACTGTTACTGATGTAATAGTACCCTCATAAATTATCTTATCAGGGGTTAAAATTTCTAGTTTCATTTAGATTGATCGTACTGAGCGTAACTATTGAGTGCTTCGTGTTAACATAATATTGACGCGAAGCACTCAACAATTAATTTGACTCTGCTAATATTTTTTTGCCTTTTTCGATAGCTTCTTCAATAGTCCCAACGAGATTAAATGCTGCTTCAGGATATTCATCTACTTCTCCATCCATAATCATATTGAAGCCTTTAATGGTATCTTTTATATCAACTAAAACACCTTTTAAACCCGTAAACTGTTCTGCCACGTGGAATGGTTGTGAAAGGAATCGTTGTACACGACGCGCTCTAGCCACTACTAATTTATCTTCTTCAGATAGCTCATCCATTCCTAAAATGGCGATGATATCTTGAAGCTCTTTGTAGCGTTGCAAAATTTCTTTCACACGTTGAGCTGTGTTGTAATGCTCATCACCCAAAATACTAGGATTCAAAATTCTTGAAGTAGAATCTAAAGGATCCACTGCTGGATAGATTCCTAGCTCCGCAATTTTACGAGATAATACAGTAGTCGCATCTAAGTGTGCAAAAGTAGTAGCAGGAGCAGGGTCTGTCAAATCATCTGCAGGAACATAAACCGCTTGTACAGACGTGATCGAACCTCTCTTTGTGGAAGTAATACGTTCTTGCATCAAACCCATTTCAGTAGCAAGTGTCGGCTGATAACCTACTGCTGAAGGCATCCTTCCTAACAAGGCTGATACTTCTGATCCAGCTTGTGTAAAACGGAAAATATTATCCACGAAGAAAAGAATATCCTTTCCTTGACCTTCTCCATCACCATCACGGAAATACTCTGCCACGGTTAATCCTGACAAAGCAACGCGAGCTCTAGCACCAGGAGGTTCATTCATTTGTCCAAATACGAGTGTGGCTTTTGATTCTTCTAGTTTTTCTTTATCAACAGAGTTCAAATCCCAACCACCCTTTTCCATCGAATGCTTGAAAGCATCGCCATAGTTAATTACGCCTGATTCGATAAATTCACGCAACAAGTCATTCCCTTCTCTTGTACGCTCACCAACACCAGCAAATACAGATAAGCCGGCATATGCTTTCGCAATATTATTCACCAGCTCCATGATTAATACTGTTTTACCAACACCTGCACCACCAAACAAACCAATTTTACCACCTTTCGCATAGGGCTCTAGTAAGTCGATTACCTTAATTCCCGTAAACAAAACTTCTGTTTCAGTAGACAATTCGTCAAATTTCGGAGGAGTATTATGTATTGGATAACCATCTGTATTATCTACAGTATCAATACCGTCGATTGCTTGGCCAACCACATTGAATAAACGCCCCTTAATTTTATCACCCACAGGCATCTTAATAGCAGAACCGGTATCCACCACACGCATTCCACGAACCAAACCATCTGTCGAGTCCATTGCGATCGCGCGGACACCATCCTCACCCAGATGCTGTTGAACCTCTAAGACAATTTTTTGTCCATTGTCCTTAACAATTTCTAATGCGTCATAAATTTGGGGGAGATGAGCCGCATCAGCAAAGCTGACATCGACCACAGGTCCAATAATTTGTGTTATTTTTCCAATGTTTGGCATAATTATCTTTTGGTAATTCGTAATCCAGATCAAAAACATCCCAAATAGATGCTATTTTCAGTCTGCAAAAGTACGCTTTATACCCGAAAATATAAACATCTCATAAAAAAAATCCGACTATATGAACATCATCAAATAAAAAGATCATTTCTAACTCAGATAAGTAATTAATTAAAATTGCTTCATCCAATTAAAATCTGCTTATTTGGGGGATGAAGAAAATTTTAGTCACTGGCAGCAATGGACTTGTAGGGCAAAAGCTAACGGATTTAATTTTATCTCAATCGGATTTTTATCTAATCGCAACTTCCAAAGGAGAAAATAGACACCCCAACCAAACAGGCTACATCTATATTAATCTGGACATTTGTAATGTAGAGAACGTCAGACAGGTTCTAAAGAAGCACCGCCCCACCACTGTTATTCACACAGCAGCTATGACTAATGTGGATGCCTGTGAGAGGGACCAGCTAGTGTGTCGAAATCTGAATGTAGATGCCGTTAGAAATCTTGCTGTGATTTGCCGGGAAATTAATTGTCAACTAATTCATCTTTCTACCGATTTTATTTTTGATGGTGAAGATGGTCCTTACACAGAATTAGATAAACCTAACCCATTGAGCTTTTATGGACAGACCAAGCTAGAAGCTGAGCAGTTACTAATAGCCTCTTCATGCCATTGGGTAATATTACGCACCATTATTGTGTATGGCATTGTAAAAGATCTAAGTCGGAAAAACATTGTACTCTGGGCCAAAGAAACCTTAGAAAGAGGGGATTCAATACAAATAGTGAATGATCAATGGAGAATGCCTACTCTGGCAGAGGATCTTGCGGCATGCTGTTTATTAGCAATCAAACAACATGCTCAAGGAGTATACAATGCATCTGGGAAAGATATGATGAGTATGGTTGAACTGGTAGAGCAAGTCGCCGACTTTTGGCACTTAGATAAATCGCTGATTCACCCTATTTCATCAAGTAATCTAGCACAAGCAGCTAAGCGACCAAAGCGTACGGGCTTTGTGCTCGATAAAAGCATGAATAATCTTGGATACAGGCCTCATTCTTTCAAAGAAGGCTTAGCTATTTTGGATAACCAACTTCAACAATTAAAAGAGTCTTCAGCCATTTAAACCAGTGTGCTTTAATTCAATGTAAACTTAGATCTATTAACTGCGATCACATCCACTGAAGTAAAGCTTCACTAAGCTCTATCACATATCTAAAACGTAGATCCTATTTCTCTAGATAAAGTACACTCTTAACTGCTTTTATTACCTGATCTGCATTTGGTAGCGCCTCTTTAACAAGTGTAGGGGCATAAGGAAGGGGCACATCCGCACACGCTACTCTTAGAATAGGGGCATCTAAGAAATCAAAAGCATCTTTCTGCACTTTGAACGTTACTTCTGTTGCAATTGAGCCTAATGGCCAAGCTTCTTCCACAAACACCATCCGGTTGGTTTTCTTGATCGAGTTAATAACTGTTGCATAATCGATAGGTCGAACTGTACGCAAATCAATCACTTCTGCGTGAATATTTTCTTTGGTTAATTCTTCAACAGCGGGCAATACTACACGAGAAAGCATTTTACCAAACGTCACGATGGTCACATCAGTACCTTCTTTTACCACATTAGCTTTGCCTAACGGTATATAATATTCGTCTTCAGGAACCCCCCCTTTATCGCCGTACATCACTTCTGACTCCATGAAAATAACGGGATCTGGATCGAGAATAGATTGCTTTAACAAGCCCTTTGCCTCATAAGGAGTAGATGGCACAACCACTTTAAGACCAGGACAATTTGCATACCAACTTTCAAAATTCTGAGAGTGCTGAGCCCCCAACTGACCCGCATTACCTGTTGGTCCACGAAATACAATGGGGACTGAGAATTGTCCACCACTCATTGAAAGCATCTTCGCTGCAGCGTTCACTACCTGATCAATCGCAACAAGTGAAAAATTAAAAGTCATGAACTCGATAATTGGCTTTAGGCCATTCATAGCAGCACCTACTCCTATACCAGCGAAACCTAGTTCAGCTATCGGCGAATCAATAACACGCTTCGCACCAAACTCATCGAGCATTCCTTGGCTGACTTTATAAGCGCCATTATACTCGGCAACCTCTTCACCCATCAAAAATATTTTCTCGTCTTTACGCATCTCCTCACTCAATGCTTCCCGAAGTGCTTCTCTGAATTGTATTTCTCTCATTGTCTGTTAATGATCAATTTATCCGGGCGCAAATATACATTTATATATCTTATCAGGCTAAAACTGGACGCATGCCAAATTTGCATTTTACGAGAGAATCATACACTCTTTTCATCGGCGCTATAAAAATTCGGTAGTGTATCTAAATGTATGATGACTCTTTTCAGGGATAAAAAAGTATGCGTTTTGATTTTTAAAAACCACCTTTAGTTGCTTGAAAAGCACAGTGTGTTTCGATATTTTCGATCATATTTTATCCAAATATTACCTATCATACATTTAGATACACTACCAAAAATTCTATAACAGCTCCAATTTAAAGATACGATCAAGTCACATGCTCTTCTAATTTTTGACTACTTGTTAGGGTGATCCTAAATGTGGTCCCTTTTCCAAGCTCAGAGTCTTTAACCGAGATATGCCCTTTGTGATAGTTCTCTACAATACGTTTAGTTAAAGATAAACCGAGTCCCCAACCACGCTTTCGTGTTGTATAGCCCGGTTGGAATACTGTATCAAACTTTGATCTTGGGATTCCTTTTCCAGTGTCAATCACATCAAGAAAAACTTGTTTTTTAGCAGGATTATCAGCAATATGAATATCTATTCTACCATATCCCTCAATTGCATTGGCTGCATTCTTCAAGAGGTTTTCTAGCACCCAGTCAAACAAAGGCACATTAATTAATGCTTCGGCCCGAGCATCACCAGAGACTACAAATTTTATCTTATCACTTGCTCTGACTTTAAAATAGTTCACGAACTCTGTTACTACATCATAAACTAAGTGGTTTTGCAAGATGGGCTCAGATCCTATCTTAGAAAATCGGTCAGCTACCATTTCAAGTCGCTTAATATCGTTCTCCATCTCCAAGATAAGGGGTTCTTTTTCAGCATTAAATTTGGACTTAAGCAGTTCTACCCAAGCCATCAAGGATGATATTGGAGTCCCTAATTGATGTGCTGTTTCTTTTGCCATACCCACCCAAACCTGATTCTGCTCAGACCGCCTAGACGAGTTGAACACTGAATATGCAATAATCAAGAAAACAGCAGTCACCGTTAGTTGTATATACGGAAAGACACGCAGCTGAGTCAGCAATAAAGAATCTTTATAATACACATACCACTTTTTTTTTCCCTCTAATACAATAGGCTGATGCTGCATTTTCATTTCACGCAGCTGGTCCCTAAAATACTTTGGGTCAAATTTCTTTTTTTTGCTTTCCTCTAAACGAAAATTGGTTTTGGTAGAATCCAGACCTCTGTAATAAATAATATTACCGTCATGATCAGCAACAATAGCGGGCACTGCTAAACTATCTCTTATCCCATAAATAAATGTCACATATTCATCGTTGAGGTCGGCCATGGCGGCGATATTACTCGTGCTTTTTGCCCAAACTTCAGCCCGAGTATGTTCAGCCTTCGATATATTCTTAACTAAATAGTGTGTGTACCAAAGTGAGCCTCCGGTAATGACCATTGCAAAAAAGAATAAGATAAATTTCCAAAGACGTTTCTGTTTATAGGGATTCATACGCTCACCAAATTACATAATTCCAATTGGGATTTTGGGAGCCATTCTCTACCGGCACCTGTACTATTAACAGATTCAAATCGACGTAAATAGGTAATTGTAGTTATAGAAATAATGTGACGCTGCACCTGCAATCACAAAGAAATGCCATACTTCGTGCGTGTGCAAATATTTATTTAGCTCCTTATCCTTATAGTAAAACACAGTCCCTACTATGTAAAATATACCTCCAACAACCATCCAAATCACTGCCGAAAAAGAAAGTTTCTCTTCTACTTGCTTCATTAAGGGGACAATAAGTGTACCCATTGTAATGTAAATGGCTAAAGAGGTAGCCTTATTTTGCAAATGGTTAGCCATTTTTAATAAGCAACCAGCAAATGCAATAGTCCAGATTGTTCCAAATAAGCCCCAACGTATCCATCCATCAAATACCAAAAGTGCCGTGGGGGTATATGAGCCAGCTATCATTAAATAGATACAACAATGATCCATTTTCTGCCAAAAACGAATTTTTTTGGGTGTGATGGGATAACCATGATAGATAGCACTAATACTAAATACGACAACCGTACACACACCGTACATGATAGCTGCTGTAAGTTGGGTATGTGTGCTCGAGCGTAAGAATAGAACGGCGGCGGCAGGTATCGCTAATAAAGCTGGAACAGCATGTGTATAAAAATTGACTGGTTCTCTCGGGCGTCTCATTATTCGTACTAATCTTTTGAATGAGTGTCTTTACTTATTTTGTCGAAAATTTTATCCAGATGTTCCACATAATCACTCGTGTCATCCACAAAAAACTCTAATTGTGGGACCATTCTTGCTTGATCTTTGATTCTACTTCCTAGTTTATAGCGAATCTCATTAGAGTGTGCTTTTACTTCATTGAGTGAAAGTGTAGGATTATTGCTATTAAAAAAACTAAGATATATACGAGCTAATGCAAAATCAGGGGTTACTCGTACCTTCGTGATTGTAATCAAAATATTGGGCAACAGATTCATTCCCTCTCGCTGAAATATTTCGGCCAAGTCTTTTTGAATGACTCCTGCAAATTTTTGCTGTCTTTTACTCTCCATAATTATTAAAATTTAATTGCCGAAAAAGAATATTTAACTATTAAAATAGTCAAGAAGTACGAAGTTACTAAATTTCGATAGGAGGGAACAATGAATCCAAAAAGGAATCCGATTTTCATGGCTTAAATTTGGTTTATTACTCAGCTCTTTTTTAGTATCTTAAGACATAAAATTTGTTTTTCTAACGAACTTAAAAAGCAAAATGTTATGGAAAATTTACTTTACATTATTGCAGTCATCTTGGTGATAGGCTGGCTTATTGGTATCATTGGATACCATCTTGGAGGACTCATTCACGTTCTTCTGGTCATCGCAATTATTGCAGTACTACTTAGAGTGATTCGAGGAAAGGCACCTTTTTAAATAGTAATAGTGAAAGGATATAGGGCGTCGTGATTTTTTAAGCTAAAATTGCACTTACAAAAGCGAATCAAACTTCTAGCTAAAACATTACAGCAAAATGAACCTAAACATCAATTCACTTTCTGATTACAAGCGCATTTATCAATATAGTATCACGAAGCCTGAAGATTTCTGGGCAACTGTTGCCGATACTTTTTATTGGAGAAAAAAGTGGGATCAAGTTTTAGAGTGGGATTTTAAAAAACCTGATATTAAGTGGTTTAAGGGGGCTAAGCTAAACATCACTGAAAATTGTTTGGATAGACATCTTGAGACAGATGGAAACACAACGGCCCTAATTTGGGAGCCCAATGATCCCAATGAGCCCTACCAAACATTCACTTATAGGCAACTACACTTTAGAGTTTGTCAGTTTGCAAACGTGCTTAAAAATAATGGCGTCAATAAGGGCGATCGAGTTTGTATTTACATGCCGATGGTTCCCGAGCTGGCAATTGCGCTATTAGCTTGTGCACGCTTAGGCGCTATCCATTCCGTTGTTTTTGGAGGCTTTTCAGCACAATCTATCGCAGATCGTATTAACGACGCACAGTGTTCATTGGTGATTACTGCCGACGGTGGTTTTCGAGGGAGCAAAGAAATTCCACTCAAACATACGATGGATGATGCTTTAACATATTGTGAGTCTGTCAATAAAGTGATTGTCTTAGCTAGAACAAAAACACCCATTTCGATGAAAAATGGACGAGATATTTGGTGGGAAGATGAAATAAAAAAAGTGGAGCTATCAGGAAACCCAGCATGCCCCCCCGAAGAAATGGATGCCGAAGACACCTTATTTATTTTGTATACATCGGGTTCTACAGGTAAACCGAAAGGAGTGGTGCATACCTGTGGTGGTTATATGGTTTATACGGGTTATACTTTTCAAACAGTATTTCAATACCAGCCTGGAGAGATATTTTTTTGTACGGCAGATATTGGTTGGATAACCGGTCATTCCTACATTGTTTATGGTTCTCTATCACAGGGTGCAACATCGCTCATGTTTGAAGGAATCCCAACATGGCCTGATGCCGGACGTTTCTGGGATATTATTGCCAAGCATCAAGTCAACATCTTTTATACTGCACCAACAGCAATACGTTCATTAATGAGCTTTGGTGATGAGCCCCTGAAAGGGAAAAACCTCACCTCTCTCAAAAAACTAGGTTCCGTAGGTGAACCTATCAATGAAGAAGCTTGGCATTGGTTTAACGAAAAAGTTGGAAATAAAAACTGTCCAATCGTAGATACTTGGTGGCAAACTGAAACATCGGGCACCTTGATATCGCCTATTGCGGGTATCACTAAAACCAAGCCAGGTTACGCAACTTTGCCTCTTCCGGGTGTACAGCCCTGCTTGGTCGACGACAAAAAAACAGAAATTCAAGGAAATGGCGTGAGCGGAAACCTTTGTATTAAATTTCCATGGCCAGGCATTATACGAACTACTTATGGCGATCACGAACGTTGCCGAAAAGCTTATTTTGCTACTTATGATGGCCTTTATTTCACTGGCGATGGTTGCTTACGTGATGAAGATGGTTATTACAGAATCACAGGCCGGGTGGATGATGTGATCAATGTCTCAGGTCATCGAATTGGTACAGCCGAGGTAGAAAATGCAATCAATATGGAAGCTGATGTGATTGAAAGCGCTGTAGTTGGCTACCCACACAATATCAAAGGGCAAAGCATTTATGCTTATGTAATCTTAAATAAAAGCACAAATGATGCTGAACAGGTCCGTAAAAAAATTACTGAAACCGTTACTGAAATAATAGGCTCGATTGCCAAACCAGATAAAATTCAGTTTGTATCAGGCCTACCCAAAACCCGATCAGGAAAAATTATGCGGCGTATCCTCAGAAAAATAGCAGAAGGTGAAACTGAAAATTTAGGAGATACCTCTACACTATTAGATCCGTCCGTGGTTGATGAGATTATCAAGGGAGCACAACGTTGAAAGCATTATAGATTTTGTTTCTCTCATATGAAGAGACAATTAAATATTTTTCAATCTTAATCTTAAATAAAATGTTTTTTGAAAACCATCCATGTACATTCAAAACGTCAAAGGGGAGCTCATATATTATAGCCAAAAAAGTTGTTTATCGTGAATCATTTCGAGGAGAAACATTTGACGATCCCGGTAGAAATATATTTTATGCAGAACAAGACATTACTAGGACTCTTTTAGATAAACGAGTAAAGCACCTCATCTATCAAGTATCCAAAGACGGAGGTCGAGATGGAGTAATAATTCGTTTTTCAGATGGAAGTAGTTATAGATTGACCATTATACCACAAATAGGTCTCTGCCCAATTGATATGTTTCTTGATGATAATGGCCAATGCACACATGACCCAATGGGTGTATTGCGTAGATGCCATATTGGTCATGATATAACGAATATTAAATACTTAACTCGGTAAGATAGCTTTTTAGGACCCAAGAAAAATATGCTAGACAAACCAAGAGGATTAATATAGACGAGATAGATGCTTTATAAGTTTTTGCTCTATTAAATTCAGATATCCCCACTCATATTCAACAAATCAATATGCCTGCCCCTAATAAAGATCTCCAATTCCCTCTCAAAAATTACAATCGACTTTGTTTTCTAAAAAATGTAATCAAGAACCCCAATATCATTGTTGGGGATTACACCTATTACGACGACTTTGAGGATGTGAACAACTTCGAAAAAAATGTCAAGTATCACTTCGATTTTACGGGCGACCAATTAATCATTGGAAAATTCTGCATGATTGCATCTAATGTTACCTTCATCATGAATGGCGCCAATCATCTCACCGATGCAATTACAACTTACCCGTTCGCCATTTTTGGTGAGGATTGGGAAAATGCAATGGAAGGAAAAAAGTATCCTAGCAAAGGAAACATCACAATCGGGAATGATGTTTGGATTGGTTATCATGCAACCATTGTGGCTGGTGTTCACATTGGAGATGGTGCCATCATCGCCACGAATGCGACTGTAACTAAAGATGTTGACCCATATACCATCGTAGGTGGCAATCCTGCTCAATTGATTAGAAAGCGCTTCTCAGAGGATCAAATAAAAAACCTATTGGCAATTAAATGGTGGGACTGGGATATTCAAAAAATAACTAGAAATCTCCATCTCTTGACAAATCTTGAGATAGAGAAACTAGAGGTATGTCAATAAAATCAGTATAACAGCTTATCGTAAGGATAACGCTGCGTGTGAATTGCTTTTATCTTTTCGTAAATGATCGATTTGAATTCTTCGACATTTTCTTTGTTAATGGCCGAAATGAAAATAGCAGGGCTTTTATGTTTAGCCATCCAGCTTTTTTTGAAATCATCCAACGTCATCGGTCTTTGCTCCTCATCAGGTTCTATTTCATGAGGTACGTAAGCGTCTATTTTATTAAATACAGTGATGATTTCCTTATCAATGGCACCAAGGTCTTTCAATGTTTTATTTACTGTCGTGATTTGATCCTCGAAGTTGGCATGTGAAATATCTACCACATGTATCAGGATGTCTGCTTCTCGTACTTCGTCCAATGTTGATTTAAAACATTCTACTAAATGATGTGGAAGTTTGCGAATAAACCCAACCGTATCAGAAAGTAAGAAAGGCAAATTTTCAATCACAACTTTACGAACAGTTGTATCCAACGTAGCAAAAAGTTTATTCTCCGCAAAAATATCTGATTTAGATACCATGTTCATGATGGTAGATTTACCCACATTGGTATATCCAACCAAAGCTACACGCACTAATTGATTTCTATTTTTGCGTTGTGTTTCGTTTTGCCTATCAATTTCTTTAAGACGCTCTTTAAGCAATGAAATTTTATTTAAAATAATGCGTCGGTCAGTTTCAATTTGGCTCTCACCAGGACCACGCATCCCGATACCTCCTTTTTGGCGCTCCAAGTGGGTCCATAAGCGGGTTAATCGCGGTAACATATATTGTAATTGGGCTAATTCTACCTGCGTCTTTGCTTGTGCAGTTTGTGCCCTACGCGCAAAAATATCTAAGATCAAATTGCTCCGATCCAGAATTTTTACTTGCAATTCTTTTTCGATATTCCGCAATTGCGATGGCGAAAGTTCATCATCAAATACGACGATATCAATCCCCTCTGTTTTCACAAAAGCAGCGATCTCTTCCAGCTTTCCGGTCCCAACAAAAGTAGATCGATCAGGGTGTTGCATACGTTGTGTAAATACATCAACGGTTTCGCCCCCTGCGGTATCTACTAAAAACTTGAGTTCATCTAGGGTTTCTCGTGTCTGTTCTTCACTCTCACCTGGTGAAATAATTCCTACCAGAATTGCGCGCTCTGGCTTGATAGTGGTATCGTAAAATTTTTGTCTAGCCATTTAACTTCGGCAATATTGCGTCACACAGTTTGGACAGGTGGTTAATTCTTTTAAGCCACCAAAAGTATCATTTTAGGAGCTTAAAGAATTGTATAGAAATAAAATACTGAGGTAAAATTCAGATAACTTCTCGGAGTATCATCACGGAAGAGTATATAGTCCCAACAAATCGTAAAACTATTCTGAGCTCATACTGAACACACAACCCAGTAGTTATCCAAAAAGCAGAGACCAGAGCCTGGAGAAAACCCCTTCACTAGAAGGTTCAGGTCTTAACCACGTACCATCTATTGTGGGTTTAAAATACTGCCCTCCATTTAATCTGATCATCTCTTGGTCATTCATTTCTTGAGTACTCATTTTCATAGTTTCCATTGTGTTTAGTTTTATAAAGTTTAAGTGGTAGTGTATCAAAATGTATGATGACCTTTTTTAGAGCTAAAAAATGGTAAAATATTGGACTCAACTTATGCCTTAACTAGCCTCAAATAGGGTTTTTAAAATTCACTCTATACCTTAAAATGGACTTAAATTAATCCATCATACATTTAAAAACACAACCCTCAAACGTAAAGTGGGGGTATTGACAGCCAATTATCCGATTGGATGAAATGGTGTTTAATGAGCTTTTAAACGGTGTTTAAAGGGACTGGTTTTGGGAGGCTAAAATACCCCTGAGTTTGAAGTATTTTCTTCAGATTTCCGGGGTGTTTTTTTTGCACTTTTGGTTTTTCGGATTATAGGGTAGATATGCAAAATGCATCCAAGCTCACCCAGGCAAGTGCTCAAGTACTCGTAGCAGGACAAGCTGTTTAGCCATAAAGACCCTAGGAAAGCTATTTCATCACCTAAAAGTGTTTAGACGCTTTCCTTCTTTTTTACTTTGATGCTTTTACTTTAAAATAACTATAGAATTTCTCTTCCTGATCATTGTTTTTGTCCTTAGTTCTATCTATTAACCTAATGACATAGTAATACGGCCCTGAAGGTAGATGATATGGTACTCCTACATTAGCCACTCCACAAAAGACTCTGTCTGTATTGTTATAACCCGATATCGAATAAACCGTCAATCCTTGACGGTCCACCACATCTACTCGGTTGTCGGGATAACGCTCTATATTACCTATCAATAAGCAATCATCGATTCCATCATAATTATCGGATAAAGCTGGGACTAAATCTATCTTTTTATTAATCACCGTAACTACTCCTTCTATAACTGTAAAACTTAGACTATTGCCATCTATCAAAATACGAGCCGGCTGATCATTATTACTTGAAGCGGTTACACTAAAAGAACCAAAACTGCTCCCTATAGGAATAATCAATCCTGAATCTACTACGGGAGGACCTGCCAACAAAGACAAATCGCTCGCCTCATTGACACTTAAACTTACACTAATCGGCAAAGCAGAAATTATTCCAGCAGGTAAACTTGCCATAAGTTCTCGGGTCTGACTCTGAAAAATTGTACCACGACCTAATGTAATCACACGGTTGCGTGCATCTTGTGCCGTTGAATCTGTTATTGTTAAACTTCCACTGACTGAGTTCAAATAAATATTATTAGCCTTTATTACCAATAACTCATCATTAAACAAAACTTGATCAGCTAATCCACTTATCGAAACAGATACGCTACCTTGATTAGCAGCAAGAAATACCGTCGAAGATAAACTATAATGACCTGAACTGGCAACACTACCCGATAGTGTAAAAGTCACGCCCTCAGGCAAAATCATTCCCAATGGCCTCAAGCTCAATACCAAAATCCCATTACTACCTTCTGACAAAGTACTACTCAGAGAACTCAAAGCTAAACTCACTATCGTAATCGTTTGATCAACACTTGCTCCACTGTAGTTGGCGTCTCCCGCTGTAGAAGCATGCAACGTCACTGTGCCCTCTAAGTTGGCTGCAATCACATTTGTTCCTAAAATCATTGCCTGACCAGTACCATTGATAATAGTATAACTAATGGATCCTCCCCTACCCCCAGTGGCACTGCTTGTTGCTGTGACTGTGATAGAGCTTAATAAAGACATGATATCTGCCGACGTGATAGTTATACTTTGAATCGCTGGATTGATAGTGATCGTTTGAGTTACGGATAAAGGAGCATAATAATTTGCATCGGGAGCTTGACTAGCTTGGACTACCACTGGCCCTACAGCAATAGCATGTAATAATCCTGATTGCTCAATCGTTGCACTGCCGCTTACAATACTATACTGAATAATACCCACACTGGTAAGCCCCCCAGAAAGTGCCGGATAACTCATTGCCGTAAATTGTAAACTACCATCGACGTTTACCTGGCTATTTGTCGCAGTTAATGACAACGTCGGCGTCCCTTTTGTGATCGTCAACACTTGCGTTGTAAAAACACCATTATAATTGGTATCACCAGAACTTGTTGCTCGAAGTATTACTTGACCTACTCGATAACCTGTTACAAGACCAGTACTAGCATCAACAGTTGCAGAGCCTGAACCTGTCCCAAAAGCACTGTATGTAATAGGACCTCCTGAGGACATTGCTGTACTACTCACACTTGCTGTAAAACTACCACCCACATAAGTGCTATTCGGAGAGATAATAGTCAATACTGGTGTTCGCCGAGCATCGGTATTAATCACCGTCAATGTCCCGGTAATAAACACATAATTTGGTAAAGAGGCTCCACCCAAATGAAAGATATTATCCGGAATATACGTATCAGAAGCTGTTTGAATGGTAAAGTTCACTGAATGCTGATTAGGTTGTATCACTACTGTGAAACTTGTACTACCACTCACCGATACTTGATCAACCTGATAACCACTTAAAAAAGGTATATCACTAGTGATCGTTAATGTCAGGGGTGTATTGGTCAACATCACACCTGGAAGACTCACTGATAGCACCTTCGATAAAGTTTCACTAACCATACCTGAGCTAATTGTGAGTATGGTCGGGCCTGTTGTGGGTAATCCTCCCTGAACATCTACATCCTGTACAGTCAATATGCCTGGTAAGAAGGTGTAATAAGACACGCTCGACCCAGTCAGAATAAAGGTATTATTCCCTACGTTGCCGTCTCTAGCCGTCTGAATAGTAAAGCTCACCGAATGCTGATTAGCAGGTATCACCACCATAAAACTATTGGTACCACTCAAGGACTGGGCTCCGCGACCATCATCGGCACTATAACCTCCAGGAAATATCACATTGGAAAGCAACGTCAGGGTTAATGGTGTAGTGGTCACATTAATTGTACTAGGTAAGCTCAGATTCAACACCGTTGATAATGTTTCACTAACCGTACTCGAACTGATGGTTAGCGTTGTAGAACCATTCCCATTAAGCCCCCCCCCACTGATATCGGTAACAGTCAGAGTACCTGTCGTAACTGTAAAACCACTACAAGTACCACTTATACTGAATACATTATCCCCAACATTATTATCCTGAACTGTGCTCACCACAAAGGTGACCGAACTCTCTCCTGATTGAATCGTTACACTTGATGGGAGAATATAACCTACCACTGGAAATGCCGGACTATTTCCTAAAATAATCGTCAATGGAGTATTCGTTTCTGTACCGCCTATGAAGCCCACTTGTAAAGTCCGGCTCAAAGTCTCACTAACAACACCCGAACTGATACTGATCACGTTGGCTCCGGGCTTGGTGATCTGAATATCCGTAATCGTCAAAGTGCCACTCACAAAACTATACCCCGAAAGCGTACCCGTTATGCTCAATATCACATCACCAAACTTATTATCATCACTAGTAGTCACCGTCAAGCTTGTACTGCTTAAGCCTCCTGGGATAACTACCGTCCCAGACATACTATAATTACTCGCTGTACCGGGACTTGCCGTACTGCTGATACTGATCGTCAAAGCATTATTAGTCACACTAGGCAGACTTACAGTCAATACTTTTGTTTGAGTTTCGCTTACTGTACCTGAGCTAATCGTGACCACATTCGCTCCGGGCTTGGTGATCTGAATATCCGTAATCGTCAAAGTGCCACTGTTCACCACATAGGTCGACAAGCTTCCTGTGATACTAAATAGCAAATTTCCAAACTTACTGTCATCGGCCGTCGCAATGGTAAAAGTTACTGAATGCGCTCCGGCAGGAATGGTAATAGTCGGGCTCATCATATACCCTGCGGGAAAAATCGGATTAGGACTCAAATTCAACACCAATGGTACAGCAGTAGTTACTGTTCCCGTCAAACTCGCCGTAAAAATCTGGCTCAATCCTTCTGTAACACTTCCAGAGCTAATGCTAATCACCCGATTATTGGGATCATTAGCCGTAATGTCCATAATTGTAATTGTACTACCATTAATCGTATAATTAGCCAAGGTTCCAGACAAACCCAATGTTGTACTCAATCCAACCACACCAGCATTTAGAGCTTGTAAAGTAAATGTAACGCTATTTTGGCCCATGGGAATAATCACACTGGTAGGGACTGATGAAGAAGCATAATTTGTATCAGCAATTGCAGTACCTGTTTTAATCAACGATAATGTAATCGTGGTAGCTGCCGTAATTGCTCCTGGTAAACTCACTGAAACCGTGCTACTACTTCCCCCATTCACTGGATTAGGATTACCTCCAATAGTTAATACAGATGGATTAACCAACACAGTTACAGTCTGCGAATTGACTGTACAACCATTGACCAACAATGTATACAGATAAGGCACATTAATTGTAGATGTAGTAGTATTGATTAAAACCTCACTAATTGTATTAGTACCCGTGGCTGCTCCATTACTAACTCCAGCTACTACACCTCTGGACCATGTAAAAGATAATCTACCACCACCGCTTGGAAAAACAAATGAACTAGTGGGAGTATAACTAAAAACAGAACCACTTTGAATCGCAGGAGGTAGTAAACTGCTGCTCAAAGTTGGTATTCCGGTATTTACGATTACATCCTCTGTATTTGAAACCGAGCCACTGTAGTTGCTACCTACAACTGTACCACCAGATTCATACGAGGTCGAGACAGACAACGAACTGGGAAATGAAAAAACATTGGGTAATGGGCAAATCCTTTGTAAAGGGTTCACATTGCGAGTAGGGTCAAGATAGTACACCTGTGCGCTGGTGTTATAAGTCTGTGAAGCTGCTGCACAATTTACGCTGGCCAATAAGGTAAGTACCACTGATCCTCCTGGAGCAACCACAAAATTGCCAAAACGAGGATTCGTGGAGGTGCCTTGATTAGTCGTCACCGAAGCCGCAGAGTCTCCCCCTGAACCACCAACATAGGTCACTGTAACCGATTGATAGGTGATGCCAGTAGGAAACAAAATATCAGCAATAACACCGCCCGCATTACCTACTCCTGCTTTATTACTGACTGTAAGGGTGTAGGTCACTGGAGCCCCCCCTAAACGGGTACCTACTGAGCCCGCTTGGGCCTCTGTTAAAATAGTCGTTAGTTGGGGATAACATGCCGCCCCACCACCTTGTAGATACGAGGGTAGGCTGGATATAGTAAAAGTTAATGATTGCCCGTTAGTGCCATCGGAAGCACCATTTTTAGTGGTCCCATTTGTTGTATGCCCTGAACTGCCCAAAGCCACATTTGTAGATATAGTGCTATTAGTTGTATTATAAAAAATTAATCCACCACCACCACCACCACCAGGTCCATGAGGATTAGTATTATCCCCTGCATTACCTCCATTTCCTCCGACAGCACTGATGTTTAACGATGCAGATGAAGTTATATCAGAGATTTTCAACAATACTGCACCCCCAGCACCAGCACCCCCAGCACCATCGTTGACTGGACAATTGCGAATGGTACCACCAATATTAAGACCATTACACCAACCTGCATTTTGCCCATTACTACCATTTGTTGTGATAGTTCCAGATCCTACAAGTTTACCTACATTCAACAAAATAATTCCTCCGCCAACTCCCCCACTATCTCCTAAGTCCGCATCATTAACCTCTCCGGCACCACCACCACCACCCATAAACAAACGTGTGGGAGTGAATGCCCCTGTAGTGGATCCTGGCCGCCCCCCAGCTACAGCTGTTGTAGGGCAACATCCATTTCCACCAGCACCTCCAGTTCCACCATTTCCACCCCCACCCCCACCAGAGTTAATATCACTACCACCGCCACCCCCATTACCAGGAGCTCCCCTCCCCAAAGAGCCGTTTGGCAATCCTTCAGTTGTATTAATTACTTGTACAAATCCATCCCACATATTTTTAGCTGAACCCACTACGCCCTCTCCTTTTGCTGTAGCTCTATAGCTGTTAGCATCAGAGGAGCTTAAAACATAGTTATAGTAATTAGTAGATTCACTAGTAACGTTTTTAAAACTAAAACCTCCTCTAAACCCACGTGCACTTGCATCAATAGTTTGCCCATTGAAGTTCATCGTGCCTGCTACATCAAAAGCAATAATGCCCCCTGCACTACCATTGAATGGGGGTGCAAGAACAGATCCTGTTAAAGTTACGTTCGAATATTGAGGGACACGAACCACCTGAAACGTTCGCTTTCCTCGAGTAAGGTCAAGAGCATTAAAATCAATATTATAGTACGTATTCACAGTACCACCGTTTGTACCTGCCCCCCTAAAAGTTAGGGTTCCACCAGTGAGGGGAACATCAGAAGTAGCCACTACATACTCAAATAAACCCGTGTTTCCTAAACTAGTGTAGCCAGTTCCACCTTGACTATCTGGACCTGATATTGTTGAGCTAGCCCCATATAAATTAGTATCGGTGGAGTTAATCGTCGCATCCTGCATTTGAATAACCAGAAGCAAGTCGCCTGTATGAATTTGACCTTTTGAATAAGTATTTGTACCCCCATTAAAAACCACGTCAGCAGGAACAGCTGCAAGTACAGTGCTCGTAGTCCCAGCAGTTAACGTGGTATTAGCTGTTGCTGGATAATAGGTATTTAGCTGGCCACTTACTGGAGCCGAGCCATCAAAACCTGGCGTGGCACAAATCTGAGCAAAGCCCTCTTTCCCACCCGTTAATCCTAACAATACAAAAAGACAAGTAATTATTTTCTTCATAGACTAAAAAATTTAGAAGCAAATTGTCAATAATTTAAATGTAATTTTTTTACAAAAACTTAACAAATAAACTTAAAGTTAATATAAAGCTACCCAAATAACAGTAATCGTTGCTGTAGCTGGTAATACCTGAATCATTCCTGGGACAAGATTTGGTGCTTGTTAGTCCTTTTGCATCTGTCACTTTGAACGTGAGATCATAACTGACCGGATTGACATAAAAGTAAGTAGGGTCTCAATGCATGGCGCAATCGTCAGTTACAACCGATCTGTCACAAATTTCATCTTTAATCTGCCAGATTGATCGCTTATTCGTTCTCTCTAAAAAAACTTCCATACATCCACAAAACCAAACGAAAATTTGCGCTTAGTCATTAATTGAACTCAGGTTATTAATTCACAACAAACTATCCTTTAAGAACAGATTGTTTATTGTTGAAGTTGTTTACGATTTTTAAGTTACGGTTATCGATTTCTTAATTTTCCTGATAAATAAGCATGCAAAAGCAATAAAATGCAAGGCGATCCAACTAGAAATGGTTGTTTCAAATCGTACGAGAAGACATTTGAAGTTGTCTATCCATGCGTTAGCATGTTCGATGACTGTTCTTCGTTTATAAAGTTCATCATCAAAGTATAGATAGTCTGTATCTACTACATCCTTTGTGTTTCATGGGTTAATCTTGATATTGGCTTCAATTTCTTCTTTCGAACAAATTTGGCGTAGCTCTTGTGCATCGAACTCACCATCAGCATTCAAAAAAAACCCTGCGGATTGAGAGCAGCGGCACAGAGTTGATTCAACATTTCTTGCATAAATTGATCTATCTCAAAAAGATCATGATGTGATCCTGCTTTAGGGGTTGATATCGCCAACATTTGTCCCGTATTATATGCTAAAAATGAGCTATTGGTCGTTTTTGAGGCTTTTCTCCCCTGATAACTTACCGCTTGGCCTCCTCGCTTTACACTCGTCCGACTCCCATCCATCTGTACACAAGACAGGTCCAAATAGGCCTAGTTGTGTTTGAGTAATTCTGTCCACATCCGCTCCCAGGAGCCATCTAAACTCCATTTCCTAAAGTGCTTATAAACTGTACCCCATTTTACTTCTACTCCGTCGGTGAATTCTTTTATCGGTAGACAACGCCATTGACAACCTGTTTTTAATCGATATACAATAAGCATAACTAGCTGATAAAATGGCACTCTTGACTTGGGACCTCGTTTGCCTTTACTCAAATGTGGGATCATAGTCTCTTCTATTGTACTCCTATCTAGGATTTCCATTTAAATGCCTGTTTTATTTTTTGCAACACAAAACTCAGTATTTATTGGGACTCCTTTATCTCTCATTAAAACCATAAACAACTTCTAAATTATATTGAAGAACTTATAGAACTTGTTTATCTTCGATACGCCCATGTGGGAATGTAATTTCATAGCCAAATGCTCAATAGAATCAATATTGCCCCTAGGTGGGTTATTTTCTGCTTAGACTTAACCTGCTGCATATTCTCACTAATACTTGCCTATTATATTCGATTTAGTATCGATCTCAAGTTGATTGACCTCACAGCACTAAGCAGAAATGTATTAGTTTCCATTGCAATCAATTCCATTGTATTTTATGTATTGAAGACCTATGCTGGTATTATACGATATATTACCATACAAGATTCCTTTCGCATAGGTGCTGCTGTTATTCTGAGCAATATGCTCTTCTTAATTGCCAATTTAGCTCTGATAGCATTTCATCGGCCATTCATTATCTCCAATGCAGTATTAGTGATCAATGGATTATGTGCTTTTCCTATTTTGATGATGTACAGAGTATTAATCAGATATCTTTTTGCTCGACTCAAAAATTCAAAAACAGATCAGCTTAAAATTATCATCTATGGAGCTGATGAAATAGGCATAGCTGCCATGCGTTCACTGGATCATGATCCGAATGTAAACAAGATCATTGTTGCTTTTATCGACAAGGATCGACACAAAAAGGGAAAAGCAATCGATGGAATTAAGATCTATCACACCAATGATTTAGCCCAATTTACCTCACAAAATAAAGTGGACGAGCTGCTTATCGCTGGAGCCATATCACCAAAAGAAAAGAATAAAATCGTCGATTATTGCCTCGAACACGACATCAACGTACTTACCCTGCCACCCGTGCAGAATTGGACCAACGGAGAAATTGATGCAAGCCAGATACAAAAAATTAAAATTGAGGACCTGCTAGAGCGTGATTCTATTCATATTCACAACGAGTTAATGGGAGAACAACTACAAAATAAACGCGTACTAGTCACTGGTGCAGCAGGTTCAATAGGAAGTGAGATCGTTAGACAGCTTGCTGTTTTTCATCCCCAAGTGATCATCCTCAACGACTATTCTGAAAGCCCTCTGCACGATTTGCAGCTAGAACTTAATGAGAATTTTACGGAAAACACTTTTCACTGTTTCATTGGTGACATACGCGATGCAACTCGGATGGAAACACTTTTCAAGACGCTAAGGCCTCACTATGTATACCATGCTGCTGCCTATAAACATGTGCCTCTGATGGAAAATAATCCCAGCGAAGCTATCCGCACTAATGTAATGGGAACTAAAATAATAGCCGATCTATCTGTGAAATATGGCGTCTACAAATTCGTGATGATTTCTACTGATAAAGCAGTAAACCCCTCAAACGTCATGGGTGCATCCAAGCGCTTAGCTGAGATTTATGTACAATCTCTTTACCAACATAAGATCTCACATACCCGTAATCCAGATTATTCAACAACGAAATTTATTACGACCCGTTTCGGTAATGTACTAGGCTCCAATGGATCAGTCATTCCAAGGTTCAATGCTCAAATTAAAAAAGGTGGCCCAATTACGGTAACACATCCAGATATCACTCGGTATTTTATGACCATTCCGGAAGCTTGTAAATTAGTTTTAGAGGCAGGATCCATGGGAGAAGGCGGAGAGATTTACATATTTGACATGGGCAAGTCTATCAAAATTGTTGACCTTGCCAAAAAAATGATCCGACTTTCTGGTTTGATTCCCAATCAAGATATATCCATTCAATTTACTGGACTACGCCCAGGCGAAAAACTATATGAAGAACTCTTAAACAATCAAGAAAATACCCTTCCTACACATCATCACAAAATTATGATTGCCAAGGTAAAAGAATATGACTATAAGGATATTAACTCACATTTGGATGAACTAATTCGCTTGAGCTGTGCATATCAGGATCGAAAAGTAGTCGCCAAGATGAAAGAAGTGATACCAGAGTTTAAAAGCAATAACTCTGTATATGAAGAACTAGATGACTCAAGGATAAACCAAATAATAGATCAAAAATTGGTTAAACAATAATCCTTTCTTAAAACTGTGGCAAGAGTTTAAGCACAATCACTCTGCTTGATAATGAGTCTTGAACTTTTTGTATCCACAATCATGCTTTTCAATCCTTCATACAAAAGAAAAAGCCTCGCTTTTACCTTACAAAGGGCCCTCCCATACTTTTCCTTACTTTTGTCAAGGAAATCATACTGTTATCAGTTTTTCAATAAGCTCTGATAACTATTAAAATATTCTAGCAATAAAAGAACATTCATGAAGCAGAAAGTTAACATAGGTTTAGTACAGATGAGCTGCACTAACAATAGAGAAGAAAATATTCAAAAGGCTATCAATAAGATTCAAGAGGCAGCTGCAAAAGGAGCTCAAATTATTTGCTTACAAGAGCTTTTCACCTCGCTGTACTTCTGTGACGAAGAAAATCATGATCATTTCTCTTTAGCAGAACCTATTCCAGGACCAACATCCAGTACATTAAGTGAGCTTGCCAAAAAGCTCAATGTTGTCATCATTGCTTCGTTATTTGAGAAAAGAGCACAAGGAATTTATCATAATACAACTGCAGTACTCGATGCTGACGGGGCATACCTAGGAAAATATCGTAAGATGCATATTCCTGACGATCCCGGTTTTTACGAGAAATTTTATTTCACTCCTGGTGATTTAGGTTATAAAGTTTTCAAAACTCGATTCGCTACCATTGGAGTACTCATATGCTGGGATCAGTGGTATCCAGAAGCTGCTCGTATTACTTCATTAATGGGGGCTGAAATTTTATTTTATCCCACCGCTATAGGCTGGGCTACTTCGCAGGATCAGGCAACAAATACCGAACAGTATCATGCTTGGCAAACTATTCAACGAAGTCATGCTGTGGCAAATGGAGTTCATGTAGTAAGTGTCAATCGAGTAGGACATGAAGCTGGTGTTAATTTTTGGGGCGGCTCTTTCGTCGCTAATCCATTTGGAACCTTATTACATCAAGCATCACATCAACATGAAGAAACCGTAGTACAAGCAGTGGATCTTTCTAAAACAGATCATTATCGTATCCACTGGCCTTTTTTAAGAGATAGAAGAATCGATTCTTACCAGCCTATTACAAAAAGATATCTGGACGAAGAATAAATTGGATCGTCAGGTTCTTTTGTCTGCTAAAGCAAAATAAAAACAGCTAAACAGCATCCTTCAGCTACAAAAAAAGAAGCCAGACAAAATCATAAAACAATAAAGAAAGATATTAGTCAAATATTCAGCTATTAGTCAACCTGATGAAGCACATAGATTATTTACTTCATTCATTTTCAGAATTATTTTCTGAAACAGGCATAACTAATTCAATAAAGTATGGCATAATAATAGTTGTCTGAATTTAAAAGCACTAGCAAGTCAGAAGGACCAAATATTTTTTCACGCAATCCAAAAAGCAATTTTGTTTTATTTATAAATAATGTTTTTATTTACGCGGAAATATTAAAAACACAAAACTAATGGAAAAGAAAAAAAACATTATTAAAGGTTCATTAATTGCAGGTGCACTAGTTGCATGTTCTAGCTTCGCAACCCATGCGACAGAAATATTTCACAGCAATAATCTTGGCTCTGGCGAAGAAGTAAGAACAAATCTTCTAGCAAAAAAAACTGGCAATCACCGCTTAGAGCTAACCTGTAGCAGCGGGAGTCAGTCAGGTACTCACAAACACCATAAAGATGGTAAATGTGGTGATGGTAAGTGTGGAAAAGATCACAAATGTGGAAAAGATCACAAGTGCAGTAAAGATCACAAGTGTGGAAAAAAAGGAAAGAAAGGTAGCACCACTCCAACAACAAACTAAAATACTCGTATATCTAAACAACTAACTAAAGCAGATGATTCATTATCTGCTTTAGTTTTTTCACACGAAATTATCATCTTATGGTAGGTATAGGCTTTAGAAAAGATTTTGCAGATGAATTACTGCGGAGTAGTGTTCTTACTCCCGCATTTATTGAAGTAGCCCCTGAAAACTGGATAGGAATTGGTGGTTACTGGAAAAAACAACTTAAGAAAGCATTAGAAAAATATCCACTTTACACTCACGGCCTTTCACTTTCAATAGGTAGCCCAGATGAGTTAGATTATGATTTTCTAAAAAAAGTGAAACTATTTTTAAAGGAAACAAATGCACAAATATATTCGGAGCATTTGAGCTATGCTAAATGTGACAATGCCCATTTATACGATTTATTACCAATTCCGTTTACAGAAGATGCAGCTAATCATGTGGCTAAACGCATCACAACGATACAAGATCTATTAGAGCAGAAAATTGCTATTGAAATTGTAAGCTATTACTCTCCCATTGCTCCAGAGCTATCAGAAATTGACTTCATCAATTTGGTACTCCAAGAAGCAAATTGTGAGTTACTCCTTGATGTTAATAATGTATATGTCAATAGTTTTAACCACCAATATGACGCCAAAGAGTTTATCAATGCACTTCCACTAGAACGAGTAAGCTACATACACATGGCTGGACACCAACAAATATCAGACACACTGATTATAGACACGCATGGAGAGCCCATTATAGATCCTGTATTCCATCTTTTTGAATATGCGACTCAACAACTCGGAAAAGATGTACCTGTCCTGCTAGAAAGAGATTTCAATATTCCCGAAATGGAAGAATTGCAATCAGAAATTAATCGACTGCATACGATTAAGCAATGCGCATTAAAAAAAGAAAATTATGTTGCTGCTTGAAAAAACTCATCAACATCAATCTGCACTGGCTATCTACTGTCGTACGGGGCATTATAAATCCATTCCTGGAGTCAATAAAAAAAACATTACCCAATATCGCAGCCTTGTTATTAATATCGTGGATGAAATGCTGAAATCTGCTTTTCCACTTGTCCATAACCTACTTTCTACCAGAGAGTGGACTTTGTTAATCAAAGATTTCTTTAGCAATCATCCCTGCAGTTCACCACAAGTATGGTATATGCCTAAAGAACTATACCAGTACCTATCCAGTACAAAAAATCATCCCCTAGTAGAGAAATACCCATTCATCTTAGAACTGATTTGGTTTGAATGGCTAGAAGTAGAATTGTACATGATGGCCGACCAAACCGTAACGCACACCTCTACTGGAAATATTCATGCTAACAAACTTGTTTTAAATCCTGAAAGTCAGTTCCAGCACTTTCAATATCCTGTTCATTTAAAAAGTGCAAAAACTATCACTCAGGCTGATCAAGCTAATTATTACTTAACCGCACACCGTGTACCAGAAACCGGAAGCATATTATTTACAGATCTTTCACCAGCATTGTTATATATGCTGGAATTACTTGCCGACGAACCACACACCTTCTCTCAGTTAAACGAGCGTATTTGCACAGACTTAGATATAAACTTCACAGAGGACATACAAAGTGTGACTACCGATTTTATACAAAAATCACTGCAGTCTAGATTAATTATTGGATTTTCGATAGAACATTAAATAGTTCGATTTATAAAATAGCGGTTATTTAATATGAGAAGAATAATTGTTTTATCATTTATTACACTAGACGGAGTAATGCAAGTACCTGGTGGACCTGAAGAAGATGCATCAGATGGTTTCAAATATGGTGGCTGAACTGCGCCCTATGCCAATGAAATCTCTAGTAAAATAATGGAGAAACAGCTGAAGCCTGCAGATCTTCTTTTAGGTAGAAAAACATTTGAGATTTTTGCTTCTTACTGGCCTCAACATGCGAGTAATTGGCCTGGCATCAATGATGTTACAAAATACACCCTCTCCAAGACCATCAAAAAATCAGATTGGGAAAATACAGTGTTCTTAACTAATGTGGCAGCTATTGAAAAGCTCAAAAATTCAGAAGGTTCTGACATCAAAGTCTGGGGGAGTAGCAAACTCGTTCAATTATTATTGAAACATGATTTAGTAGACGAATTTTGGCTTAACATTCACCCTTTACTTCTTGGTAAAGGAAAAAGATTATTTGATACCAACACTATTCCAGCAGCGTTTAAATTAATAGAAAGCCATGTTACACCAAGCGGTGTTATCATGGCTAATTATACGCGGGCTGGAGAAATCAAAACCGGTACTGTTGGCGCTATTAGCAGAACCTTATTAAGGGTATAACAAAAGATGAAAGACATAAAATGGCTAATTATTAAATACTTATAAAAGGGCTGAGTTCTATTTACTACCACCTACATATCATTTTAGTACTATCATAGAATAGCATAATTGGCCTAAAATGCCATTTAAGCGCAAAACAAACTATTTCCATTAAAAATCTATAGAATAGCAAATGATGGCGATTTAATTGACCCTGATAATATCTGGCATGACACTTATAGTATAACTTCAACAGGTGCTGTACTTGTTTGGCCTGATGGTCAAGTTTCATGGCGTAGTATATCAATGTTAGATAACCCCAAAACAGTCTTAGAAAAATGTTTTGACAGAATTTTGAATAAGAATCAGCTTCTAAAGCCCCCCCTGTTATTAATATGTAGCAGAATAATCTCCAACTGCCCTCTTGAAGATCGTCTTCAGCTCATGTTGTTCTTCTGTCAAACAAGAAAGAAAAAGTCTATTTCGGTTTTTTGCTAGTTTACTATGTAGCTCGAAGGCCATCTCAAATTGTTTTGAAGCACCCATGTACTCATATAATTCTTGATTTTGAGTAATTAGCTCCACACAAAGATGATAATCTGAAACATTGTTATCTAGATAGTCCTCAGTAGCACGATCAATGACCTCGAACATTCCATAGTAATCTCTATTCGACAATTTTTCTTCGACACGCTTTCTAAAATCTACCAGACTCATTTTTGATCTCCAATTTTGGGTAATGTATTAGGACTTATACTCGCTATTTTAACAGACCCTTTTTTCCATTTTGTAGCATCCATATTATCTAAAACCAATGTTTGAACTGCCCCCCCACATGTGCTGTATTTTACATTTGGTGTCGCATTTGCAAATTGCTGGGTTGAAGCTACGATCGACCGGAAAACATACTCTTTGCTACTACCCTGGTACGTTATTTCAAATACATCATATTCGGCACTTACGCTACTCAAAGGCAATCCAAGTACCTGCTCTAGCCTTGCTGGATGTGCTTTAATTTTATCCAATTGTATTTGACCTAAATAATAAGCCGAAGGTCCATCAATATTATTTCCTTTGGGAACGATTTTAAAAAATTTATCTCCTTGTTTGACAAAAGCCTCTTCAGGCATCGTTGAGCCCGACTCAACAAACTCTTGAAGTTTTATTTCATTTGGATTCAGTGCTTTCATATCATGATACACCGTGCTGTCTTTTAGCTTAAACGCACTATAGTCCTCCCCCATTGTCTTAAATGTTGTCGTGTTCCAATCATTATTTGGAAAACATTTATTAACCCAACTGTCCCAAAAGGCTTTACGTTGCTGCACAATGGAGTCGGGCAGAGACGCATTCGTCAGGCACACTCCCAAAAAACCTACAAATACAACTCCTATCGCAAATTTTAAACCTTTTTTCATCTTTTTGACTTTAAAATAATTAAAAGTTATATTTTTTATAATAAAAATTATTGCATCAAT
>CALLKE010000167.1 GCA_938008555.1 uncultured Pedobacter sp.
AATTAGTTAAAACAATTTTGTCTATGTATTATGCTGCATGGACTTACGATAAAGCTTATTCAGATGATGGTGAATCTAATGCATTCGCTGATAAATTGCGGTCCACAGCTGATTTACAAATGTCAGCAATTATTTCTGGTAGTGTATTACTAACAGATCCTTTTATGGCGGATCAAGAATTTGCAGCTCAAATTGCTGGCGGCCCAACATTTTATCCAAATGATTTAAGTTCCTCTATGGAGCCTACTGCAGATGATCCTTCTGCAGGAGGGCCTTCCTTTACTATGGGGAGCGTATTTTAATGAGTAATCTAAAAGGACTTATTTTAACACCTAACTTAGGCCAAGGCCAAGTTAGAAGTGTTCAAATGTTTTTTACTCCCTCAATGGGTATTATGGCTCGTCGCGTAGATAAATTGGGTCTTGATATTAGATCATTTAGAGAGCCTTTAAAACGGGCAATTCGTAATGTAGTAATTCCTAGCATTGCAGAGAATTTCGCTGTAGGTGGTAGGCCTTCTTGGTCTCCCCTTGAAAGTGATACTATTAGCCAAAAAGGTCACGATCAGCCTCTTATTCGTTCAGGTAAATTACGTCGTAATATGACTTATTTATCAATGTGGCATATTGATAGTGAAAAAGCCTTTATTGCAGATTTGCCTCAACGAATTTGGTATGGTAAAGTACATCAAGCAGGAGCAAATTTCAAAACAAAACCTGCTAAAATGAAAACTATACATATTACGTACCTAGGTGTTTCATTAGGCAGGCCAAATAAAGATTCAGATAATATAGGCTCAATTCCTGCTCGTCCTTTTGTTGTATTACAGCCAGAAGATGAAATAGAAATTCGCCTTGTTTTTGAAGAATGGCTGTCTGAGCGAATTGCTGCGGCTCAATTAGGTCGTATATGATGTATACTACTTTAAATGAGGTTAGTACTTATTTTGTTGACATTTTAAATGTACGTAAAAGTAATTATGGCTTACGTAACGTTTTTTATGGTGATCAAGATAGAATTCCTAATACGCCATCTGTATGTGTAGAGCCTGGAACAAAAGAACGACAAGTTCAGAGAATTCCAAAAGGTACTGATATCACAATTACAATTTATTTAATTGTATACCACTACCAAATAGCAACAACAGAACAAATTCGATCTAATGTTGATGTAATTGCAGAAATGATTGAATCTGATATTCACACAGATCCTTACTTAAGAGGTTTCGGATCAACTGATATGTGCATTAGCTCATTAGTGACACGTATTGAAAGTGGATACAGGCGCAAGAACAATTCTCTGTTTAGATCATCCATTTTAACAATTGAAGTACAAACTAGAGAACAATTACCAACGGAGTATATGTAATGTCAGATGATTTTGTATATGAATTAGCAGTTAATATTCCTGAGCAACCTCTTGGTGAACAGATTCAAATTGCCGGTTTAGGTTTATTTGAGAATGGATCTGTTTACAAGATTACTTCTACTGAGGCAGAATCATTTAGGGATTACAACTCTAAGACCGTAATTAAGTTTGATAAAAGGGGCATGCAAAAAACGTCAACTACACGTGGCGGGACACTTTTAGCAGTGTCTAAGAATATGTATGGTGTTTCTGTAAAAGCATTAAAGCCTGGAATTGAGGAAGTTGCAGAAACACAAAACGAGCAAGAAGAAGATGTCATCGTAGACATTGATTCTGATACAGATGGAGGTAATCAGTAATGCCTGGAACTGGAGCACAAGGCTTCTTAGGCGTAGCAATTGAAACCACTTCGGGCACTTACTTAGCACCTACTAAGTTTGTTCCCATTGTGAGTGAATCTATTAAGTATGTTCAGGAAACTGACTGGCGTCGACCTATTCGTGCAAGCGCCGACATTGTTGGCGCTGTTGATGGAAATGTTCACGTTGAAGGAGACATTTCCATGGAAGCATTTGAAGATATTTTTGCATTAATGCTTCGAGCAGGCCGTAATACTTATACCAAGTCAGGAACTACACCTAACTTCACCTATGACATTGTTGGTAGTGCTGCTGCAGTTCCTACCAAGACGTTGTCTATCACCGTTATTCGTAATGGTGTTGCTTTTGGGTATACTGGCTGTGTTATTCCATCATTTACTCTTAGCATCGATAATGGTAAGCTGATGTTTAACCCAGCTATTTTAGGTCGGGATGAAGCATCGCAGACTTTGCCTGTTGCTACTTGGGCTACAGGTGTTCAAGCTACGCCGTTTGGTGCAGGTAAGTACAACTTGCAGATTCCAACGGCGACTCAGGTCTTCGATTCGGACAGTTTCGAATTCTCGGTCGATGATTCCGGAGAACCACAGTACAGGTTGAAGGATACTGGTAGGGGCGCACAGTTCATTTCGTTTGGCGAGCGTAACGTCACATTGTCAATTGAGCGCGATTTTGATACTCGTACTGATTATGATGAATTCAAGGCACTTACTGCACAAACGATTACCTTGGCAGCATCAAAGGGCGCTAATAACTCGATTACTATTAACTTACCTGCAGCCATTAAGGACACTTATGAAGTAGGCTTGGGCGGCCAAGGTGATTTAACTCGTGCGCAAGTCAACTATAACGGCGTGCTAGATGCTGTTGGTAATGCATACAAACTGACTGTTAAGACTCAAGAAGATATCACTGTTCCATAGTACATCCTGTGGTCTTCTATTAGAGAAGCTCCTGAGTCTATATTGCGTCTAACTTACATAGATTTTAGTTAGACGCAATAGGAGCTTCTCTCTAATAGAAGTAGAGGCTCGTAAGTCTAACTCGAGTCTCTTTTGAAAATAATAACAATCCTTGAGGGAGGATATTGAAATGCCGAAGGCAACAAGTAATGTAAGTGAAGTAACTACTTTCGATTTGAAGTCATGCGAAGGCGGTTTTATTAAGGCCCGTCGTCTTACATATGGCGAAAAGTTACAGCGTCGTGCCATGGTTTCTGGTATGAAGTTCCAGACGGAAAAGGGCAAGAAGGATTTTCAAGGTGAAATGAATCTTGTCAGTGAGCAAGCAACGATGTTTGATTTTGAGCGTTGTATTGTAGAGCACAATCTTGAAGATGAAGATGGTCGTCTTCTTAATTTGAGCAGTATCTCAGATGTGCGTAAGCTTGATCCTCGTATTGGTGAAGAAATTGATGAGCACCTAAGTTCCTTGAATAACTTCGAGGAAGATGAGGGAAACTAACAAACCGCATTCGTGCAGAAATCCTAATTCCAAATAGATCAGGCAATATTGATGAAGATGTTGCAGATGCTATTAATTTGGCAATGCTGTGCAAAGTATTAGGTGCTCTACCGAAAGCGGGAGGAATTCTCGATCAAGATAGTTACCACATTTGGTTATTGAATACAGTTTATGCGGCACAAACGGAAGCTGAAACAAGGGGTAAAAAGTAATGGGCGCAGGCACACTTGATATTACTATTGAGCAGGGAGCTACATTCATTCTTCCTATTCAATGGATGCAGCCTGATGCTATTACTCCTTATGACTTGACTGGCTTTACTGTGAGAATGCAAATGCGCAAATCTCAAGGTTCTCCAGTCTTGTTCGATGCCACCACTGCTAATGGCAAAATCATAATCATTGCAGCGCAGGGAAAAATTACAGTCACTATGACTGCAGCAGAAACATCTGCATTAGATACTAAGGCAGCTAAATATGATTTAGAGGCTATTAGCAGTGGTGGTATCGTTTATCGCGTAATTCAAGGATCGGAGATCTACTGGCAGGCGTTCGCCTAATGGTCACCCTTGCCCGGGACTATCTCGAACTCGTCGCCGCCGTAG
>CALLKE010000168.1 GCA_938008555.1 uncultured Pedobacter sp.
AGCTCCTACGTAAACTGTCCAATAGGTCATGTTATACGAACTATTGAACATATTATATCTATTTTACATGCTGTAAAGTCAGTCTAATCAGAGGTGGATCAGGAAATTTGAACAACACTTATAAGTGATATTTTGCTCCCCAAATGATGTTATAAACATCAATATATGGAGTATTTTATGGCACGTAGACCAAGAAGAAATCATTCAAATGATTTTAAAGCTAAGGTAGCACTTGCTGCGATTAAAGCAGAAAAAACACTTGCTGAATTGAGTGCTGAATTTGATGTTCATCAAAACCAAATTATCGACTGGAAAAATCAACTGATTTCAGCTTCCTCGCAAGCTTTCGATCAATCAAAAGCTCCAACAGAACCACCCATCGATCTAAAAAAACTACATGCAAAAATCGGTGAGCAGGCATTAGAAATTGATTTTTTAGAAGGTGTGTTGAAGAAACTGGGCCGCTTCAACCACAAAAGTTAATCGACGACTCACTTCAGATTTCAGTATCTAAACAAGCTAAGTTACTGAAAGTCTCTCGTGGTTGTTATTATTATCGCCCAAAACCTGTTAGCTCATCAGATCTGAAGCTGATGCGATGTATTGATGAATTACATATGCAATATCCTTTTGCAGGCAGTCGTATGATGCGTGATTTGTTGAATCGTCAAGGACATCATATAGGACGACGTCATACACGTACTTTAATGAAGAAAATGGGCATTAATGCGTTATATTGCAAACCAAATTTAAGCCAGGCTAATCAAGCTCACCGCAAATATCCATATCTGCTCAAAGGATTGGCTATTCAGCGCAGTAATCAAGTGTGGTCTACGGATATAACGTATATCCCTATGGCAAAAGGCTTTGTTTATTTATGTGCTGTGATTGATTGGCATAGCCGCAAGGTACTTGCGCATAGGGTATCGATTAGTATGGAGGTGGATTTTTGTATTTCGGCTTTAAATGAAGCGATTGAAAAATATGGATCACCTGAAATATTGAATACAGACCAAGGCAGTCAGTTCACCAGTGATGCATTTATTGATGTATTGAAATCAAATGGCATTCAAATCAGTATGGATGGTAAAGGTCGATGGGTTGATAATGTGATGGTTGAACGATTATGGCGGAGCGTTAAATATGAAGAGGTGTATCTCAAAGCTTATAGCAGTGTCACAGATGCGAAAAAGCAATTGAGTGCATATTTTGAATTTTATAATTTGAAACGACCTCATTCGAGTCTGGACAAAATGACTCCAGATGAGTTTTACTATGACCAGCTACCACAACAAAATAAGGTAGCTTAACTAGAGCAGAGTATCACTTATAAATAAGCTTTTAGTTGTTCAAACATGTGGGACCACCTCTATTTAAAAAAAGGAAAGAAGATGAAAATTAAGTTTTTAACAGTTTCATTGATGCTTATTCTGCCATTTTCTGTTTTTGCAGCAAATACTGTAGTAGAAAAAGCGGTCATTGAATCAAATAATACATATAAGGCGAAGTATAACTTAGAGGATATGACTGAGTTTAATCAGGCTCAAAAGGGCTTTATTGCCAAGCCAACAGGTCAAATTAAAAGTGAGAAAGGCAATGTTATCTGGGATTTTGATGCATTTAGTTTTTTACAAGATCAAGCACCAAATACCGTTAATCCCACTCTATGGCGACAAGCAAAATTAAACAACAATGTTGGGCTATTTAAAGTAACAGATCGAGTTTGGCAAATTCGTGGTTTTGATTTGGCAAATATGACCATTATTCAGGGTGATACTGGCTGGATTATTGTGGATACATTAACCTCTAAAGAAACGGCTGAAGCAGCACTTAAATTTGCTAGACAGCATTTAGGTGAGCAAAAAATTTCAGCCATTATCTTTACCCATAGCCATATCGATCATTTTGGTGGTGCATTAGGCGTTCTTTCTAGCGAAGAAATTAACGCTAGAAAAACTCCAATTATTGCGCCAAAAGGCTTTATGGAAGAAGCGACCAGTGAAAATGTGATGGCAGGTTCAGCCATGATACGTCGTGCGACTTATATGTATGGAACTTTTCTACCTAAAAATGCGGAAGGATTGGTGGATACAGGTTTAGGTAAGGCTGTTGCTGTGGGAAAAATGGGCATCCTTGAGCCTACACAACTGATCACTCAACCAGAACAGAAAATGACGGTTGATGGCTTGGATTTTGTGTTTTATAACGTGCCGGGTTCAGAAGCACCAGCAGAATTAACGTTCTCTATCCCATCATTGAAACTTTATAACGGCGCAGAAATTCTATCTCATACCATGCATAATCTTTATACCCTTCGGGGTGCTAAAGTCCGTGATGCCTTAAAATGGGTGGGCTATCTAGACCAAGCAATGCAGCATGCCAAAGCATCCGATGTATTGATTGCACAGCATCATTGGCCTGTCTGGGGCAATGACAATATTCAAGATTTTATTAAAACCCAGCGAGATGTTTATAAGTTCACACATGATCAGACGGTGAGATATATGAACTCTGGTTTTAATGGTGCTGAAATTGCCGAAAAAATTAAGCTTCCAGCGGCACTTGATCAAAAGCTATATGCGCATGGCTATTATGGAACCTTAAAGCATAATGTAAAAGCGATATACCAATACTATATGGGATGGTTCGATGCTCATCCTTCCAATTTAGATCCATTACCCCCTAAAGCTGTTGCAAAAAAATATATTGAGTTAGCAGGTGGGGAGAACAATGCATTGAAAAATGCGCGGGATGCCTACGCTCAAGCTGACTATAGATGGGCTGCCGAGATTTTAAAACATATTGTGTTGAATAACCCTCAAAACCAACAAGCAAAAGACTTATTGGCGAATACTTATCGTCAATTGGGCTATGCTGCTGAGGCTTCAACTTGGCGTAATTTCTTTTTGGTGGGTGCTCAAGAGCTACAAAATAATGTACCCCTACAAAATACATCTGATCCGAGTGATTTATTGATTCACACGCCAACTGAAAGATTTCTTGAAGCCATGGCGACAAATTTAGATGTGGAAAATTTAAAAAATGAAAACCAGTGTATCAATCTGGTTTTGTCGGATACCAAAGAGCATTTTTCATTATGGGTTGAAAACTCAGTCATGCAGTTTAAGCGTTATGATGAAAGTAAAGATTTGGCATTGGATTGCCCTACATTAACCTTAACCAAGCCC
>CALLKE010000169.1 GCA_938008555.1 uncultured Pedobacter sp.
AACTTGGGAACATAACTTCTCCTCTTCCTCTTGCCTGTCTAATAATTTGACCTCTTTGTTCTAGTGTTTCAAGGATCAAAGACATCTCTCGCGCATTGAGACGATAATTCTGCATTAGCCTCGATCTTGAAATACCTGGATGTTTATTGATAAACATAACCATCTGATCGTAAATCTTCTCTTGCGTAGATTTGCCAATGTTCTGGATTACTTCTCTACTGTAAACTTTCCATTGTTCTCCATAAGCGATTGCTCTAAGAAGATGAACCATTTCAACAATTACTTTACCATCTTCCCTCTTTTGTTCTGCAGCTGCTACTAACACTGCCGCTTTCAAAATGCTTTTAGACAATCGATCGCCAACAGGAGTCATTACTTCAGGATGTTGGGAATTCATTCCTGATTCAAGCATTTGAGTTTCTAGCTCATTGTACCTATGCCATGCTTCAGGAGTTAATTCTGCATCCCATTTACGTTGTACTTCATATGAAACATTACTGCCCTTAATAACCATATTTGTTTTAGCTGAATAAAAGTTATAAAGGTCAGTTAGTTCATTCAGTACAGCAGCTTTATTATTATCTGTCCAACTTGTAGGAGGACCTAAAGGCTTAACCCTTGTTAAGTCGCTCTCAGCTGTGATAAAAATAAACCTGGGCATAAATCCTGAACTAACATGCTCTAATGTTAACAATGATGTGATCTTATTCTTAATACCTCCAGCAAAGATTAGCAAGCATGGATCTCGAACATCAATACTCTCCTTTCGCAAGATACGCTTCTGCATCTTACCATCATAGAGTTTTGTAAGAAACTCAGGCATACCTGCATAATAGTCTTTCTTCGTAATCATTTCTAGCAATCCACTAAACTCATCACGAAGAAAGACACTAGGTTTACCTGGTCTAGTACTTAATGATGTCAACAAACCTTCAATTGATCCATCAGTAGCCATAATTGTATTGTCGTCAATTTCCGCCACTAGATCCATTGCGATATCCATGGCCGTAGATTTTCTAGTCAACGTGGTGTCAGCTAGAATCATAAACCACAGGTTAGGCTTGATCATCCCGAAGCTGGTCGGCAATTGGACACTTCCAGCAAGTAGTGCGGATAAGGCGATAAATGCACCCGCCTGATGATATTGTGGCGCAGCGTCTCCTAATCCCTTTGCCCATGTTATGTACCTTTCGATAATTGTATCATCTTGAGAAGCAACGATATGCCTTTCCTCATCGGAAAGTAGCGGCTTTTCTTTGTAGTCTGATCTCTTCTCTAAGGAGAAAGTATTACGCTCATGAGTTGCAGCTGCCCTACATACTTCTTTCCACAAAGAGACGTCACTTGAATCGCCGCGCTTTTTGTACTTGTTACATTGAGCTTCTTTTGCGATAGCAAATACTTGTGTTGTATCAAAGCCTGCTTCAAAGAGCATCATCTCTAATTGCCATAAAGGTTCAGACCATGATTTCTTTGGATCAAGTTCTTCTTGATATAAACGCCAAATACTTGGACTAATCTTTAAACGGTTCTTATCTAGAAGTTCATCACCATCAGGAATCTCTGTCGGAAATGGAATGTCTAGATATTCAAATCCTTCAACCTTGTCATATACTTCAAAATCGTCAATTCTGTACCGCCTGCGATTCGCATTTGAAATTTGAACAATAGGCGTAGGAGTTGATAGATACTTGTAGTTATATGTAAAGGGGAATCGAAGTAACTGTGTTAAATCCCATCCACTCCTATCAGCACCATCATCAGCATGTGTGTATGCAATTCGTTGACTAATATTCTGCGCTTCTTCTGGGTCTATAGGACGTTCGAACATCCAATAGCCTTGCCATTTGCCTGGACTTGATTCAATTGTAATCGTAGGAATAACTTTTAGTAATTCAGGTTTACATGTATCTAAATCAGACCAAGCACTTGGAGTTGTTTTTACAAATTCTTTGCGCCGTTGCTTAGTATTGAACAAATGAGGACAAACCCAAACATTGTGTCCAATATAAACATTATTTACTAATGCTAGAATATTAGAAACATCTTCTGGCCAACTAAAGAATTCCTCCCTAAAATCCTTTTTGCCAGAACTTGCGTATGCTATGCAGACAAATCCCTTTTCATCACCAAAAAGTTGGCGCAGAAATGTTTCACGAAGCCGATCTGTTTCTGCACTTACATTAAGAATGTCCACAATAACCTTTCAAGTTATGTATTGGCGCCGCTATCTTAGCAACTTTATTCTAGATATGAACTAGACATGAGTTAACGATCTTACCTGTTACTTGACCAATACACATTACTTACGGAAGAAGAGAATTGCCACCAGAAGCAGATGCAACTGCGTCGCTAAGAGGCTTAAAGCCGCCTACTTCATTCTTGAAGTAAACAGTGTTCGACCCGTCCTTCTCTTCTTTGTACTTATCGCGCATCTTGCGGATAGTAGCAATCATTTTCTCGCCTAGAAGTTCATCCACAGAAGGAATTTGACCCGTCTGAAGAACATCGGCACGGTTAATCGCCTTCATCAGCTGAGCTAGGCTATACAAGGCGCCATCAAACAGCATGACATTGGCCCAAACCTTGCGACCCTCAAAAGGTCCTTCTTGAACAGTAAGCGTAAGCGCCCAATAAGGCTTGCCCTTGTTCTTTTCAGAATTTGAGAAGCGCGTTTCTACTTCAGTGATCGCACAGAGGTACTTTCCTGTCGGTAAAGGCTCAAAATCAAAAGCCTCGGAACTTGCCTCTTCTTCACTGAAGTTAACTCGGACCTGTGAAGGGTCAAAGTCAATGTCAACACCAGAATTACTTTTTGCCACTTTGTTCACTTTCCTTACTTGTTATTGTTAATGAGATCAAACAGTTTTTGCATAGTTGGTTCTTCAACTACGATTGGCAATCGATCGGTACGATCCTTAGCAATGATCGTCTCGGTCTTCGCCGTGAGAAGAAGACGTCGGTCAAACTTCTCACCATTTTCTACTACCTGCTTGACATAGTAGTAAACGACAATATCAAGGAATGCAGCCACTTCATCAGCCAACTTGCCACTAAGGCTTGGCTTCGTAGTAACCATTCCTGTTCGATCATTTTTAGCATCCACCTTCAATGCAGTAAAAATGGTATTCATAGGTAGATCACGGAATGCACGAACAAACTTACGCATTTGTTCAAGGTTTCTGCCCCACTCACGCATTCCCGGAACGTCTTCATCACGATCATTCTTATCTGCAACTAACTGCTGCATAATATCGTACATATTAAACTTTTGAATTTCAGTCAGGGAGTCTAAAATGACTGTTGAGTAGCCATGCTTGCCACGTAACAAGTCATCATATACAGCCTGCATCTCTTTCCAAGAAGTAATACGTACTTGATCAACATTTGGATATGTACGAACAAGTGATTCAGATCCGCCTTCAAAGTCTAACAGAAGGCAAGGACGTAAGTCAGGACAAGCATCTGCAGATCCTGCAAGTACTGTCTTTCCAACACCTGAATCCCCATAAACCAAAATGTTAATAAAAGGCGCTCGTTGCTGAACAGGGACTACCTTCAGTCCGCCTAATGTCTTTGACGTCAATGTTTCTCCCATTACTCATTTCCTCTTTTATCTGTGTTTCTATCTTTGACCCAGTAGTGTTCTTTCCTTCTGTCAAACATTGTATCAAGTATAGTCTGGTAATCAGACTTCCTGTTCATTTCTAAACAAGGCTGCCTAAAAGCGCACGTAGCACAATTGAAACGGCCAGGCGAAGGATAACTCACAGTATGAGGATTGCACATTTCTAGAGCTTCATACCAAAGATTACGTTCAATCTCTTCCAACTCTTCTGGAGTTTTCAGAATCTTGTACCTGCCATGAAAGCGTTCTCCACTTTCTCGCAAGAACAAAAGGTAATCATCATACAAACCTGATTCATATGCTTCAGTGTCATTCTTACTGATGCATTCTAAATAAGTGTCGTAATCCACTGCCTGATTCTTATTCACTGAGTACAGGCGACCTAAGCGTCGAGCTATGTTTTGCACAGGCTCTTGAGGAAATGCTTTCTTTAGTTCCACATAGACAAACCCTTTTACGTCAAGTTGAAGCTTACGAACAAGGGCCATTACATAAGAACCAATTTGATCGTCATTCTCTAAGAACTCGTCTCGATCCTGGCCAGATACATCTCCTCTAGCGAGCCTTGCTGTGGTCTTCCAATCTACAATGAACAGGTTGTTATGCTCATCTTCAGCGAGCATATCAATACGTCCAGCAAGACAAACAGGAAGACCCATATCCATCAAATGATCGCGGATACTAGATACATTATCTAGGTTGAGATTATTTTCAACCCAAATGTCAATCGTACGGATGCATCGAGGACATTTACAAAAA
This sequence comes from uncultured Pedobacter sp., assembly GCA_938008555.1. GTDB lineage: Bacteria > Bacteroidota > Bacteroidia > Sphingobacteriales > Sphingobacteriaceae > Daejeonella. The sequence continues at coordinate 4,388 of CALLKE010000169.1, forward strand.
AGGTAATTGCCAGTATCAGGATCTTGAATTGGAACAATAAACTCAGCCTCTACCTGTAAAGGCTTCCATCCTACATCGTAAACAGAGGCAACTTTGCGTTGGTAATAGGAAAGCATTCCAACACCAAGCTTAATACGCTCTTCATACTCTTCCTCAACTTCTTTTTCTGTCAAGAAAGATGAATCAATGCCATCCTTTAAGAACTTAGTCTTTTGCTCGTTACATACATCAGCAAACTTACCGATAGCTGCATTGAGGATAAGTTCCCGATCCCAAGTCCATGTGTCTGGATCATAGAGAACTTCCATCGCGGAGTGAAATGCGACACCAAATTCTAAAGGCTTGGCAGTTACTTGAGGATAGTAGAACTGTTGAAAAACCCAGTTCCATCGACGTCGACAACCCCTAAAGGATTTACGTTCTGACGTGTGAACCTCATGCACAAGCCTATCTGCAATTAGGTCGCTGACTTCATCAGTCAACTCACGCGTTATAGGTAATACCTGCACAGACTTTCCCTTCATCTGAATACGGTTGCTGTGATCTCGTATAACTAATACTAATTATACTCTGGGACATTATTTAAGTCAAGATGTATCTTTAAACTTTCTTGGAGGAAATCTGTTCCTTGATGTTCAACCTAGAAAGTACCAAATCTAAATCTTCTGGCGTTGCATCTAAATCAACGGCAATACCTGCCATTACTTTAGCGCACGCCAATGCTTCCTCATAGGAAACAGGAAATGATCCTCCCCAAGTATCCTTATCAACAATAAGATCAACTTTTGGATTTGGTTTGTTCTTCTTATCCATTGAACTCGTCCTTTAGATACAAATCACTTCGAATATTAAGAACAGCTACAAAATCTTCAATTTCCTTATTCGTAAAAATACGAGAAAGATTACATCCAGTATTCTCTTCATGTTTTGTGTTCAAACAAACCATAATACCATATCGATCCATAGCAGATGCTTCTTTATGGACCCAATTGTGCTTATGATTATTTTGGTAGTGCTCTAAAGCCTCCAAATATTCTTCGCTGTTACGTTCAATAATAAGCGTACTGATACTACTCCAGGGAATTAGTTTCAAATGCTTATGCGTATTAACATGCAAAGCTACTTCATCACGATCCCACAGGATTAAATCTTTGAAGTAGAAAGTTGTAATGCTGTTATTTGTGCCTATCACAACTAGTTTGCCATCAGGAATAGGTAATCCTGTTTCATATAGCTCAATCATCGTTCCACTTTTCAATCGTGGTAAGATAATCACCATCCACCTGCTTGGCAATGCGATAGATAACACATTCATCATTGCACTTTTGATCAACTCGATGTGAGTGGACAATGGTATCTTCTGGGAACCTTAAATCCCGTGAACGAGCATCAGCCTGCTTTTGAATTACCGAAGCATCGATTACACCAGGAATTACAAATACTTCATGCATCAGTTGATCCCTCAATTTCATAGTAAGTGCCAAGGTTCAAGAAAATCTTTTCTACCTTGACAAAATCTCGTTCATTAATAGCCTTCTTTAGGGCCTTGAACATTACTCGTTCATACTTCAATAGTGCTGCCATTATCTTCACCTTTCATTACTTGCGCGAACCTATCAAGATCAACTTCATCACCTAAAAGGATCTGAAGCCATTTCCACTTAGTTGCTACTTTTTGTGCTCTACCTAAATCAACTGTATTGCGCGCCATCAAATCAATTACTTCTACCGCATCCTTTTGCCCAATACGATGAAGACGATCCTCAGCCTGAAGATTGATAGCTGGACTCCACGATCGATCAATGAAAATAATGGTGCGCGCCTTCGTAAGGGTAATACCCACGCCGCCAGCAGCAATCGTCCCAGCAAACACTTGAATCTCACCAGATTGGAAAGCTTGAACATTTCGAGCACGATCCTCCTGTGATACGCTCCCAGTGAGAAGCCCATAGGGAATCTTTTCACGTAGTAGCCTTTTCTCGAATAATTCGATAACTGACCTAAATTGACTGAAGACAACAACTTGTTCTCCGTCCCTATCCCTGATAAGATCCATTAGCACATCAAGCTTGCTAGAAGGATCATCAATTGACCATTGAAGCTTCTCTTCGTACTGTTCTAGCTTTTTATTCCAAACCTTTTTAACAACCTGACGACCGTTTTCATCCAATTGTGGAACTACATAACCATCTGCATATTGTTGCAAGCGAACAAGTTGAGCTACTACTGCCTGTGCAATAATTGGATCATTACGCTCTAGCTCATCTGAATACTCCTCACACCAGGCAACCATCGTTTTACGCATCTGATCATACGCTTTACGCTGAGCTGGAGTCAAATCGACCCAAATGCGAGTGTAATATTTGTCAGGCAAATCCAACAAGACATCTTCTTTACGACGCCTAACAAACCAAGGCTTCATTTCTTCCTGAAGATGTTCTACATTCTTTAGCCCAACAACTTTTGAATATCCTTCTGAAGATCTTTCAGATACACAGTATGCTTTTGTAAACCTCCAGTAACTAGTGTAGTAACGCGGCCACAGCCAGTTGATAATAGACCACAGGTCTTGAGGCTTATTATCAGCTGGTGTGCCGCTCATTCCAGTTTTATATACAGTAGGCAATTTCTTCAATGCTTGTGTGGCTTGTGCTTTTCTATTTTTTGCTCTGTGAACTTCATCCGCAATAATGTGAAACCACTTGACGCCTGCTAGCTCCTTCATTAAGCGAAGAGCATCCCAGTTACAAATGAAATAACCTGACAGATTTGGATTAAGAACATCCATAATGAACTGTTTCCGATTTTTTGTATCAATGATCATTACATTTTCATCTGTAAGGCTCATCAAGTGATCATCCCAAACGCTGATAACCGACTTAGGACAAACAATCAGCGTCTTACGAACACGGTAACCATTCTTCTTAGTAGCCATCTTCCTGTTCTCAAGATCAAGAGCAATGCCTACATACGTCTTACCTGTTCCCGGATCGC